>JAFLTN010000006.1 GCA_022510445.1 Muribaculaceae bacterium | reverse complement strand
GGCGTTGATATGAAATCCGACCGTTTTAAAGAGTACGTTCAGGATATGCTTGATCTCGTGGAATTCTGCCGCGGCGATGCTTCCACAACCTGGGGCATCATCTTTAAGACCTTCTCGGACTTTGAAATTTTCAAGGTTGTCGGAGAGAGTCTTGATACTTTCTTTCACCTCTTCCATCATAGCCTTGTCGGCCTCTGTAAAATCACCGGCTGCCGGCACCATACCTCCATAATATTTATGCACAAGCACCGTGGCTCTGTTTATGAAGTTGCCGAGAATTGCTACAAGTTCATTATTATTTCTTGCTTGGAAATCTTTCCATGTGAAATTATTATCTTTGGTTTCAGGAGCATTGGCTGTGAGAACATATCTGAGCACGTCCTGCTTGCCGGGAAGCTCGTGGAGATATTCATGAAGCCACACGGCCCAGTTCCTTGATGTGGATATCTTGTCGTCTTCCAGATTCAGGAATTCATTTGCCGGAACATTCTCCGGGAGATTATAGCCTCCGTGGGCCATCAGCATTGACGGGAAAACGATGCAATGGAAAACTATATTATCCTTGCCGATGAAATGCAGCATTTTGGTTTGCGGATCTTTCCACCATTTTTCCCAATCCGGCGTGGCATCAATTGTATTGGATATATAACCGATGGGCGCATCAAACCAGACATAGAGCACTTTCCCCTCGGCTCCTTCCACGGGAACCGGTATACCCCATTTAAGGTCGCGGCTCACGGCTCGCGGCTGCAGACCCATATCGAGCCACGATTTGCATTGTCCATAGACATTGGGGCGCCATTCCTTATGATTCTCAAGTATCCATTCACGAAGTTTGGGTTCCCATTTATCAAGAGGGAGATACCAATGTGAAGTTTCTTTCAAAACAGGAGTGCTTCCCGAAAGAGCAGACTTCGGATTTATAAGGTCGGACGGACTTAAAGATGTGCCGCAAGCCTCACACTGATCGCCGTAGGCACCATCCTTGCCACAATGCGGACAAGTGCCGGTGACATATCTGTCGGCAAGAAATTCACCCGCTTCTTCATCATAAAGCTGCATACTGGTTTTTTCAATAAATTCACCCTTGTCATAAAGAGTTTTGAAGAAATCAGAGGCAGTCTTGTGATGGGTCTTGGAAGTGGTGCGGCCGTAGACGTCGAAAGAGATTCCAAGTTCCTCGAAAGAATCCTTTATCATCTTATGATAACGGTCTACGATATCTTGCGGGGTGACACCCTCTTTTTTCGCTTTTATGGTGATTGGCACTCCATGCTCATCACTCCCGCCGACAAACATCACTTCCTCTCCTTTAAGCCGAAGGTAACGTGCATAAATATCAGCCGGCACGTAAACTCCGGCAAGGTGTCCGATATGAACCGGTCCGTTGGCATAAGGCAACGCCGATGTAATCAATGTCCTTGTATATTTCTTTTCCATAACGGATATATTTTGAGCTATTTTTTTGCAAAGTTATCAAAAATTTTCTCTAATATGACAGGTTTGAATGAAAGGATATCCAGGAGAGCCATACCGTTGTTGTCTGTTCCGCTCTTGAAATTCACTGTTTTCAATGAAATTTCCTTAGGTTTTTTCAGGTCTTTCGGTTTATTCTTTCCGAATGGAACCGGAATAACATACCGGTCGTTTAAAACGGCGGCTGCCCAGAACCAGAGGTCGTCGGTGGTCGGTGCAATCTTGGTAAAAAGAGAAGGATCCAGCATTTCTTTGGCTAAGGAATGTGGCGGATAAAGAACACCGGCTACTCCCGTCTGCATTATCATGGGATCTTTATAAATCCTCTTAAATAAGAAATGATACCATCTGAATTTTCTCCATTTTTTATATGCCTTCCTGAAGTGTATTTTTTTAGCCCGATGGGCTATTATAGCCTCCGGATGTTTCTCATGCAATTTCAAAAGCTGTTTCAACAGATTTTTGTGATAAAGCACGTCGTCATCCACAGTAACAATTATATCTTCAGGGAAATCATTCAGAGCCGGAATCAATTTACGATAAGAACGGATATCATCCGGATAATCCCTGATTTCAAATATGGGATTTTCTTCAGAGAGCTTCAAAAGAGACACCGGCAGCCCCTCCTCGCCAAACTGACTGAAGGTGAGATAGAGAACTATCTTATCAGGGAGTACACTTCCTTTCAATAATGACTTCACAGCCTTTACGGCAAAACCTATTGCAGCAGGAAAAGAAGTCAGAGACACTATAATCTTGCTACTCTTATCATTCATTGACGTATTCATTTTCTTTAAGCAAATCAAATCTTAATATTATGTCGCTAATATCGCGTGCTTTAACTAAATGATCCAGGATTTCCTCAGGAACTTCATTAATATTTCCCTCTATGTTGCCGGTGCTCCCTATAGCCACTCCGGGAAAGCCCGGATTCACCACCGACAGGCCCATCCCTTTCCATTCATAATCGGAAAGCTTCATCAGATCGAGCAAGGTGCTGTAAATGTCTACCTCTCCCATTTCTCCCTCATATCTTTCAGCCAAGGGAGAATTAATTATAATCAACGGGGTGTGCTGACCGGGGTCAACAATATTGGCTGTTGCAGGATTTTGAATGGCCTCATTTCTATAGGATGCCAGTCCTTCATGGTCTCCGGTTATCACAACCATGGTTTCTTCCCAGTCACTCCTGCTTCTGAGGTAATCTATTAACATGCCAATTGCATGATCGGTATAATTGGCCGTTGTCATATAGTTTCTGATTATCTCCGGGTAATCTCCTTCAAAATTTATCCTTCTGAGTTTATCCGGCAATTTAAAAGGATTATGACCTGAATACGTCACCCAGATTAGAAAACCCGGTTCTCCCTCAGGCCATATTTCACCCTTTCTCATTTTTTCAATACTTTGCTTCATCAAGCCTCCGTCGCTCAATCGTTTATGTCCTCCCACCGGCTCGTCGTTGTAAAAATCCGAAGCCTGAATCAAGGTGTCGATACCAAAAGCCCGGGCGACCCTTGTCTGATTCCACACATATGGTTTGTCGCAACTTATCAGATAAGAATGAGTGCCCCTCATCTTTAAAGCCTTAGGCAATGTATAGAATTGATTCCCTTCTGTTTCATAGGCATATACATTATTTTTCATCGGCAACATACCGGCAAGAATAAGCAACTGACCGTCAATCGACCGACCCGGACCTACCTGGCTGACTACGTTGGGTGCGAAAAAAGTAGCAGAGTCTGCGATCAGCCTGTTAAGCTCGGGCGTTATCTCTTTCCCCTCCACTATCTTACCAATAGGCCAGCTTTCCAACGATTCACACAATATCAGGATAAGGTTTTTTCTATTTTGAAAATTCTGACTGGTTGAGTCTTCTGATAATTTCCCGGTTAGTTGTCTGTGAAATTTAAGCCATTCCCCTACTTCCTTCTCTTCTTTCTGTGTGATTTCCATAGTGGATTTGTGAAGGTCGTAGGCAAGGAAACCCGGTATGGAATAAACTGTTGACACACTGCTCGCTTCATACGCGTTGTCTTTCATCATGCCAATTCTTGCAAACGAGCCGCCAAAGGGTAAATCGGCCACCCATGTCAATAAAAATAAAACCAATATCAGTCCGCAATAATGCAGAAGCGAAGGTTTTATGCAATTCCTAAACTTTGAAAGGGAATAAATAATAAACGCAAGGAGACTTAATATGGGCAGAAAAACGTAGTACCATCTGAATGAATCTGCCACACTTGCTCCGAAATCCGAAAGATTGCCTGCAATGAAATAACTTTGCAGGGGAATGGCATTGTAATAAGTGTTGCAATACATCAGATTGGATATAAATAATGTATCGGCTATCAGCAAAACGAATAGATTCCAGATCCCGTTTCTTGAAAATAAGGATGGAAGGGTCATTATTGTGGCATTCAGAAACAGAATCGGCCAGAACGTAAGATAACCGAAGGCCCTGAAGGTGGTCTGAAACATCCAGAAGAGATCAAATAGCAGGATAGTGGCAAGTGATATCAGCCACCAGAAGGTGAAACTTTTGGTCCACAGTTTATTTGGAAAAATCTTACTTATAAAGCCCATTTCTCGAATTTACTGATCCTCGCAGTTATTGAGGTCGAATCTCCTGAAATATTCCTCCCTCACTTCTTTCTCTCGTCCGCTTGCCCTTCCACGAGCCTGTTTTTCCATAAACTCTTCATAGCTCTTCACAGCATAATGGTTAATCCTGATTACATCCTGCTGAGGGTCACGGTCTTTCCAGCTCTTTTTAATTATCCGGCCATCAGGGTCTGCTGCTTTCCCATTTATTCTTGCAGCTTCATGACACCCGATCATACAATAAACCCTGCGGGGATTGAAAATACTTTTTACATGCCGGTTTAAAGGATGTCCCGGATCCGAATGTTTTTGAAATCTTTCCATCACGTCTCCCTCACCTTTTGTTTTCTGACCGTTGCTTCCATAGACAAGCCAATTAATCTCCACCACCGGAAAATCTTCCAGTTTTTTTAAAAAATCAGGTATTGATTTATCTTTAATCGGCTTGATGAATTCATCCATATCGATCATGGCGAGCCAACGGGACTCATAGCGATGTCGTTTCAGACAGTCATCATAGGCAGCAATCTGCATTCGATGGCCGGGGAAATAAGTGTAATCCACAATTCCCTGCTCAATATATGGGGTCAGTATTTCCCGGGTGTTGTCAGTGCTCCCGTTATCATAGACATAAAATTTCTCTACACCCTGCGAAATATGCCAGTCAAGCCATTCCTTGAAATATGGTCCTTCATCCTTTGCAATGACGCATACAGCCAGATAATGCCGAGGCATCGAATTGTGATCCTTTATCTCCTGACGTAATTTCCGGGCATTCCTCAATCCGAAGCGCAAGATCCCACGCCAGCGGTTTCTTGTCATTTTATGAGGGATCAATCCCGCTATTATTTCGGCAAACACCTTTTTCATCTCTCAAACGATGATTTCTCAGGAAGAATATGATTAAAGGCATCCTGAAGTTCTCTCATCAGTTCATCATAATTCTTGATATGCACATTATCGTTCAGGCATATCAACGTATACTCCTGATCCCTTATGGCACGGATGGCTTGTTTCGGACGAACCATAAGCGGGAACATCTTCGTGTCTTTATAGGTATTATAGGGTTCAAAATCACCCTTGCATATCTGCCACGTGCGTATAAGTTCCGGTGAGTAGTCATGAGAGTCACGGAAACGGAAACGGGATGTCTCGGTCAGCTCTTTCCCCACATTGTCCCATACTTCCTCAAAAGTTTGTTTCAGATAAGGCTGGGCATTGTGGTGCACCCTTAAAGTTATGAATTTAGGGAAAGGCTGAAGCAGATAGTTCATTCTGACTTTAGAACCATATTCCTTACTGAACCATTTGTGATGCCATTGCCTGAGAACTTCCCGTTTGTTGAAATGACGGTTGATAAGGCGGATATTGTTTTTAAGTTTCTTGTACCATTGTGACCATGTAGGATTATATTGAAAAATCGAGATATCACAAGGGAGCCCGTTTTTGAAAAACCTTTCAGAGGTCACAGGCCTGATTATATAGAAATCATCATTGAAGTAAACGAATTTTTCTGACAAGCCCGGGATACGGTGCATATATCTTTCAATCACAGTTGAATTGAATGTGGGCAGGAACTCTTCCGGTATGAAGTCCTTATGGTCCACTACATTAATTTTAGGATTTGCGGTATCCAGCCACTCGGGCTTCTGTCCGCTTGTGATCAGATGGATTTTCCCGACCCATGGTGCAAACTTCTCGACACCACGGAACCAATATTTCAGGAATCCATAGTCTCGGAATCTTGCATCTGAGACACCGTTCTTTTCAATCTCCGGTTTTCCGGAATATTGAGAAAACACCCTATTCCATTCCGGGTCGTTCATGTCAACCCACGTCAGAACAAAATCTATCTCTTCTTTATTTGCCATTTTTATACCATTCAGCCTCAATTTGCAAATTTAATGATTTTAAACCGCTATATCTCCCTAATTTCTTAAATTTGCAATATATATGGCAAAAACTATTCTTACAGGATTCCTATCTATCAGTTCACGTCTTCCCTTGGGCGTGCTGTATCTCTTTGCCGACTTCATATCTTTTGTGCTTTACCGTCTGGTTAAATATCGCAGAAAGGTTGTGAGAAAAAATCTTGTGGAATCTTTCCCTGACAAAGAGATTTCAGAAATCAAAAAGATAGAACGGGAATTTTACGGATATCTTGGAGATCAGATTGTTGAAACCCTAAAACTTCTTCATATAAGTGACAAGGAATTAAGAAAACGAATACAGGTCAACAATTTTGAGGTGATCAATAAAACACTTTCTGAAGGGCGAAATGCTGTTTTATTAATGGGGCATTATGGAAATTGGGAGTGGGTTCAGGAAATCTGCAGGTATTTCCTTCCGGAGACCTATATGGCTTCAATTTATCACCCCCTTTCCAACAAAACCTGGGATGAGATATTTTTGGATATAAGATCCCGATGGGGAGCCCATATAATACCAATGAAACGGGCACCGCGAATCTTGCTCGACAAAAGAAACTTTCCCTGGGTATGCGGTTTTATCGCCGATCACAGGCCTCATCAGAAGCACGAAAACAATTGTCTGGAATTTCTTAATCATAAGACATGGTTTATTTACGGAGCTGAAGAGATTGGTGAAAAAGTCGGAGCCGACTTTTTCTATCTTGAAATGAACCGTGTCAGGAGGGGCTGTTACAGCATCTGTTTTCATCGCTTGATTCCGGAATCAAAGAAACTTCCTTATCCATACACTCGACAGTTCTGGAAAGAATTTGAAAAGACCCTTAAAAATGCTCCGGCTTTCTGGCTATGGAGCCATAAGCGCTGGAAAAACTGATAAGCCTTCTCGACGGGAGTCGGGTGGGTTGAATGTCCTGTTCCGGGAATATTTAGAAAAGGGTTCTAAAACAAAAAAGGCTTTATGAATGTTTTAAACAATAAAACACTTATTAATTATATCTATACAGTCATGAGAAAACTTTTTTCCGCTTTCGGGCTTATTGGGGCCCTTCTGCTTTCTGCTTGCGGTGGTAAAAAACAAGCTGAAAATAACAACAAGGAGGAATGTGATTCCACCTATACCCAGGTAAAACATCCGGACTGGAGCCGTAACGCAGTAATCTATGAAGTCAATCTGCGGCAATTCACTGAGGAAGGCACAGTTACTGCTTTTCAGCAACAGTTGCCACGTCTGAAAGAGCTCGGTGTTGATATCCTCTGGATGATGCCCATAAACCCGATCAGCAAAAAAGATCGTAAAGGGACTCTTGGCAGCTATTATGCCGTTCAGAATTACAAGGAATTCAATCCTGAATTCGGCACCCTCGACCAGTTTAAGGAAATGGTGAAAACTGCTCATGAGATGGGTATGAAAGTTATTATTGACTGGGTGCCCAATCACTCAGGCAGGGATAACATATGGGTCGATCTTCATCCCGACTGGTATGAAAAAGATTCTCTCGGCAATATGAAAGGAGTCTATGACTGGACCGATGTTTATGTTTTCGATTATTCAAATCCGGAGATGCGAAAGGGGATGATCGATGCAATGAAATTCTGGCTCACTGAAGCTGATGTCGACGGATTCCGTTGTGATGTAGCGATGGAAGTTCCCACAGATTTCTGGAATGAAGCACGCCCGCAGCTCCAGGCCGTCAAACCGGAAATATTCATGCTTGCCGAGGCTACTTCTCCCGAACTTCAGGAACTGGCTTTCGATATGGGGTATAACTGGCCCATGAAAGACCTGTTCAGCCAGATAGCAGCCACTTCCGGCCAATATTCATTCAGAGAGAAAGATGGCGGAATACGCGAATTCCCGGAAACTCATGCCATTGCAATAAACAATCTTCTTGCACAGCAATTTGAGGATTTCCCGAAAGATACATATCTCATGAACATGATTACCAATCATGACCTAAACTCATGGGAGGGCACTGAATTTGAACGCCTGGGCAACCTCACCGATGCCTTCGCCGTGCTTTCCTACACATTACCGGGCATGCCGTTGATTTACACAGGCCAAGAAACCGGAATGAACCGGGCCTTCGAATTCTTTGAAAAAGATAAGGCGCCGCAATGGGAACCCAGAAATGAATATTTCACTTTCTATCAGAAGCTGAATAACCTCAAGCATACCCAGAAAGCATTGTCAGCCGGAATGGATGGAGGCGAACTCATCAGCTACGCCACCACAAGCCCCGATCTTTATATCTTCAGCCGTGAACGCGAAGGCTCAAAAGTGATGACACTCGTAAATCTTGGCAAAGGAGAAATCCCTGTGGAATTCTCTACAAAGAACACTCCTGACACTCGCGGCATGGTTAATTATTTCACCGGAGAGGATGCTATAATCCCTCAGGTGATGCAACAGGGACAATACTTAGTTTTTGTTAATAAATGAGACTGGTGATTCAACGCGTTTCAAACGCATCCGTCACAATTGATACTGAAGTCCGGGCTTGTATTGGCACCGGACTTCTGGTATTGGTAGGAATAGAACATGGAGACACATCCGAAGATGTTTCATGGCTTGCTTCAAAGACTGCCAATATGCGCATTTTCCCCGATGAAACCGGCGTGATGAACTTATCGCTGATTGATATCGGGGGAGAAGCCTTAGCAGTCAGTCAGTTCACCCTGACAGCCTCTACAAAAAAAGGAAACCGTCCCTCCTATATCCGTGCGGCAGGCCATGATCTCGCCGTTCCTTTATATGAAGAATATTGCCGAAGACTGTCTGACTTAATCGGGAAGGAAGTAAAAAGAGGTATTTTCGGAGCCGATATGAAGATTTCGCTCATTAACGACGGGCCCGTGACAATCATCATAGATTCAAAATTACGCGAATAATCCTCTTTTTACTATAATTACGACCGTCATAAGAACTTTCAATTGTTAAATTTTCCTCCCGATCAAACTTTTTGATGTCTCATTCATTATAATATTAAACGATGCTTCAGGGCATTGAAAAATGTTTTCATTTGCTCCTTCAATCATCAATTTAAAGGAAAATAATAACAACTCTAAAAATATTAAAATTATGAGACAGACAATTAAAAACAGCCCCTTTGGAATATTAGTATTAATTCTTGGAGCAGCAATTATCGTGGCAGGTATTCTGACAATGGCCTTATATCACGACATGTCATGGCAAAGTTATGTAGTGATTGGTGCTTTAATGATATCAGCCCTGTGGGCAATGTTTAATGTTCCGGCTTATATCAAGGTTCAACGACAGAAAGTGCCTGTAAGAAACCAACGTGATGATATTGAATTATAAACTCATCCTTATTAGTGCAACATTTATATATTCTCTCAGCCCCTTTTTGGGGCTTTTTTTATTTCCCGGTTAAAAGTCCTTGCAAATCGTTGAGCATATTCAGAGCCTGGAGTGGTGTCAATCGTTCCACGTCTATCCCAATGAGGGTGTCTCTTATCTGAGATAACAGAGGATCGTCAAGCTGGAAGAAACTCATCTGTACGGCATCAGGCTGATGATTAATATTTCCTGCATTCTTCCTTGTTAGATTTTTATCTGCAGAAACTCCCGATGAACCGTCTTCAAGCTGTTTCAACACCTGATCAGCCCTCTTCACAATTGACCTTGGCATTCCGGCGAGTTTGGCCACATGAATTCCGAAACTATGCTCAGATCCTCCCCTTTCAAGTTTTCTCAGAAATACCACTCTGCCGTCAATCTCTTTTACTGAAACATTATAATTTGCAATCCGGCTGAACTTCCCCTCCATTTCGTTGAGCTCATGATAATGCGTTGCGAAAAGAGTCTTAGGGCTGCACCGTCCGTTATCATGGATATGTTCCACTATTGACCATGCTATGGATATGCCGTCATAGGTGGAAGTGCCTCTTCCAAGTTCGTCAAAAAGAATCAATGACCGACTTCCCATATTGTTGAGTATGGAAGCGGCTTCATTCATCTCTACCATGAAAGTAGACTCACCCGAAGAGATACTGTCACTTGCTCCTACTCGGGTAAATATTTTGTCGACAATGCCTATCCTGGCCGAGGAAGCCGGGACAAAACTACCGGCCTGAGCCATCAGCACTATCAAGGCCGTCTGTCTTAACAAAGCAGACTTTCCGCTCATGTTCGGACCGGTTATCATCATTATCTGGCAACCTTCGGCTTCCTCTTCGATTTGGTTGGAATCAAGCAAAACGGAATTTGAGATATAAGATTCTCCCGGGGGCAATGTCTTCTCTATAACAGGATGCCTGCCCTCCTTTATATCGAGCACCGTGGAATTATCCACTTCGGGTCGCACATAACCGTTATCTATCGCTGTTTCTGCAAAACTTAGCAGACAATCGGCAGTAGAAACAGCCCCGGCATTATTATACAACTGACTGAACTTACCCGAGATCTTTTTCATCAGTTCACGGTAAATCCTGTCTTCTATCAAGTTTATCTTTTCATCCGCACCTAAAATTCTTTCCTCAAGTTCCTTTAATTCGGGAGTGACATATCGTTCGGCATTTACCAAAGTCTGCTTTCTTATCCAGTGTTCAGGCACCTTCTCCTTATGGGTATTCCTCACCTCGAGATAATAACCGAATACGTTGTTATAATTGATCTTAAGAGAAGTAATCCCGGTATTCTCCATTTCATGTGTCTGGATAGAGAGAATTGCATCCTTGCTATGAGCCCTGAGCCCTCTGAGCTCATCAAGTTCAGCATCGATCCCCTCCATTATCACAGCGGATTTTCCAAAACTGTTGGTCGTATCCGGACATATGGTAGAGTCAATCCAACGTGCCACATCACTGATGTCTTCCATCCGTGAAATAATCGTCTCAACGCTTTGGTTGCCGCAGTCTTTAAGGAGATTTCTCAAACCGTCAGCTCCCTTCACGCTCTCAGAAAGCTGAAGCATCTCCCGTGGCAATATCTTTCCGGTTGCTACACGGCTTCCCAGTCTTTCAAGGTCACCTACACGCTTTACCTCCTCCCGGGCCTTCTCTCTGATCTCACGGTTATTAAAGAAAAATTCTACAGTATTATGGCGGTCTCTGATCTCTTCCACATTCAAAAGGGGCAACAAAAGCCATCTCTTCAATTTCCTCCCTCCCATTGGAGATTGGGTCCTGTCAAGAATTTCAAGAAGGCTCTTCCCTTCCGAACCCAAAGCCGCCGCAATCTCTAAGTTTCTCACCGTGAAACCGTCAAGATGCATATAATTCTTGTTTTCGATTCTCCCGATGGCAGTAATATGCGAAACCTCGCTATGACCTGTCAGATCAAGATAATGCAGAATACTCCCCGCTGCAATCACTGCAAGTTTCATTTCAGATATTCCGAAACCTTTCAGAGAAGAAGTGCTGAATTGTTTAAGAAGCCTTTCCTTGGCAGCAGAACCGGAATAAACCCAGTCGTCAAGTTCAAACACACTTCCTTTATAACTGAAATGCTCTGAAAAATAGACACGGCTACCTTTCATTCTGAGCACTTCCCGCGGGCCAATTTTATTTATCAGTCTGTCCATTTCCGAAATCTGACCTTCGGCACAAAGGAATTCTCCTGTCGATATGTCGAGAAATGAAACGCCTGCCTTTTCTTTCTCAAAATAAACCGCCCCCAAGAAATTATTTTCTTTGGCATCGAGTGCCCCCGGAGATGTGTTCACCCCCGGCGTCACCAATTCTGTTATTCCCCTTTTTACAAGTTTTTTTGTCAGTTTCGGATCCTCTAACTGTTCGCAGATCGCAACTCTTCTTCCGGCTCTGACAAGTTTTGGCAGATAAGAATCAAGTGCGTGATGAGGGAAACCGGCCAGTTCAACAGATTGGGCTTTACCGTTGGCACGCCGTGTAAGGGTAATCCCTAAAATTTCACTTGCAGCAATCGCGTCATCAGAGAATGTCTCATAAAAATCCCCTACCCTGAAAAGCAATATTGCATCAGGATGTTTTTTTTTCATCTCCAGATACTGGAGCATCAAGGGTGTCTCAGCTATTTTTGCCATTTGTCAGTCGATCGTCATCCCGAAGTTATTCCGCCCCATAACCGGGAGAGTATTATTGAATTGCGCCGAATATGCCCATTGTCCAGGTGGATGTACCCACATAAATCAAAAGGCCTACGACATCATTGGTGATCTGTATGAAAGGACCTGTGGCAAGGGCCGGATTAATATTCAGCCTTTCTAAGGTCAAGGGCACCAATGTGCCGAATACAGTGGCAAAAATCACTACCGCAAACAATGATATGGCCACCGACAGGGAAACAGTATATTTCACACCGGCCGGCTGTGTCAGGAAAATATAAATAAATACCACTCCGGAGATTACCACGGCATTCATGAGAGCCACAAGACATTCTCTTCCAATCTGGCTCATTGAGTTTTTAAGATCCAGTCTGCCGTTGGCAAGTCCCTGAACAACTATGGCCGATGCCTGTACACCAACATTTCCTCCCGTTCCTCCTATCAGCGGTATGAAAATTGCAAGGGCGGTTATTGCAGCTATCTGAGCCTCAAAACCTCCCAATATGAGAGAATTAATAATACCTCCTACTATACCTATGAGCAGCCAGGGAATTCTTGCCTTTGTCTGCTGGAAGACTGAATCGGAAGCGTCAACGTCGGAAGATATACCGGATGCAAGCTGGAAGTCTCTTTCACTTTGTTCCCTCACTTCATCCATCACGTCGTCGACAGTTATCTGACCAACGAGTCTCCCGATGCTGTCGATTACAGGCATCGCGACAAGGTCATATTTCTCGAAATCAAGTGCCACCTCGTCAATCGGCGTGTCGGTCCTTACCGAATAAGGGTCGGCATCCATTACATGCTTGATTTTCGACACGGAAGGATGGGTTATCATTTTCTGCAGGGGCAAAACTCCTTGCAGCCTGTTGTCATCATCGACAACATAGACATTATAGATATCGTCAAGATCCTCAGCCTGCCTTCTCATCTCCTTAAGGCAGTCGGGCATCGAAAGATTTTCATTCACCACGAGCATTTCGGTGGCCATAAGACCTCCGGCCGTGTCTTCGTCATATTGCAGAAGGTCGACTATATCACCTGCCTGCTCCATGTCGTCGATATGCTGTATCACCTCCTCACGGTCTTCCTCATCAAGTTCCTGGATAAGGTCTACGGCATCGTCAGTATCAAGCAGGTCGATGTAATGACCGATCTGCTCCGGCTCCATACCCTCGAGCAATTTTTTTCGGTCATCTTCATCAAGCTCCATAAGCACATCGGCCCTCTTCTCATTGTCATCTATGAGATTGAAGAGCCATTCGGCCTCCTGAAGATTAAGCTTGCGGAAAAGTTCGGCTATATCAGCGGCATGGAGCTCGCTGACTTCTCTTGAAGCCTCCTCCTTGTTTCCGTCTGTCACAAGCTGCTCTATCTGTTCTATGTCGGATTCACTAAAGTCCTTCATACCGCAAATTTAACGAATTTCTTGCAGGTTTGAAATCTTTTTAATAACTTTGCATCCGATTTGAGGCGGTTTAAGCCGCCGCAATGAAGATTGGCTTATGGTGTAATGGTAGCACTACAGATTTTGGTTCTGCCTGTCCAAGTTCGAATCTTGGTAAGCCAACCGAGGGTATGTCAACCGGCATACCCTTATTTTTTTGCCGGTGAAAATATTCGGCACATCCGTTAAAATTTGTTAATCGCTTAACCTCCTTTTTATATTTAATTAGTTTTTTTGCTATTTTTGACAAAATAATGTGAATTTTAAGATATTGCCTATCCTGACAGATCGTAAATTCACGATTTCTTAATTTTTAAATATTTATTTATGAAAAAACTTTTTACATTAGCTACGGCCTTTGCCGTTTCCGTAGGAATCGCAGCCAATGCTCAGGGTCTTGGCGAAGGAGTCATAGTCTCCGGAGTTGAGGATGGTGCCTCCTACACCACCTATCAGACCGAGGTTGTCATTACTTGGGGAGTAGATAACCTTGTATTAGATGGAGAGGGTGAGACAAAGGATAAATTCTTTATCCATTTCGATGACTACGCATTTCCTGATCAGCCGGATGACTGGAGTATCAGCGGAAATGCTTCGATTGTATCTGTAAACAGGGGAACAAAAAACGCTGTGAAACTTACATTCGACAGCTATACCTCATCTCTTGACTATTCAAACTTCTTCGGTCCCAGACTTACTAAATACGGCGAGTTCACCCTCACAGTTCCTGAAGGTTTGGTAAAGAGTCTGAACGGCGAGGTGAATGCAGAACAGGAAATATTCTGGAAGCAGGTTGAAACTCTTGGCGAAGGAATCATCCTCTCCGGAGTTGAGGATGGTGCCACCTACACCACCTATCAGACGGAGGTTATCTTGACTTGGGGAGTAAATAATCTTGTATTCGCCGGTGAGAGTGAGACAAAAGATCAGTTCTACATCCATTTCGATGACTACGCATTTCCTGATCAGCCGGATGACTGGAGTGTCAAAGGAAATGGTGAGATTGTATCTGTAGACGGAGGGACACACAATGCTGTGCTGCTTACATTCGATAGCTATACCTCGTCTCTTGACTATTCAAACCTTTTCGGTCCCAGACTTACTAAATACGGTGAGTTTACCCTCACTATTCCTGAAGGACTGGTAATGGGTCCGAACGGTGAGGTAAATCCCGAACAGGAAATATTCTGGAAGCAGGTTGAAACCATCGAAGACAAACCTTCCGGAGACCTTAATCCGGTTGTGACAGGTACTGTTGACAATGTTACTCCTTTTTCAGCTACCATAACATTCACTCCGAATGAGGATGTGGAAAGTTATTATGTGCTGTGTTGTTTAGGCTCGGTGGAACAATACTTCTCTGTCTTTGGAGGTTGGATGGGATTCCAATCCCCGGTTGAGATGATCATTTCATGGGGATGGTATGAATATACCGGTGTTCAGACAATAACTTTTGATGAGGATATAATACCCGGAAATCAATATGAAGTCGGAATAGCTGTCATAGGCACTGACGGGAATTATGTTCCTTATCAGTCAGTTTCGTTCACCACTCCTTCCGGTTCTACTCCTGAAGACAACTATTGGTATATCTCCGGAGCAATGAACGATTACGACCCGGCATTCAGTGACGACTGGGCTCTGATGGATGATGATTCCAACCCCGGAATCTACACCGGCACCTTCACTATTGCAGACGCAAGCGAATTCAGATTCAACTTGATGAAATATGACGGAGTTTATTTCGTACCGTTCGATATGGACTATATGGATGCAATGCCTGTGACACTTGATTTCACTTCAAGTCATTCTTTCTTTGGCAACTGCATGGCAGCCTTCGATGAAGAAGAGGAATGGTGCTTCTGGAACTGTCCTTCCTGGAACGGCGGTATGATAACTATCAGTGTTGATACAAATACCGGTAACTTCCCGACAGTTGAAATTTACGCGTTCCCGGCACAAAGTGACTTTAATGAAGATTACACTATTTATCCTCTTGATGAAAACGGAATCACTTCAGTGCTCTGGGAAGGTGGCAACATCGACAGCGTATGGCGTGAAAGCGGAGAGATTACACTCGCTGGATCAGATGGCACAGTGATTACTCTTGAACGTGTAGTTTCCGGTAAAGAGGGTGGTCAGGTCAGCATTCTTGACGGTCCGTCTTTTGGCATTGAAATAGATCTTACTTCTCTTGATCTTGCCGCCGGCAAATATACCATCAATATACCTGCCAAATTCATTCAGGTTGTTTCAAACGACTGGGAAGACTTCCTCTATAATCCTGAGATCATTTACACAGTGACTGTTGGAGAAACCGGAATTCTCGGCATCAACGGAGACGAAAAGCTCGATATCTACACCTTGCAGGGTGTGAAAATCAATGTTGAAAGTCTCAAAGAACTCAACAACGGCATTTATTTAATCAACGGTAAGAAAGTTGTAATTCGTAAATAAATAGCGAATCAGGTTCTTTCAACCAATTATTTTTAAAGAGGCTAATCCCGGAAAGGATTAGCCTCTTTTCTATTAAACGTATTAAATGTCGCATGCCCGGGGCATGAATCGTGGCCGTTCCCGGAGATGGAATGACGTTATTTAAATATCTTTTTAGTCTTATTCCTGCTTTTAATTATATATATTCCTGAAGGAAGAGATTCTAAATTTTGAGTATCAATCTTTAATCCATGCATATTGAATACTTCTATTCTGGAATCTACTTCACCAAATTCTTCAATATGAGCTTCGTCTATGGGTTCCACTATGGCAGAACAAACACCTTGTGAAAACCATTGATTGCCGAAATAGTCGGAATTTGAATAAAATACGTCGGATAATCCATTTAATTCAGGACCACTGAAGATTGTGACCTGATAACCCGGCATTAATTTGACTGACAGCAAATCTGAAGCCGTAGCCCCGTAGACAGCCAGTTCTGACTGAGTGAATTTGCCTACTGGAAGAGATATTGAATATCCTTCCATATCTCTTTTCTGATAAAAGACGGCTGCTATCTGATCTTCAGGCACGACTATCGAAGGGAAGATTCGATTGATTGCTGTGGCCCATTCGTTAATGACTCTGCTTTCATTATTATAGTTCCAAAGGAAACCTCCCGAAATATCTGAAGATGCTTTCCAACGCAGCATCCGTTTCTCCATATCGGCTAAATTATCGCTTGATTCACAATTATATCCCACAAACATCGGAATCTCTCCGAAGACGTTCCAGTCTTTTGGGATGTTGGAGGCACCTCCGTCATATGTTTGTAAATAAACTCTGTCTA
The DNA here is from genome assembly GCA_022510445.1 of Muribaculaceae bacterium. Lineage (GTDB taxonomy): Bacteria > Bacteroidota > Bacteroidia > Bacteroidales > Muribaculaceae > Lepagella. The sequence continues at coordinate 23,270 of JAFLTN010000006.1, read as the reverse complement.
CACAGTTAGGAACGGCTTGATTTATTTTTTTCACCACCGATTCCCAAAATGATTTATTTGTATACGGAGCGATCGTGGTGAGGTAGCCTAATTGTGCAAGCATAATATGGAATTGGGATACTTCATTTTCGTAGTAATCCTGTTCCTGATCATTATTGATGGCTACAATTTCCGGAATTGCATCTTTGAGGGCTTTAAAATTCCTATAAAGAATAGAATTTTCACCTGTTCCTTCCTTATTAATAATTTTTCTTATGTTTCCGTATGAATCGTTGCCCCAGCCACCTATACACATTTCTATCCTGCTGATTGAAGTAGGGAATTGTAATAGTGATTTCACGTCGTCGATATAATGGGGCTGATAATTTTGGAAAACATATTCACCGTCTTGACATACTATGCCACCGAATTCATCGGGTTGCTGAGTATTCCAATTGAAATCCGTGGTCAAAGAACCGTCGGGAGCCACATTGAGATTAAAGAGAATTACTGTGGTATATCCGGAAAATTTGAGTTGTGGAATTGTGATTTCACGGTGCCGTCGCATATGGCCACATGCATAAATAGCAGACTCGGCATACAGTTCGGGGATAAATAGTCCGAATAAAACTGCAAATAGGATGAGCTTCAATTTCATAGTTAATTTTGTTTGTTGATGAAATTATATCGATTTTTTTATTTGAATTTCTGACTCGATTTTCTTTTTTTGATGATTTTTTAAAAATTCAAAAATCTATTTACTCATTGTCTCGATATGAAAGTTATTGGTTGAGATCTTTTGATTTTGCAATTTGAGTAAACTATATTAATTATCCAAAAATTTTATATTAAATTAATCAGTTTTCTCTTAAAATTAATTTTTTTAAAGGTTTACAAAAGTCGACCTGGTCTTCTTTTTGCTAATCTTAGGTCGAACTCACTTAAAAATAAGAATTTAAATCGGGAAGACATTTATCAATGGTGATATGACTTCCGGTTTGAATTTGTTAGTTTTTTTATTTATCTTTGCTTTTTATTGGCAACGGATAAACTGTTTCCGGGTCGAATATAAAAGGAAAAACACACATAGATATGAACAAAACATTTTTAACAATTTTGGGTCTTGCAGGGTCGGCCTTTACTATCAACGCCGCGGAATCCTCTATTGCAGCCTTTAATCTAAGTAGACTTGATAATCTGGTCGTAAAAACTGATTCAAATTTCGTTACTAACGGATATGTTTCAAACGTAGGTAGTCAGCCTATAAATTCCATTGAATATAGTTATACCGTAGATGGTGAATACGCAGGAAACGGTGTGATAACATTTGCAGAACCGCTTCTTCCCGATCCCGGCAAAGAGGTGGAGTTGTCATTTGAATTTAACGGTATATCCTCATTTAAGGAACACACTGTGGCAGTCACAATAGAAAAGGTGAACGGAGAAGCAAATACACATCCTAATCCGGCTACAACCTTTATTTCTTATGCTGTTCCCCATACACCCGTTCGCCGGGCTTTGGTAGAGGAATATACAGGTCTATGGTGTCAATGGTGTCCGAGAGGATATGTGGCAATGGAGGAAGTGAATAAATTTTTCCCTGACGACGCTGTTGTGGCTTGTTATCATAATGGGGATGCTATGGCCATCACCAACACTTATCCTATTCAAGTATCCGGCTACCCGAAAGGTTCCGTAGACCGTAACTTCATTGGAGACCCCTATACCGGCTACTATGGATCGGAAAGGGATCGTATTCCCGGAATTTTCAACGTAATCTACAAAAGTATTGGGGAAAGGCCCCTAGCTACTATTGAAATCACCAATGTAGAGACAGGCGATTTCGGAATCAAGTTTGATATCGAGACTATTTTCTGGCTCGATCCGGGGTCCTCAAACTATGAAGTGGGATATCTGCTGACAGCAAACGGGCTTACCAACCCGAAATGGTACCAGATGAATGCTTATTCAGGAATGTACGGCTTTGAAGGCACACCGTTGGAGATGTTTACCAAGCTGCCCACCATGGCTTACGGTCTTGTTTACAATGATGTAGTGGTGAACGTCGATGCCATGAACGGTATCCCTGGCTCATTGCCTTCAGTTGAATTAGGTGTGTTATATGAGAACAGCATAACAATCCCGATGAATAAGATCAGTCTCACCGATAACCTGGAATCAATTATGGTGAATGCTTTTGTAATAAACAAATCCACTGGAATGATAGTGAATGCAAACAAAACTCCCGCCTATGTAGAAAACCCACCCGAGAACGAGAACCCTGATGCAGGCGTTGAAGATGTTGACTCCGGGTTGGTGATCGAGAAGGAATATTTCGACATCTCCGGTAGAAAAATTGAGACTCCGATCCAAGGTATTTATATCGTAAAGAGCAGAATGGGAGATGGCTCTATTAAAACTGAAAAGATTGTGATAAGATGAAAAAACGCTATATTTGATTGCATTATGTGATATAGTCATCGGGTCAGTCCATTGGTGCTGACCCGATGCTTTTTACCCATATCTCGGCAACGTCGCGGAGCTGATACGGTTCATCCAGAATTGCCTCACCATTACTTTTGCCCTTTGAATAAAATATCAGTGTGTACCCTGACGTTTATTCTCTGTGAGTAATACCTTCAAACGCATTTTTTATAAAAGAGATTCCCGTGGCAACGCCATTTTGGGAATTATCTGTTTATGCATGCTTGTGATCATTACTTCCTGCAGCACCAAGAAGAACACAGCCATGTCAAGAAACTGGCAGGCCTTCACAACGCGTTACAATGTCTATTTCAACGGTTCTGAACACTATAAGGAACAGCTGAAGGATATGGAAGACAAGTATGAAGATGACTATACAAGACGCCTTCTGATTCATCCTGCCGAAGCCCGGGCAGACACTAAGATGCCTCAGCCAGCCGGTGACTTCAAACGGACCATTGAAAAGATGCAGAAAGCCATCCAGCTTCATTCCATCTCCAAAAAACCTGCCAAGAAATCAGGCAGCAAAAAAGAAAAGGAATTCAGGGCACGAGAAGAATTTAATCCTTTCCTGCATAATGCATGGCTGATGATGGCGGAGGCTCAGTATCTCGGAGGAGATTTCTTAGGCGCAGCTTCCACCTTTCTTTACATTTCCAAACATTTTTTCTGGCTTCCGGAGGTCGTGACCCAAGCCAGGTTATGGCAGGCAAGGTCTTATTGTGCTCTCGACTGGAATTATGAGGCTGAAAACGTGCTTCATCTCGTAAAAGAAAAGGATATTACAAACAAAAGCCTTCGGCTCCTTTACAATATGGTGAATGCTGATTATCTTATCCGCACCGAACGTTATCAGGAGGCGATACCTTTTCTTCGGGAGGCTGCCGCAGCCTCCTCTGGCTCTCAGAAAAACCGCCTGTATTTCCTTTTGGGTCAGATCTATTCTAATATAGGCAACCGACAGGCTGCATATCTTGCTTACAAAAAAGCTGCCGGAGGACCCGCCACCCCCTACCGCACTAAGTTCAATGCCCGGATCAAACAAAGCGAAGTTTTCTCCGGCAATGACATAAGGAAAGAGGTGAATGCATTGAAAGCACTCACACGTTATGAAAGGAATAACGAATATCTCGATCAGATTTATTATGCCATCGGCAATCTCTATCTATCCAGAAAAGACACAGCAGAAGCAAAGAAATACTATCTCCTGGCGGTTCAAAAATCCACCAGGTCAGGTATAGACAAGGCAATGGCGCAGCTGTCTCTCGGCAATATTTATTTCACCGAGGGAGATTATGTAAAGGCCCAGCCCTGTTATTCAGAAGCTGTGCCCCTGTTGCCGGATAACTATCCGGATTATAAAATCCTTGCGCGGCGGAGTGATGTGCTCGATGAACTTGCCGTTTACGCTGAAAATGTAACCCTGCAGGACTCTCTGCTCGACCTTTCAAAACTTTCGCATGAAGAACAGGAGAAAGTGGCCCAACGTCTCGTGGATGAACTCAAAAAACAGGAAAAAGAAGCCGAAGAGGCAGCCAAGAGAGATGAATACATGGCTAAAAACCAGAATCAGAATGATAAGATGGGAGCCAATTCAAACACAGGGTTCCAAATGAATTCCGATAAATCCTGGTATTTTTATAACGCCATGACGAAGAATGCAGGTAAAACTGAATTCCAGAGGAAATGGGGAGCACGTCGTCTGGAAGATGACTGGAGAAGAAAAAATAAAACCACTTTTTCTTTTGAAGACGATTCAACCGAAGATATCGATGATGAATCATCCGATCTGCCCACAGATTCCCTGGCTGCCGCCGAAAAGGAAAAAATTGAACGTGAAAATGATCCTCATTTCGTTGAATATTACCTTAAGCAGATACCCAAAACCGATGAGGAAAAGCAAGTCTGCAATGATGTGATTCAAGAGGGGCTCTACAATATGGGAGTGATTCTCAAAGACAAACTTGAAGATTATCCGGCGGCACGCACTGAATTCAATGAGCTCGAATCACGTTATCCCGATAATGTTTATCGGCTTGACGTTTATTATAACATGTATCTGATGGCCGTGAGAGACGACGATCTGGCCCAGGCTGAAATATGGCGGGCCAAAATCCTTTCTGACTTCCCCGACTCTCCTTACGGATTGGCAATGAGAGACCCCAATTATTTTAACAATCTCAGAAAGATGCATGAAGTGCAGGAATCTCTGTATGAAAAGGCTTACAGGGCTTATCTTGATGATGAAAATCCTGAAGTTCATTCGCTGACAGCCCAAATGGAAAAAGATTATCCTCTTTCACCAATTTTGCCAAAGTTCGTCTTCATCGACGCTTTGTCTTACCTCACCGAAGGAGATAATGATATGTTCCGGGATCGGCTCACTGAATTGCTTCAGAAATGGCCCGACACCGATATGACCGACATGGCAAGCGGAATTCTCAAAGGTCTTAAGGCAGGACGTGTGCCTCATGCCGGTCTTAGCAATTCCAGAGGAATGTTATGGGAGATCCGTCTGACCGATTCCGACACCGAAACGGCCGAAGACGGACAACCTGCTAATTTTGAAAGAGACCCGAATTCTCCACAATATCTGGTGCTTGCCTTCCCGCGTGATTCCGTTAATGCCAACCAGGTGCTTTATGATGTGGCCAGATTCAATTTCTCTTCATTTGTCGTGAAGGATTTTGATCTCGAACAGATGAGTTTTTCAAATATCGGACTCCTAATTGTAAAGGGATTTGAAAATTTAAAGCAACTGGAACATTACCGGACTGTAATGGAACGTGACAATATAAATTTGCCTTCAGAGGTCAGGCCGATCATGATTAGTAAATCTAATTTTGAACTTTTACTGCGTGAAGGACGTTCTTTTGAAGACTACTTCCGTTTCCAGGAACAGTCAGAAGTGGAGGCAAAAGAGGAAGAAGTCCTCGGTCCGGATATGACCATGCCCGGACCACCCGATGAATACGGAGCGGATTCCGAATTAAATCCGGAGAATCCTGCATTCTCTCCGGAGGAGAACACTGGTGACTCCGAAGCTGCTGACAATCTTGAACTGAACCTTGAACAGGAGGAACTTTTTGAAGAGGAACAAGAAGAACCGGATGGCCTTCCCTCTAATGAGAAATCACCGAATCAAAATGAAATCGGGGAAGCCAACGGGGAATAATTAGTTTCCTCGTTTATCCAATTTATTATAAAACCCTTTGACTATGGAAAAAATTCTTTGGGCAGATGATGAGATTGATCTCCTGAAACCGCATATTCTCTTTTTGAAAGGGAAAGGTTATGATGTCTCAACCGTTTCAAATGGACTCGATGCCATTGACACTCTTCAGAAAGAGCCTTTCAGTCTCGTGCTTCTGGATGAAAATATGCCCGGTCTTTCCGGAATAGAAACCCTCACCAGGATAAAGCAGGCTCATCCAGATTTGCCGGTCATCATGATTACAAAATCTGAGGAGGAGAATATAATGAACCAGGCAATCGGGAACCAGATAGCCGACTATCTTATAAAACCGGTTAACCCCAATCAGATTCTGCTGGCACTTAAAAAAAACCTGAAGAGCAAGGAACTTATGGCACAGCAGGCCTCCTCCGGCTATCAGCAGGAGTTTACAAGAATATCCTCTTTGATTAATTCTGCCTCTTCAACCGAAGAATGGATGGAGATCTATCGTCAGCTCGTCTATTGGGAACTAAAGCTCGCTGATACTCCCATGGCGGAAATGATGCTAATGCAGAAAAAAGAGGCTAACAGCAATTTCTGTAAATTCGTTAAAAGGAATTATGAAGACTGGATCACCGGTGATGACCATCCACTAATGAGCCATGAACTTTTTAAGAAAAGAGTTTTTCCCCTGCTGGATGAAGGTGAGCGCGTATGTTTCATTCTGATAGATAATTTCCGGCTTGACCAATGGAGAATTCTTCAGCCTCTGGTGGCAGAATGGTTCGATATTTCAGAAGACCTCTACACCACAATTTTGCCTACCTCCACACAATATGCAAGGAATGCAATTTTTGCGGGCCTCATGCCTCTTCAGATATCAAAGCTTTATCCTCACCTCTGGGTGGAAGAAGATGAAGATGAAGGACTCAATATTCATGAGGAGGAACTAATCCGCACTCAGCTTGAGCGGTTCCGCAGAAAAGAAAAGTTCACTTATACAAAATTAAACGATTCTTCTGCCGGCGAAAAGTTCCTGATGAAGATGAAACAACTGAAAGATATCCCTTTGAATGTTGTGGTTCTAAATTTCATAGATATGCTTTCTCACGCAAGAACCGAATCAAAGATGATCCGTGAACTCGCCAATTCCGATGCTGCCTATCGTTCGCTGACTGAATCATGGTTCAGACATTCATCTTCGCTCGATATTTTCCGCAGAATGTCTGAACTGGGTTTTAAGGTCATCGTGACCACGGACCATGGAACCATCAGAGTGGATAATCCCATAAAAGTCATAGGAGACAGAAACACCAATACCAACCTCCGTTACAAGGTAGGAAAGAGTCTCAATTATAACCCTAAGCAAGTTTATGAAATGCATAACCCGCAAAAGTTTGGACTTCCATCCCCAAATCTTTCAAGCACATATATCTATGCATGCAATGAAGATTTCTTCTCCTATCCCAATAATTATAATTTCTACGTTCAGTATTACGACGGAACTTTCCAGCATGGAGGGATCTCCCTTCAGGAGATGCTTGTGCCTTTAGCCACCCTGACTCCCAAGAACAGATAAATTTTCTATGAGATTTTTTATCTGGATATTTCTCACCATACTTTCCGGAGTCGGATTATGGGCAGTTGACAGGAGGGAAGACCGCAAGTCAGGATTGCGGAATCTGATGGAACGAGCCGAAGCCGGTGATCCGAAATCTCTCTTTGATCTTGCGACACTCTACGACCGTGGCTTCGATTCGATTCCCGTGGATTCGGCAAAGAGCACGGCTCTTTATATCTCGTCTGCGCTAAAAGGCTATGGACCGGCAGCTAATTATCTGGGGTTCAGATATTATAATGGTGATTACATAACAAAAAATGTAGACTCGGCTCTGTTTTGGATAAAAAAAGCTGCTGACGCCGGCGACATTACAGCAGCCGGCAACCTGGGGTTCCTTCTTTCACAAAGCACTGACATCCCTCATGATTATGAAACGGCCTTTAAATGGCTGAAAAAGGCTGCAGATGCAGGACTCCCCTCCTCTTTTAATGTATTGGGCGACCTTTATCGTCAAGGGTTGGGATGTGACACTGACACTCTTAAAGCATTGAGCCTGTATGAAAAAGCCCTGGAGGCCGGAGTTCCCGAAACAGAGCGGCGCCTCATTGCAATGATGGGTTATAAATGGCAAAATCTTTCACCGGATTCGGCTTTATCTTTGGGGATCAATTATTACAACCTTGGAGCTCATTCCGCAGCTGCCGAGCTTATTGAAAAAGCTGCTGAAGCCAAAATTCCCAAGGCGTTTTCCATTATTGGCCATTTGTCGTCACAAGGAATAGGCTTGCCTTATGACCATGATAAATCGGTGGAATATTTTTTCAAAGGGGCCATAGCCGGCGATCCTTCAGCACAGTTTATTATTGGAGAATTGCTTGAATTTTTTCCTGACATTATAACTGATGGCCTTCTTAAAGAACTCAAGGAAGAATTCAATCCCGATATATCGGACCTTGATGAACTGAATAACCCGGAATTTTGGTTTGGAAAAGCCTCAGAAAAAGGAATATTTGATGCCGATTCAGCCTATCTATACCTTTTTTCACCTTGAAATTTGCAAATTTAATTTATTAGACTTACCTTTGCATCGCAATTTGAATCGGCGATGCCGGACAAACTGTGATGGCCCATTCGTCTATCGGTTAGGACGAGAGATTTTCATTCTCTAAAGAGCAGTTCGACTCTGCTATGGGCTACTTAAGTTAAAGACATTGAATAAAAATGGCAAACCATAAATCATCATTAAAAAGAATCCGTCAAGCGGAAAAAAGAAGACTTGAAAACCGTTATTGGGCAAAAACAGCAAGAAACGCTGTGAGAAAAATCCGCAAAATGACCGATAAGAAAGAGGCCGAAGAAGCATACAATAAAATTAGCGCCCTTCTTCAACGTCTCGGCAGAAAAAACATCATAAGCAAAAATAAGGCTGCCAACCTTTGCAGCGGTCTGGCAAACCATATTAACAAACTCGCCTGAATCAGCTCTTCTGCAAACCTCAATCTTCAGGCTCTTGCAGAGAAAACACTCCTTTTAGCGAGTTGAATACGGTCCATTCGTCTATCGGTTAGGACGAGAGATTTTCATTCTCTAAAGAGCAGTTCGACTCTGCTATGGACTACTACCATTATTCAACCCTCCTTTCTGACCGGCGACTGTGTGACGCAGTCCCGGTCTCCTTTTATTAACCATTAATCATTAACTATTAACTTTTTATCACTGGAAGATGAATACCTTGCAATACCTTAATGAAGATGACCGCGCTTACGGATTAGCAGGAATGATGGTGGCTCTCGCAAGCTTAAACGCGCTTGACAGGGTGGCTACCGTGTCGATTGATAATGACGGACCAATGGTAGAGTTTTCCCATGAATATTATTTCTCAGGATCTCCCTCCATATCCCCGAAATCAACCTGGGACAATCTCGTTCAGAATTTTCATATCACAACTTCTATGGTCGTTTCCAACGTTCTTTCGAGAACTCTTGTAAGATTGAAGGAAGAGGCTCCCAATGATATACTTAACGAAATATTCAGCCAAGTCAAATTAGAAGGCCATGATGTCTGCTCTTTAGAGGATGATGAGATTAAGGAGCTTTATGACGACGCTATCAGACGATCAATGAGGATTTTCCGGAATCCTCGGGTGCATCCGGCAATCGACCAGCTTTCTAAAATCATTTCCAGGAAAAGGAGCCTTTCCGGTCGCGAAATCTTAGACGAGCTTCATCTCCTTCAGCTTATATAGACCGTTGCACCAATTAGGCCGGGGCCAAACGAAGAGACCACCTATGAGGAATTTAATTACATGCTAAACGCGCAAGCATAGAGAAACTTGTGAAGTCATATTGCATATGAGAGAACAGCTCGAAGAGCTTATCTGTAATCATTGACCTCCTCTTCGAGGAGGTTTTATATATCTTATCACTGACCCCGGCAACGTCCCTTCGCTCCCCTTATGCCGGTTCTCTAAAGAAATCCCCTCCGGGGAATTGGGAGCGGAACGAAACTTGGTGGGGTGTGAAGACAGTATCTCTAAATAAAAATAGGAAGATTAACAAGTTATCCCTAACTTTGCAAATAGTATTGTGAACTATTGCTTTTTATTGGAATTTTAATCAAACCAATCTACTTATGAACGTCAAATCTTATTTAACTACCGTCACACTGGGGACACTTCTGGTGGCGTGTGGCAGTAATGAAAAACCGGTGGTCTCCGGTGAAACATATTCCCTCTTCAGTCCTGACTCCGCTACGGTCGTAAAAATCAGTTATATCGACGGAATTCCCGGATATTCTCTGGAGCATAACGGAAAAATTTACATAGAATATTCTCCTATCGGCATAAAAACAGACCTTGGCGATTTTTCTAAGGGACTTATTGTTAAAAATATTTCGGAAGCAGGAAAGATTGAAGGTTCTTATTCCATGAAAAACACAAAGAAGAGAGACATATCCTTTCAAGGAAATGAATACACAGTTACTTTCGGAAATGACACCACAGATCTTTTCGAAATGCAATGGCATCTTCAGAAAAATGATGCCGCATTCCGATATTTCGTGATTCCTCATGGAGAAACAAGGGTTTGCAGGGTTTTGGAGGAAACCACTGAATTCGTAATGCCGGAAGGAACCACCACTTTCCTCGCCCCACAGATGAGGGCCATGGGAGGATGGATGAGAACGGCACCCAGTTATGAAACACGCCATAAAGCCGATGCCCAAATGGATGAAGGTCTTGATGTAAAGGATGGTTTCGTTTTTCCTGCTCTATTCAAGGTGGCAGATAACGGCTGGCTGCAGCTTTCAGAAACAGGCGTAGGAAGCAACTACAGTGCTTCCCATCTTAAATACAACGGCAACCGTGCTTATCAATACGTCTTCCCGGATGAAAAGGAGTTTAACGGCAACGGCACTTCACAGCCCGGACTGGCTTTGACAGATTACACACCCTGGCGCACTTTCACCTTCGGTGAGGATTTGGCCCCACTGGCTGAAACCACAATCCAGTTTGACCTTGTGGAACCTCTCTATGAGGCGTCTCAAGATTATAAATACGGGAAAGGCACCTGGAGCTGGATAATATATGATGATTGGGCTACAATCTATCCTTATCAGAAAGATTATGTCGACTTCAGTAATGAACTCGGTTATCAGACTGTTCTTGTTGACGGAAGATGGGACACTCAAATCGGCCGCGACAGCATTGCAATCCTTGCAAAAGAGGCTGCGGCCAAAGATGTAGGCCTGTTCCTCTGGTATAATTCCAACGGTTATTGGAACGATGCGCCCCAGACCCCGAGAGGAATCATGGACAATTCAATCAAACGGCGTAAGGAAATGCAATGGATGAAAGACAATGGCATAAAGGGTATTAAAGTGGATTTCTTCGGTTCCGACAAACAGCAGGCCATGAAACTTTATGAAGATATTCTCTTTGATGCCAACGACTATGGGCTGATGGTGATCTTCCATGGGGCAACACTTCCGCGAGGATGGGAGAAAATGTACCCCAATTTTGTAGCAAGTGAAGCCGTTAGGGCAAGTGAGAACCTGCGTTTTTCACAGGAGGAATGTGACATGGAAGCCTACTCGGCCACTTTCCATCCGGTAAGCAGAAACGCTGTAGCTTCCATGGATTTCGGCGGCTCAACTTTAAACCGTTATTATAATCACAAGGATGAACCGGGATCTTCTGAAAGGAAAACTTCAGAGGTTTTTGCCCTTGCGACTGCCGTCATGTTCCAGTCGCCCGTTCAACATTTTGCACTTTCAAGAGCGGGCAACGCAAATGCCCCGGAATGGGCCGTTGAATTCATGAAGGCTGTCCCGACTACATGGGATGACATCAGATGGATCAAAGGCTATCCTGGCAAACATGCTGCGCTTGCACGTAAAACCGGCGACACCTGGTATGTTGCCGGCATCAATGCCAACGACGATGATTTCAAATTTGAAATCCCGGCTGAAATATTAGCCAATGCAAATGAAATAACGGTTTATTCAGACAGCACCGACCTGAAAGGATCCGAAATGAAATATAATTCATCGAATATCCCTGAAATCAAAGTTCCTAAAAACGGTGGTTACGTTGCCGTCATAAAATAAAAATTTTTATAATTTTGCACCTTGAAAACAAAATTTGACATATCATGAAATTATTCGAACGTCTCACAAAAAAGGCTCAGGAATTCCCTCAAAGAATGGTGTTGCCTGAATCTCTTGAACCTCGCACATTAACAGCCGCCGATCAAATAATTGAGAAAAAAGCAGCTAAAATTATATTTCTTGGCAAAAAAGAAGAGATACTTTCTGAAGCTGAAAAGCTGAATCTCTCCCATATAGGAGAAGCGGAATTCCATGATCCCGACGACACTCATTTCACTGAAAAATATGCAGAATTATTCTGTGAACTCAGGAAAAAGAAAGGCGTGACTCTCCAGGATGCACGCTACACAGTGAAGAATCCCCTATACCTAGGCTGCCTTATGATAAAAGCCGGAGACGCCGATGCAATGGTGGCCGGCGCGTTAAGCCCAACATCGAGTGTTTTGAGGGCAGCTTTCCAGGTTCTCAAGACCAAGCCCGGCATTTCGGTTGTAAGCGGCGCCTTCATCATGCTTCTTCCTGAAGGATCAATCTACGGGGAAGACAATATGATGGTATTCGCAGACTGTGCCGTAGTTCCGGATCCCACAGCCGAGGAACTTGCTCAAATTGCAATTGCAACCGCAAAAACCACCAAAGACATAGCCGGTCTTGATCCGGTTGTAGCCCTCTTGAGTTTCTCCACTAAGAACAGTGCCAGTCATGAAAAGGTCGACAAGGTGATTAAAGCCACAGAACTTGCCCATCAACTTGACCCTTCTCTCAAGATTGACGGTGAGCTTCAGAGCGATGCGGCTATCGTGCCATCAGTCGGGAAACTTAAAGCACCCGAAAGTGAAGTTGCCGGCCATGCCAACACTTTGATCTTCCCGTCGTTGGAAACTGGCAATATTGCATATAAGCTTGTGCAGAGACTTGCCGGAGCCGGCGCCGTAGGCCCCATTCTTCAGGGTCTCGCAGCACCTGTAAACGATCTCTCTCGTGGAGCTACGGTAGAAGACATCGTTAACACAATAATCGTTACTTGTAACCAAGCAATCGGTGATAAAGGACTTTAATAATCTGAAAAAATGAAAATTCTCGTTTTGAATTGCGGAAGCAGCAGTGTTAAGTATAAACTTATCGATTCTGAAACAAAAAAAGTTTTGGCTGAAGGGGGAGTTGAAAAAATCGGTCTCCCGGATTCTTTCCTCAAATATAAAAGACCTGACGGCAGCAAAGAAACTATCTATGCCAAGATGCCAACAGCCAAAGAGGCTGTAAAAAATATTCTGGAGCTTCTCACCGATCCGAAAGAGGGAGTCATCAGGAGCTTCGATGAAATTGAGGCAGTGGGCCATCGTGTGGTGCATGGGATGGAAGCCTTCAATAAATCTGTGCTGATCACCCCGGAAGTAATCAAGAAAGTTAAAGAGGCTTACAGTGTGGCTCCACTTCACAATCCGGCGAATGTGACAGGAATCGAAGCTGTCGAGGCCCTTATGCCCGATGTTCCACAGGTTGCGGTTTTCGACACGGCTTTCCATCAGACAATGCCGCAAAAAGCTTATATGTATGCCCTCCCATATGAATTGTATGAAAAATATGGTGTACGCAGATACGGGTTCCATGGCACAAGCCATCGTTATGTTTCAAGACGAGCTTGCGAATTCTTAGGTCTCCCATATGAGAAACAGCGCATAATAACATGCCACATCGGAAATGGCGGCAGCATCACGGCTATAAAGGACGGCATCAGTGTCGACACATCAATGGGCCTGACTCCCACTGAAGGCCTTATGATGGGTACCCGTTCCGGCGATGTTGATCCGGGGGCTTTGGTCTATATCATGGAACGTGAAAATCTCGACGCCACCGGTCTAAGCAAGCTTATTAATAAGCAGAGCGGAGTGTTGGGAGTTTCAGGCATTTCCAGTGATATGCGCGACATTGAAAATGCCATAGCCGAAGGAAATGATAAGGCCAAACTCGCTCTCGATATGTATGAATACCGGATCATTAAATATATTGGAGCATATACTGCTGTCTTGGGTGGGGTCGACGTGATTGTATTCACCGGAGGTGTTGGTGAAAATCAGATTAATACCCGTGAGGCTATCTGCAAGCAGTTCGCATTTCTTGGCATCACCTTCAATGCTGAGGCAAATAAGACCCGTGGTGAGGAAATTGAAATTTCCGGCCCGGACTCCAAGGTTCATGTCGTTGTGATTCCTACCGACGAAGAACTCATGATTGCTCAAGACACGGCTGCAATTGTAGAAAAAATTTAAATATTTTCCCTCCGGCTTCTGTTACGGAGCCGGAGGCTATCTCTCTTCTTAATTCTAATTTTTAATTTAAATTCTTCCTCTCTTTTAACTTCTCAATGCTTGATTTCATAAGTTGGAATGCTGACCCGGCAATACTCAATTGGGGTCCTTTGAATATAAGATGGTATGGCCTTGCCTTTGCCGTGGGATTCATTATAGGGTATAATATAGTGGCCAAAATGTTTAAACATGAAGGAGCCCCTGAAAAATGGCTTGGTATTCTTTTAGCTTACGTAGTAGTAGCCACAATTGTCGGAGCAAGGCTCGGGCATGTCTTCTTTTATGAATGGAGCTATTATTCCCAGCATCCCGGTGAAATCATAAAAGTCTGGAACGGCGGACTTGCTTCTCACGGTGGCACTATAGCCATTATTATTGCCGTCTTCCTTTTCTCATGGTTTGTGACCAAAAAGCCCGCTTCCTGGACTTTCGACAAGCTTGTCATAGCCATAGCTCTCGTAGGGTCATTGATCCGGTTGGGGAATCTTATGAACAGTGAGATTTACGGTGGTGAAACCGATCTTCCATGGGGTTTCGTTTTTGAGAGAAACGGAGAAACGGTTCCCAAGCATCCCACCCAGATCTATGAAGCGACCTGCTATTTCCTGCTTTTCCTGCTTCTGATGTGGATGTATTGGAAAAAGAACGCCGAGGAAAGACCTTATCTCATCACCGGGATCTTCTTCATAGGTATTTTCCTCCCCCGATTCTTTATCGAATATATAAAGAATGTGCAGGTGGATTGGGAAAAGGAGATGATCGCCAATTATGGAATCAATCAGGGTCAGCTATTAAGCATTCCGTTTATTCTTTTGGGGTGCGGTCTTGTAATCTGGGCAATGTCTCACCCTCGTCAGCACTTCTCATTCCCCAACAAATTCGCTGAAGATATCGAAGCTGAAAAAAGACACACCTACAAAAAGAGATAAGTTTACAGACTAACCGCACCCTGATGTGGAGTCAGTTGCCCGTATAGGGCCAGATATCACCATTCAGGAAACGCTCCCATTCCTCTTTTTTGCCACAGAAAACGTTGAGGTCTACATCTCCTTTAATTCCGTTGACTTTCCCGTGGTGATCAAACTGCCAGAAAGTCCATTCAGCATTTATCGGATTTTCGCGGAACCGACATATCCATAAAGGATAACCGGGGAGTATTTCGGATATATATTCGTAATAACCTTCATAATTAGTATAAATCATCACTCTGTGACCAAGGAGATTCATATAATCCACCATGGCAGAGAGATTCTTTCTCACTTCTTCGGCAGAGATATCGGTAGGATTTCCTGTTTTTTCCACATCGACCACCAACCCCAGATCAGTACGCCTTGAACCGACCATAGACAGGAAATTAACTGCCTGCTGAACCCCGTCTTTATCAAATCTAAAAAAATGATAGGCGCCTACTTTGAGTCCTGCCAGGCGTGCGTTCTCAAAATTATGATTGAAGAGTGAATCAATATGGGTTTCACCTTCGGAAGCTTTTATGAAAACAAACTCTATCCCGTCATCTTTCACCTTTTCAAAATCAATTTTTCCGTTATGACGGGATATGTCGATACCTTTTATGGGATATTTTTCAGGATCCACATAGGGAGGAGTACTGATAAATTGCCTATAGGCCCATATGGCCGACAAGACAAGCACACAGACCACTACACAAAAAACAATGGCTGCCAGAATGTCTTTTGCAGGACGATTTATCAGATAATTCCGCATATTCTCGACAGCAAATATAACTACAATTTTGCGGATTGTGGCATTCCTTGTAATTTTGCCTTTTGAAATGCAGAACACAATTTATCTCACGGTGATTCTTTTTATGACGGCATTATCTGCCGTAATAGGCTTCAGACGGGGTTTTACCGGCCAGTTAGCCTCACTTCTCAGTCTGGCTTTCGGTGCCGTGGGATCAAGAATACTCACTCCAAGATTCGCCCCCTCTTTCGAGCCATGGGTTTCGGATGTGCTCCATGAACCTTTCGTGGAATTCTCTTCCGAATTATTTTGTGCTGTCTGCATCTACATCTTTATTTATGCACTCTTCTCTTTTTTTACAGGGATTTTGAACGGTGCTGTCTCCATCTTCAGGGTCGGAATGTTCAACCGACTCTCCGGATCCTTTTTCTGCATATTTAAAAATCTCTTATGGGTTTCAATTGCCTATACCGTCATATTGAGTCTCAACCCGGAAAGCGGATTGTTAAAATATGCCAGGCAGAACGATGGAAACGTTATATCAGCGGTCATGGAACTTACTCCGGCAATTCTCGGATGCAACGGAGCCAACGATCTGGCCCATCTGATTCAAATGAAAGAAGCTGCTAAAATCAGCTGCAACTTTCCCCGCAAACAGTGTGTTATTATAAATAGATATAAAGTCCCCGAAAAAAATATTATATATGCTTAAGA
Source organism: Muribaculaceae bacterium (assembly GCA_022510445.1). Lineage (GTDB taxonomy): Bacteria > Bacteroidota > Bacteroidia > Bacteroidales > Muribaculaceae > Lepagella. Next base: position 6,742 of record JAFLTN010000006.1, on the reverse strand, counting down.
TAAAAGACCTGAAAGCCGGGATAGACGGCAAAGAGATTTTGAAAGGAATCAACCTCGACATTAAAGCCGGCGAAGTGCATGCCATCATGGGCCCCAACGGTTCCGGAAAATCCACTTTGTCGATGGTGCTCGCAGGGAATCCGGCTTATGAAGTTGCGGGAGGGTCTGCTGAATTCTGTGGCAAGGATCTGCTTTCCATGGCTCCCGAAATACGCAGTCATGAAGGTTTGTTCCTCGGATTTCAATATCCCGTAGAGATCCCCGGGGTTTCAATGGTCAATTTCATGAGGGCTGCCATTAATGCCAAACGGAAATATTTCGGTCAGCCTCCGATGAGTGCAACCGATTTTCTCAAATTGATGAGAGAGAAAAGAACCGTTGTGGAACTTGATAATAAACTCGCTTCAAGATCAGTCAACGAAGGTTTCTCCGGGGGCGAAAAGAAACGGAATGAGATTTTTCAGATGGCAGTTCTGGAACCAAAACTTGCAATTCTTGATGAAACCGACTCAGGTCTTGATATCGATGCCCTGAGAATAGTAGCACAAGGAGTCAACAAGCTTAAGACTTCCAACAATGCCACAATTGTAATAACCCATTATCAGCGTCTTCTCGATTATATAAAGCCTGATTTTGTTCATATCCTTTATAAGGGCAGGATTGTGATGACCGGAGGTCCTGACCTGGCTCTTGAACTTGAAGAGAAAGGTTATGACTGGATCAGAAAACAGACTGATGGTGATATCGAATCAATCTCTGAATAATATGAGCGCGCTTGATCAATATATCGACCTCTATCGGACCAATTCCAGGCTCGTAGATTCAAATAGTGCCCATATCATCAACAGATTTAGGCCGTCAGCCCTAAGGATTCTCGAAGACAATAGTCTTCCTCCGAAGGGTTCTGAAAACTACGAGACAACCGATCTGGAAAGTATCCTGTCACCTGATTTTGGAATCAATCTTTCCAGAATAGATATTGATGTGAATGACAGGGCTCCTTTTCAATGCGGCGTCCCGAATATGACTTCAAATCTTTTTTTCCTCAGGAACGATATCTATTCTGAGACCGGGAATTCAAAGAAAGACCTTCCCGAAGGCGTCACCATTGAAAGCCTCCGTAAATTCTGTGATGAAAATCCTGAAACTGCAGAAAAATATTATGGCAGGATTGCCGACATGAATAATCCTCTCGTCGCTCTGAATTCTTTACTCGTACAGGACGGTATTGTGATACGCATCAGAGAGGGAGTGAGGCTGGAAAAACCGGTTCAGGTGGTCGGCATCCTGGAAAATGGGATGCCTATTATGGCAATTAGAAGGATTCTTATAATAGCCGAAAAGGATTCTGCCGTCAAGATCTTGCTATGTGACCACACTCAGCGTGACGGCATTTGTTTCCTTAATCTTCAGACCATAGAAGTGTTTGCCGGCGAGAATTCTTCCGTTGAAGTCATAGAGATGGAAGAATCTTCCGAAGAAACTTCCAGACTGTCATCAATGTTTGTGAAACAAGCCGAAGGAAGTAATGTCTCAGCTGTCGGGATAACTTTATATAACGGCAGGACACGAAACGAATATTTCTGCGATTTCGACGGTGAAAATGCTGAACTAAAACTTTCCGGAATTGCCATTGAAGACTGCTGCAGGCAGATCGACACATATTCGGTAGTTAAACATTCAAAACCCGGATGCCATACGGATGAACTGTTTAAATACGTGGTGGATGATGAGGCCGTGGGAGCCTTCTCAGGCCTTATAAAAGTTAACAAGGGAGCTTCTAAAACCGAAGCTTACCAAAGCAACAGGAATATTATCGGCAATGATGGAGCAAGGGTTTATTCCAAGCCTACACTTGAAATTTATGATGACGATGTGAAATGCAGTCACGGTTCTGCCATCGGACAACTTGATGAAAAACAGATTTTCTATATGAGAACCCGCGGGTTGCCTGAAAATGAAGCCCGTTTCCTTCTGAAACAGGCTTTCATGGTTGATGTAATAAACCGTATTTCTCTTCAGGATTTCAAGGGAAGACTCCATACCCTCGTGGAAAAAAGGTTTGCCGGAGAATCCAGAGGTTGCACTTCTTGTAGAAAAGGTTGCCTTGACAATGCTTGATATAGATAAAATCAGAGAAAAATTTCCTATTCTCGGAAGATCGGTGGCCGGGAAACGAATGGTCTATCTCGATAATACGGCCACTTCGCAGGCTCCTTTGTCGGTGGTGAGGGAAATTGAGAGAATTTATACCGGCATGAGGGCAAACGTGCATCGCGGAGTGCATACTCTCTCGCAGGAAATGACCTCTTTACAGGAATGTACCCGGGAAATGGTAAAGGAATTCATCAATGCGGCGTCAATTGAAGAAATCATTTTCACAAGAGGGACCACGGAGTCTATTAATCTTGTGGCCAATTCCTTCGGGTCTTTCTTCAAACCAGGAGATGAGGTGATCCTTACGGTGATGGAACATCATGCCAATATTGTCCCCTGGCAGCTCCTCCGCGAACGAACGGGAATTATCATCAAGGTGGCCGATATTGATGAAAGAGGATCGATTGATCAGGAACAGTTCAAATCACTGTTCTCTCCGCGCACTGTCTTAGCCTCTTTCTGCCATGTGAGCAATGTTCTGGGCACTGTGAATCCCATAAGGGAGATGATCGCCTTGGCCCATTCTTTCGGGGTTCCGGTATTGATCGACGGAGCTCAGTCCGTTCCCCATATAAAAATCGACGTTCGGGATCTTGATTGTGATTTTTTTGCATTTTCTTCTCATAAGATGTACGGTCCTTCAGGCGTCGGGGTGCTTTATGCCAAAAAAGATATTCTTGAAAAGATGCCTCCATGGCAAGGAGGCGGTGAAATGATCGGCAAGGTGACTTTCGAACATACCACTTTCGCCGACCTCCCTTTTAAATTTGAAGCCGGGACACCTGATTATATCGGCATCGCAGCTTTCTCAAAGGCAATGGAATTCATAAATGGCATAGGAATCGGAGCCATAAAAACTCACGAAGAGGAACTGACACGTTATGCTGAAGTGGAATTGAAAAAAATTGAAGGGATAGAGATTTATGGAAATGCTCCCGAAAAAGGGCCCGTCATATCCTTCCTTTTAAAAGGAATACATCCTTATGACTTGGGAATGTTGCTCGACAAACAGGGAGTGGAAGTAAGGACAGGTCATCATTGCGCCATGCCTTTGATGGATCGGCTTCATATTCCGGGAACCGTAAGAGCCTCTTTTGCAATCTATAACACCAGGGAAGAAATTGAAATTTTCTTGAAAGCTGTGGAAAGGGCCGCTGAGATCCTTCGGTTTTAAATTCCTCCGTGAAAGTTTGCAAATTCCGTTAAATATTTGTACATTTGTATATTGATAGACTCAGCATGCCATTGGCTGTTGCAATATATCAATAAAAATCTCGTTTTTAGAGCGGGATAGTACATTTCGTTAATTTGACATAAATGCCTAATCTTTACTACTTACAATATCTTGGAAAGAAGCTCCTCACGACCGTTGCAATCCTTTGCGGAATAAACGCGTTTGCGCTGGAGCCTGAAAATTATGTTTCTAATTCTGTGCTCGCTGAAGGAAACTGGGCCAAAATCGAGGTTAACGGCTCAGGAATGCATTTCATTAGCGATGCAACCTTAAAAAGTCTTGGTTTCCAGAATCCCGAGACTGTGAATGTTTACGGATTTGGAGGCAGAATGATGTCGGAAACGCCCGGTGAAGAATTGAAGGATGATCTTCCTGCAATCCCATCCTTACTGGTTAACGGAGGAATTGTCTTCTTCGGCCACGGTTCGGTTAAATGGAACCATACGCCGGGAAGCAATATGACTTATAAACATGTAGGGAATCCTTATTCTGACAAATCATATTATTTTATAAGCGACAGCAGTTCGGAAAGAACCGTTGCGGCAGTTGCTCCAGTCAGAGAGGCAACCGGAACTGAAACAATTTCCTATTTTACCGAGAGGATGGTGCACGAGCAGGATATTCTTCCTCCCTCCAACACCGGTCGCCTGATGTTGGGAGAAGATTTCAAAAGCACTCCTCAACGTTCTTTCAGATTCTCTCTCCCGGACAATACGGGGAATGTCAGGATCAATACGGCTTTCGGGTCAAAAACCTCCGGAGGGGTCTCATCAATCGTCATAACCGCCAATGGCAATGTGCTTGCTGCAACCAGCTCTGACCAGATGACTGCCTCCGATGCCAAATTCATCACCACGACTTCTACAGTCAAAGAGATAAGCAATCCCGGAGAAATGCTTGATCTCACTATCAGATTTAACGGAAGCGGCACTGTGTCTGTGGCAGCCCTCGATTATATAGAACTTGAATATCAAAGGAAACTTAAACTCAAGGACGGAGAATTATATTTTTATCTTTCCCCCCTCAGAGCTGGCAACGTGATAATCGAGAATGTCACCGGCAATACAATTGTCTGGGATGTCACCGACCCAACGAATCCTCTTGAATTAAAAACAGAAATCAACGGTTCTACACTTTCTTTTGTCTCTGAGTCGGGATATAGGGAATACGTCGCTTTTGATCCTTCCAAAGTGTCTTCAGCTGCGGTGGCGGCAGGAAAGGTAAACAATCAGAACATTCATGCTCTTGAAGCCCCGGGAATGTTGCTTATTACTCCTGAAGAATATAAAAGTGCGGCCCAAAGATTAGTGGCATTGCACGAAATCACCGACGGACTTTCGGTTTTGATGCTGACGCCTGAAGAGATCTACAATGAATTCTCAAGCGGGAATCCCGACCTATGTGCCTTCCGGAACCTTTTGAAGATGTGGTATGACCGTGCCGAAGGTGCAGACGGTGGTTACACCGAGTATTGCCTTATAATGAGTAGGCCGACTTACGACAATAAAATGCTTTCTCCCGTGGTAAAGAACGCCGGATATCCCAGAATTCCAATCTGGCAGACGCCAAGTGGAGAAACGGAATCTAATTCGTATTCCACAGACGATTTCATCGGAATGCTCGAAGATGTAAAGACCACTTTCAATATCGGCAACGCTAAAATCCATGTGGCTGTCGGCAGAATGCCGGTCAAGAGCCTGGCAGAAGCCAACTCCGCAGTCGACAAGCTGGAAAACTATCTGTTAAATCCCGATTATGGTTCCTGGAGAAAAAGCCTTATGGTAATTGCCGATGACGGTGATTCGGGAGTGCATCTCGAACAGGCAGAAAACTCAATAAACTCTATGAGGAGCGCCGAAGATGGAGACGATTACTTTATTGAAAAACTTTACCTTGATTCCTTTGATCTTGTGTATACCGGCACCGGAGCCACTTATCCCGACGCCACTGCCCGTCTGTTGGGAAGGATTAATGAGGGTGTGGCATATATTGATTACATCGGCCATGCCAATACAAAATCCTGGGGACATGAATCTCTCATGTCATGGAGCAACTTCACAAGTCTGAAAAACGAACGTCTCCCCTTTATATTTGCTGCAACCTGCGAATTCCTGCGATGGGACGATGATGAGGTTAGCGCCGGAGAGGAGATCTGGCTTAATCCTGCGGGGGGAGTCATCGGAATGATTTGTCCCGGGCGATCCGTTCTTATCTCCGGAAATGGAGTGCTCAATAAGAATACCCAAAAATATCTCTTCAAAAAAGATGCTGATGGGCGCCCTTATTCTGTCGGCAAGGTGATGATTCTTGGCAAGAACGAAGGCTCGTCGAATACCAATAAATTGAAATTCGGGCTTCTCGGTGATCCGTCGTTAAGACTTCCCTGGCCTGATCTGAAAATAAGGGTCAACGAAATTATGGGAGTCGATATCTCTTCCGCTTCTCAGCTTCCGGTTTTACAAGCACGGGGAACAGCCGCAATCTCAGGTCAGGTTAACGATGCAGAGGGAAACCTGATTGAGGATTTCAACGGAATACTCGAGATAACTCTCTATGATGCCGAAAAAGTTGTCACCACCAAAGGGAACGGCGCAGACGGCGAGATAATGAATTATAACGACAGAAAGACAAGACTTTATGCCGGACGTGTAAAGGTTAAGGATGGCAGATGGTCTACAATCGTAAACATGCCGGCGGAAATTGAAAATAATTTCTCTCCCGCCCTGCTCTCCCTTTATGCTTATGATGATACCGGCAGAGAAGCTAACGGTGCATGTGATAAGCTCTATGTTTACGGTTATAATCAGGATGCTCCGGATGATTTCGAAGGACCAAAAATTATCGAATATTATCTCAACAGTCCGGGATTTGTCAGCGGTCAGGGGGTCAGTCCTTCCCCGGTCGTGAAAGCTGTTTTCTCCGATCCCTCAGGCATCAGCGTATCAGAAGCCGGTATCGGGCATAACATGACTTTGGAACTTGATGGCATAAAGTTCATAGACGACCTTGCACTTTATTATGAACCCGATGAAGAAGATCCCACAAAGGGTAGTGTCTCTTACCCACTTTCCGATCTGCAGCCCGGTAAACACGAATTGAAGTTTGTTGTGTGGGACAATGCCAACAATTCTTCTTCCGCAATTTTAGAATTCAATGTTTCCGCTCTTTGGAAACCCTCTATAGAACGGTTGACAACCGATGCCAATCCGGCTTCTACTTTTGTCAATTTCATTCTTTCAACCGACGGAGCGTTTGATTCCTCCGAATGTAAGATTGAAGTCTTCGATCTGAACGGAAGGAAAGTATGGACCGGCATCTCTCCGGCTCTTAATTCAGGAAACACCAACATCA
>JAFLTN010000059.1 GCA_022510445.1 Muribaculaceae bacterium | reverse complement strand
ATCTTTCTTATCATTATAATTCGGCACTATCGGCTTATTGGGATTTTCAACCGGATAACCCAAATCGCCAATAGAGTGAAGAGTGAAATTATACCAATTATTACGGATTACTCCATAATAATATTTCAGAGATAAGTCTTCAAAACCTGCGGGAGAATTTGGATAAGGTAAAGAAGAAGTACCAAGAGCAGGAGTGCCATTTGCTTCCTGAGCATAAATAGGTATTGCATAATACATTAATCCATGGTTATAGCAATCCACAGGTCCGGAAATTTCATAAAAGATCGATTGTATGTCATTGTCATCCTTTGTGCCTGATGGTATCTGAGCCCAGATACCATATTTATCATTATCGGTTGGTTCCAGATATTCAATTAGTACTCTTCTCTTTTCTAAATAAGTATTGAAATCAACAGTAATAGTTTCTGTTTCAGGATTTCCATCATTATCAGTTTCTATATTACCATATTTGTCTGTTTTTACTTCTTCACAACTGTAGTTTTTGAATTTGGATGGGTCTAGTATTTCTCCTTGTGTAGGATCATAGGATTCCTGAGCTTTACCGGGTGGATAATTACTTTCTGAATCCTTGTAAAGCATAAAAAGACGTTGTGGCTTAAATCCTGTATCATTGTTATACATAATCCAAGGAATTACTTTTCCATCCGCGTCAAGTGCATCAGCCTCACGATAAAGTTGGTACTTTTCATTTTTGTCGAGTTCCCTTAGCTTCGAGGAGGTCATTTCATAATATTTACCATCCGGATCTAAATAATATAGTGCATATGCACCCTTACTCTCAGCTCGTAATGTTTGTCCATTTTTAATCGAACTATCTTTCTTCCTTTCTTCTTCATTCCAGGGGTAATATTTATAGTAAATATACTTTTGGGATTCAAACTTATAATTCATAGCATTCATGAAGTCCTCGAACATTGAAACTTCATCAATATATGTTACACCGACTCTATTACGATAAATATTTCCCTCAAAAGGTTCTATACCTGTGCCTTTTATCGGATCTTTAATACGCAGTCTGGCAGCGACTATGATATGAGTTCCTGCCAATTCATAGGCACGTGTGCCTCTTGTATGGTCAACTTGCATACCCGGTTCAAAAGCATTTTCAGGAGTATAGAAAGTTTGAGTTTTAAATGTATAGCCCGTTTTAAGCTTTCCATCGCTATCTACATATTCAGCGAAATGAGTCAAGGGATAATAAGTCAAAACAAAATCATTTCTCCTATCCTGATTATCATATGATAAGAAGGGGTCATAATAATTTTCATTATCAGCATCGTAAATATCTTTTGCCTCATCAAACTGCCATGGATAGACCCTTGCATCTGAATAATGAGGGTCTAAAGTCCAGAAACTTCTTCTGTCAGCAACGGAATTCCAACCAGGATGAGTTATCCAATTCCCATCAACGTCAGGTAGATTCTTAAAAAGATATGTTTTAGTTTCCAAACCATTTAAGCCCCAACCTAAAATATCTAACGCCCATGGTGCTTCATAATATGTAAATTTTCCTCCATCTTCATCATGATAAACACAGACATCCAAAGGATGACTGATTGTTGGCTGATAACTTGAATTTGGTATTCCTAAATCCAAACTGAATTTTGATACCATTCGTTCAAGGTAAACGATGGTAGGGTTCAATTCATCCAGATCTTCTGGGTCGGTTGTTACTTCAACTAAATCTTCCGCACAATGAATCTCATTATTTTTCACATAGGTGGTATTAGTCATTGTGAAATAACGTTTATAACGTTTGCTTACACCATTTTCAACTTTTTCAAAATTACCCTTTTCATCTTCTTCAAAACGGAATCCAAGTTCATTATAGGGATCATCCTCGTGCCTGTAGATAGTCTTGCCGCTTTCCTCTTCAATATGTAGTTTTCCGCATTCTTCCCAGATATGTTTATAGACTTCGTCAAGGGTCCAGCCGGGGAAGGTGGTTACCTGCTTGTAAATTTTTTCACTGGCATTGACAACTACCAATACTTTCTTCGGTTCGCGATCGGTGAAGCCGTAGAAACGACAAGTATATGTGGCATCCATACCAGGAGTTGTATTCGTTGGATTGACCGAATAAAGGTCAGACCAGGAGATATATTTCCCTTCGCCGTCAAAGAAAATGGCGAAATTACCCTTCTCCCCAATCTTGTATTCTTCATCCTCTTCATCCGTTGCATCAGGATTACCTCCGGAGCCGGGGACATTATCGGCACGGGTGAAAGAATCGGAATGGGAGCGTAACTTCAGTTTGATATAATAAGGAGTATCGCCCTCCTGCCATTGTGGAGTGTCGTTGACAATATTATCATCGGCACAAGAGAGAAGTGCACCACCGATTAGTATTGAAAACAGATATTTATATATTTTCTTCATTATATATCGAATGTATATTCAAATTTATTCCAAGGAATGATTTCGAGAATCATGTCAAACATATAAAGTTCCTGATTCGGACGCGGCTGCGGAAGTATGATGTTGTCATCATCATCCGGTTTGCCGTAACCTAATCCCTTAATACTGTTTACTGTTATATTATATATATGGTTTCTGACGATACCGAAATCACCGGTCAGATGGTCAAGGATAAGTAAACCATTGTCATTTTTCTTGTATTGGATACTACTTTTGAAATTCTCTTTTGAGAGATAGTGAGGGATTGGTCCGAAGAAGAAACCTTTAGCCTTGTCAAAATATTGAGCGGCCCAGATTGTCTGTTGAATCATTTCGTTTGCTTCTGCAAGATTGCTATGGTCTTCATCTGCAGTCAGTTCCTGCATAAACTCATGATTAACTTTACCCTCATTATATTGACCGAAGTAAAGTTTGATTTTTTCGTCTTCCGGTAAAGTTTTATTCTTTTTATTAACAGCGGCTTCAATTTCATCCCAATTTTTTTTCAACTGAAGGGTATATTGGTTGGGAGCAGGAACAAATGTTTTTCCGTTCCAATACTGATATGTGTTCCTAATCTCGAAGATATCAAGTTCATCTTCAGCTTTCACCGCCTTATATTCGTTGGGGATAATTTTTCCGTATTTATCTTTTTTCTCAATGAAGATTGTATATTGCTCATTCAACAATGCATTATACAGATCACCTTCTCTATTGTTTTTACCGGCAAGATATAACCGGTATTTAATTTCCCTATAATCAGGTGCGACATAGTCGAGATCTTCGGATTCATGTGGCTCGTTATCGGTCCTTTCTAAACCAACATCACGGATAAAGAAACCATTTGACAAATCCAATTCATCTCCCGATTGGTTAGTAGTAGGATCTTTGTGATTTCCTTTATCGTCCACTTTATCATTTCCTATGCATTTTGCAGTATAGTAGCCGTAGACAATCAGGCTGGTCGGTACTGCGTCAGGGTTGGCCGCTTGTTTCCATTCCTCCAAGCTGAAAGTATGTTCCAAAAGATATTCCCTACCGGTATAGACAGTATATTCCTTCCCATCCTCCTTGTATGGTTCCTTTTCTTTCTTGTATTTACAAACAGGCTTTTCTTCACTTTGAATATCTATATCTATATTCTTATATCTGAGATATTTCAACACAAAGTCATTATCATTTTTTTCTTCACCGGTCACAGGGTAATTGTAATTTCCTTCGAAATGAGTGGACTCTGACCAAAACACACGATAACTAAAATCCTTCATTTCATTTTTTTCATCCTCTACATGTATCCAATTGTAGAAGTCGGAGGGGTAAGAGTCATCATAGGCCGTTTTGTTATCCGGCAATTTCTTTGGCAGGTAGGAAGCTTTTTCCATTGCAGTTATGCCCCAGTTGGTAGGATGGAAATAGAGTTCGTAGATGTCGGTGCCGAACTGATCCGGTCCATAAAAAGCCTTGACTCCACCAACTTTCTCAATAAGCTTGAAATCGACACGGGCTGCTACCCGCTCCATATAGATTGTTATAGGATTTGCGATGGCTTCACTACGTTTATCATAGAACCACTGTTCTTTATCAGCTTTCTGATAATAATAAAAATATTTGCCATTTTCGTCATAGCGACCTGCATTAGTCATAAGGTATCCTTTATCGGATATTGTCTGATCAGCATTTTGGGTGAACTCATAAACTTCTTTGCGAGTTAAATGAGTGGTTTCTCCGGGTCCTTTAACAAACCATTTCTTTTTGTCGCTATCTTCATAGACCCAGTCTGAATCATAATTGAGAATTGCGATGAAGGAGGAGATGCTTTCAATTTTTCCGATTTCTTCTTTCTGTGCTTCTCCAGATTTCGGTAAACTGATAGTTGAGAGGGTGTTGAAAGAGAATTCGATATCTTCTTTTCCCTCTAAGGTAGGGAGATCAGACATATCAGATTTTGACACCTCTATACAATACATCTGTTCTCCTTCGTCATTGAAGAAGATAAACAGCATATCGACAATCTGATTTTCCTTTTCCGAGTCATCTTCGAAATAACGGTCACCTTCGGTTGCCGGGGTATTATCGTCGCGGGTGGCTGGTATACCGTCTGCCTGGAGAAAACGGAAAGACATATAATACGGAGCTCCTTCGGCATAATTATCGGAGTCTCCATCTTGGCTACCTGCATCAACCTTTAAATCATCCCTACAGGCACTGAGTCCGAAGAGAAGAGAAAAAACTGATACGATTGATGTCAGCTTTAGTATTTTGAAAGGTAACTTCACTTTTAATCCACTTTAATTTTTACCATGCTAATTTCCTAATTTTAAGAAATTATACAGGTGTCAGTTATTGATTGTGGTAAGGAAGGGAGGGAGCAACCCTCCGTTCCCTTTATGGATTTATTGCTGGTTCTGTGAACCGCCATTGCCGCCGGCCGGAGTTCCCCATCCTAACTGCTCGTTCTGCTGTTTAACAAGGCGCCAAGAGAGGATCTTGATATCTGCAGCGAGGAAGAAGAGGTTCGGGTCATCTTTCGGTTTTTCCGGATAAATGATCTGATCAGGATCAGCTACCGGTACTCCGAGACCTGCTAATTTGTTAAATGTATACTGATACCAGTGGTTACGAACCACACCATTGTAACCGGTTTTACCTTCAGTCTGACCTAAATGTCTGATGTCGACCCAATAGTAAGCGTAACCATTGTTCCAGTACATTATATTACCTACATTTTCCAGTGCGGTCTTCACGTCTTTATAGTCCGCCTTATACCCGTTACCATCAGTTCCTTTGTCTAATTCATAACCGGTGTCACCATTTGGAACATAGATTGCATACGGACCATTCTCGTCAACAAGCTCGATTATGACATGATATCTTGCAGGACCATAAGGTTCTTTTTCAGTAATGCCTCCGTAAGCCTCATCTGAGTCAGCTATTGTTTCATCGGTAACGGCTATGTATTTGAACCGGATGTCTTCACCGGTCAGTCTCTTCCATACGGTTTCCCCCTCTTCATTCACTCTCTTATAAAGATAAGTGTCGTTAGCAATCTTATCTTTAGCTGATTCTAAAGTATAGATATTTTCCTGCCATTTAACAACCGGAAGCGGATTACCATTGATGTCACAAAGCTGAGCAGCCACTATGATCTTGGAAGTCATAAGTTCTTCGGCAGTTCCGGCTGAATAGAGTCCTGCGTTTTCCTGCAGATAAGCATAGTTATTATCGTTGAAGTCTTTCTCGACTGCATATCTGCCGGTCTTTCTTGCATCTTCTGTACTGTTTAATTTGCTACCATAGCCAAAAGAACCGAATTCCCAGTTATTATGAAAGTCTTCACCCGGTATAGCCTTTTCGAAGTCCGGAGATACTGTAGATGGATAAATTTTCGAATTATCCGGGTCGATTGCCCAGTAAGAACGATAGTTATAGGGATCAGACCATGCTTCATTCCAGGCATTGCTAAAGCGATTTTCCCAATTTACATTGTCGATATCTTTTACAAGTCTGGAATTCCTGCGAGCAGCTGTAACATTCCAACCGAGGAATTTTACATAAATCTTATTATCTTGACCATCCTTTACTCCGTTTTCAATTTCCACTCCTGTATCATAGATATCATCAATTGAACCGGCCGGTTGCATATTAACGCCAACAGATACTTTGGCGAGAACCCTTTCTACGTAGATAGGGGCTGGATTTTCGATAGCAGTCAATCTATCTTCTTTGATATAGTCGTAAACGGGCTGGAGTACAATCTCGGCACCTGCTACGTCCTTTTCATTTTTATTGAGATCCTTAGACTCACCTCCAACCGGAGTATAAGTGGGCTGGTCACCCTTATAAACAGTGGAGCTCATAGTGAAAGAGGTGATATCATAATAGTCTCTTACATATTCCTGAAGTTTGGTATAGCTTTCACCTTCTGTCAATACGGGAGCCTTACCATTATGGTTGAGGACAGCTGCCATATAAGCCGGCTTTGAGTCACCCTTAGGAGATTCGATAACGATTATTGCGTTAACAACGGATTCGATAGGTCCATGTTCACCATTTTCTTGGTGATCGTTAAACTCATTCTTAACCTGTTCAATCTCATCCTTCTGTGCGTCATAGTAAGTGGCACCGTTACCTTTTACTACTGCTGCGTTCATTTCATAATCGAAGAAATAGAAGCGGATGGTATTAACATCGTTTTCTACTCCCGCACCATCCTGGAAATCACCCGGTGTGGGAACAGTTGTGTCATCGTCACGAGTATTGGTTACATTTGGAATAATGTTGACTGCCAGATAGCTGTAGTCTACATCTTTCGAATTAGTGAAGTCGCTGTTGTCTCCACCTACAACATCCTTGTCAGAGCAACTCCAGAGAGCGGCTGCAAGACAGGGAATTAGAAATAGATTTTTTTTCATATTATAGAAATTTGTTTGTTATTTTTTCCTTTTTAAAATTTTTTACCATTCGTATTCGATATCTTTTTTAGCCCAGGAAAGCACTTTCACATTGGCACTTATATACCGTTTGTTGGCATCTTCCACTGTGAAGGTGTAGATATGGTTTCTTATGATCGGCCAGTGGGTTTTAAGATTATCGATGTTCTGTTCATAAACTTTTTCCCAGTTATCTTCGAGATTTGTGAATTTTGGTATATAATTCTTATTATATCCTTGTTCGGTGAAATAGATACGGTAACATTCGTTATCATCAATATTATAGAACGGATCATCATCAATTCTGAATTCGATATGGCAAACCTTTGGATCTGAATCGGAATTTCCTGCCTCCGAAGGGTCATCAACGAATTTTTCCGGCACATAAAGAACGTAACGCTCCAAGTCTCCCTCTTTGCCGGTGTGCAGGAATTCCGTAAACTCCGATCTTTCGATCAACGGATTCATTATGTGGGGATAATCAGTTTGCTTGGAATTCCCTTCCGCTCCATAGCTTTCCTTTGGCACTTTAAAAGTATCCGAACCCCATGACCCATAATACCAGAGGAGATTATTTTTATAATCGGTGTCTTTAAAAAATGGTTTATGTCCTTTGATAGAAAAGAATTCGCACTTATCTGAGTGGGTAGTTGAGTTTGCCGTATTGTCTTTCCATATCTCATCGGTAGGAGTGGAGATATCCACCGGTTCGCAGCGTGCGTAACGGTTTTGTGAACGTAGATAGACGTGATGCGGCAAGAGTCCATCCGGTATCAGCAATACCACTTTAGCCACAGAGCGCAAAAGTGAGATATTTTTAAAAGGGTATTCGGGAGTCATTGCAGTTCCTCCTGTGACTCTATTGAAATTTGAGAGGTCGAAAGAGGTCCCAGGCATCCAATAGTTTTCCAAAGCTTTGTAAGACTGAATCCCATACATCGGTATGGTGTGTTCATCTTTATCAAGTTCTATACCGGTTCTTGCTGTTTCGTAAAGGTATTTACCCTGAACGTATTCAATCTGATAGATCTCAACGGGAGTGTCACTACTGTTGTAGATATATATTTGGGGAGAGTCGCCTGTAATCTCTATAAGTGCACTTTTAGTTTCAACAGAACCTCCGAAATCTATTGTTGTTTTGACATTATTTCCTACCTGTACTTTTGTTGTTTCGGCATTATTTCCTACCTGTACTTTTATCACAGAGTTAGATTCTGTTGATTTGGCTGTGATATAAAGAGTCCCGGAGGCGGGAGCCAGAAAACTTAAAACGCCTTGGCTTTCTTCTGCCAATGTACCCTCTTCGGATAGCTGGAGAGTTCCTTTCGGTAATTTGACACCATAATAGGTATCATCACCATCAGTTCTTCTGATACCCATAGCATCATTGACAGTCTTGAAAGTCAGAGGATAGTTTTCATCCGGTTTCTTTATTTCTTCATTATCTTCCGGGTTATCATCCTGATTGTCACCATCAAGATCGACCTGATCCGGATCATCCGGTTCATTGCCGCCTTTTCCGTTGTCCTCAGGTTCACCCGGTTCCTCTTCGGCAACTATAGGAAGATTCACTAATGCTCCTTCTGTCTCGCCTTCCTTGATATTTTTCGTAATCCAATTACGGAGATAAGCACCATTTCTTTTTTCCCAGGCATCAACTATATCGGGATATTTAACGGCATAATCTTTACCGGGATATTCAACGGCGTTCAGTTTACCTCCAAAATTCCAGCAGAGCCATAAGTCGTAATAGTCTTTTAGAACCGGGTGATTCTTATTTTTTTCAAGAGCCGGATTCCAGTTTTCTCTTATCCAGTCATCAGCTTTTTCCTCATCAATAGTGAGTTTATTTACAACATATTCCCTATACGGACTCATTTTGCCGGTTCCCTGATTCAAGAAACTAAAGAAGTCGTTTTCAATATTGTTTTCAAGGAGATGATGGAGATCATGCAAAGACTTCAATTCCTTAAGGTCAGTCATTTCGGAAGGCCAGTTAGCGAGCACTGCTATCTTGAAATCCTTTTCCCGAATAATCTCTTCAAAATCTTCATCAAGAGGGATCTGGATGTGCCAGTTCTTTATAGCGCCCTTGAAAGAGTCTGCAATCGGGATGATAGATAATTCAGATGCCTCAAAAATCTTGAACACTTCATCGTTTTCAGCGTCAACAAAGATAAGTTTGAAAGAATCCTGATTTACATGATCTTCATATATTTCCCATGATTGAGCAGATCCGTCACGGGTCATGACGGGTAGTTCGATCTGCATACCCAGATAGTTACCCTCGATATAAGGATGTTGAATATCCGGTTCGTCGCCGTTTAACTTATCGTAGACACATGATGATAAGCTCATCATGGAAAAGAGAGCAACGGCCAAAGAGGTAAGATATTTATTTCTTAAAGAATACATTTTATTCATTTAGAAGTATCAGAAGGACGCACCTGGTCGTTCAGGTCGACATTCTCCTGGAGGTTATGCCAGTTAAGAATAGATATATTTACACCGAGACCTTCATATTCCGGTTCCGGGTTTGGTATTATTTCTTCCTCGGGGTTATCAACCGGAATACCCGGCTGGTTGATGTTGTCGATAGTAAAGAAGTACCAATGGTTACGCACCACGCCATAATCACCGAGCGCGATCAACGGAGAGGTGGTATTCCTGTAATTATGTCTGATGGCGATAGGATAATACATCCTGCCTTCGTTGAAATGTCCAGCGAAGAATTCTTTATGTTCATTCAACAGACCCATATATAAGTCATCAGTAATTACTTTTCCTTCATTGGTATAGAGGGTCGTGCCGGTCTTGGGCTTGATATACACATATCCGTCACCACCGGCAATATGTGCAGGCAAAATCTCGAAATCAGAGCCATAAGCTAATTTACTACCGGCTTCATCAGTATAGAAATTGCCGTCATTTTCCCCGAATTTTTCCTCATTCTGATTACCGGATGTGAGCATCCAATAACCGAGGTATTCGGCAACGTATTCCTTATAAGCCTCTTCTGACCAATAGATACCGTTCATGCAATATTTGTCGTTGACCCCGGTAATTAAACCTTTGTCATCGAAAGATGGATTGTCGGAATAAGCACCGGTATTTTCAAATCCGTCAATCACCATTTGGGCGGCTACAATTACATGTGTACCCACGCGGAGGAATTTCTTGGTATTGTAATCTTCCGGGAGATTTGTGAATGATGAGAGGTCGAATGTATTTTCGGGAGTGTACTGATGCACCTCTCTTTTCAGCAGGGAACTGTAAGGATAATAGTTAAGAGTTACATCTTCATCTTCCAGGTTATTGCCTTCTCCATTGATTTTCCGATATTGGTCAGGATAAGTACCGTTTCTGTAGTTGGGATCTTCAGCCCAGAAACTTCTATGCGGATATTTATGCCAATCGCCGAAATAAATTGTGTTTGTAATATTTTTTAACAGATATTCCTGTTTTTCCTCCGCGTTCATTGCCCATCCGACAATGTTGACGCGCCAGTTGCCTTGTTTTATTTCAAGTTTTGGATTTGATGAAGCAGGATCGGAAAGGTCTTTGATTGAGTTGTTCCTTTCGTAGGTCTTTACGTAATTAAGTGTTTTATATTCATTAAACGGTTCAAAATCTTCAGTGGATGAAAGTACAAGTCTTTCTTGTGGATAATATGTTTTACCGTCTATTTCATAAGAGACTCCTGATCCGAAATAGTAATAATTATTTTTCTGGCTTTCACCTTTCTTTTGGAAAAGCAGAGTGTGTTTAGCCTGCATGCGTTCCACATACATCGACAGCGGATTCTTTTCAGCTTCGAGGCGTGATTCGTAGAATTTCAATTCGCCAATGTTGTAAGGAGTCTTCTCAGCGTTTGAGATCACCATTGAAGAGGACATCGTGAAGTATTTCCGGCCTTTATTGTTTAAATACAGGTATTCCGAATTAGTACCCTCTGAGGAGCAGGCGAGAATCTCGGTGAGGTTTTTGTAATGAGAATCAGAAGCAGAGATAGCAGTCTTTATATCTCTAATAAGATCTTCCGAAGCATTCAGTATGACGAGGATTTTGTCGGCTTCATCAGGGAGATAGGTGATGACACCATCTTCCTCCCTTAATTTAAAATCCTCTTTTTTATGCATGAAGTAATAATTCTGATACTCTTTCCGGGCATCTTCTTCATCTACGATGGGGTCGGGAGTAATCCAAAGCATAGCCGACATCAGGTCGCCGATCATCTTGCCATCTTCATCAAAGATAATTGCGAAGTTGGCCGAGGTCTCGTTTCCATCGACGGTTAATTTCCCATTGAAAATATTTCTTTCTTCCTCAAGACCTTTGTTATAGATAAAATTAGAGTCGCCAGTGTATGTTTTATCGTTTTCGGCACTGTCGAAACCGCCGTCTGCTCTTGAAGCAGTGATATCGTCGACATTGGCGATGTTGATTGCCATATAAAGATAAGACTCTTCGAGGTCAGGTTGTTGAACCGGGATGTTGTCGCCGGAGTCGTAGATTTCGCTGCAGCCTGAGAGAAGTAACAGGAAGGCTGACAGAGCTATATATATGTAATTTTTTCTTTTTTTCACAGTTTTACCGTTTAAGTTGGGATATGAAGAGCAATTACATTTTGCATTAGCTGTTGGTTTTCAGGTAGATGATCCCCGTCTTTGAATTCATAAATTAGGAGAGATGTCTGGTTTCCAATCAATCATGTTTGGTGAAGATGGTGCAAAGTTAAAAATAAAATTTTAATATGCTACAAAAAAATAAAAAAATTATATTTTTTTGACAAAAAGGGGGTTAAGGAAGCAAGAGATAATGGGAGATGGGGGAGGAAGTGCAAAAAAAATGATGTTTCAGGATCTGAAACATCATTTTCAATTGGGAATATTTGGGGAATATGATTACATGAGGGTAGTGAAGTTGCCTTTGAAGTTGATTTTGGCGGCAAGCTGTTCGGCTGCTTTGGCTGCTTTGGCTGCGATGTTGGCATCACTGCATTTTTCGAGCGAGAGGAACATCCCGTAAGCCTCCGCTTCGTTACCCTGCAGGGCTGTGCAGACAGCCTTGGCATAGTCAGCCTCCGGACTGTTGCCGGCTTTGGCAAGATATCTCTGAGCGAGAGCATAGTCGCCACGTTTCATGGCTGCAATGCCGGCATTAAGGTTGGCGGCAGTGTCTTGCGGATACATCCTGACAGCAAGCTCCATGGCTTCATTATAGAGTTCAGAACCTTCCTCCTGGGCACGAGCCGCCAGGTAGATCTCCGAGAGACTGAGCTTCTGCGGAGCGGTATGCATGATCTCTATGATCTCGGCTACATCCGTATATGTGCGGATGTTGAATTCAATGGTGTAGTCAGAGTGACGCAAAGCGGGATAAACGTTTTTCCACAACCAGTCATATTCTTTCGGGAAATCTTTCCTGATCTTTGAGTTTCTTGCATAAGGCTCGATATCGGAATTTACAATGGCCAGGATGGCTTCCTTATTTTCGAGATTGTTGTTCTCGAGCCATTCGCGGAGTCCCTTCCAGTCTACAGGTTCGTAGCTTGTAGTGATGAATCCGTCAGGGAAGCTGTAGAGTTTCTGCACATAGTCCTTGAGCGCGATTGTACGGTTCTTTGCCAGGTAAACGTTATTGTCGTAAGGACCCTCAGGAGAGGCCGTACCGGCTATGTGGAGGCTGGTGACGGTAATATCCTTGTCGTTCTTTACGGAGTCGATGGTAGCGATGATCTTTCCGAGTTCATATGTGTTGTTTCTATATTCGGGAAGGATCACGATCTGGTTTACCTTGAAGTCTACAAAAGCGCGGCCTGTTATCTCTCTGGTTTTTACTGCTTCGGCAACCGGAGTGACATAAACGAAATCCGCCTCATAGACTCTTGGCACGAAATCTGTCATGCCGAGAGGATACTGATTGCAGTTTTTTTCGCAGTATGCGCAACCGAGCTCCTCGACGTCGAGTACGAATGTTGCGTTCTGCATCCACGGGAGATAGGGAGTAGTCAGGGTCACATCAGAGGCTGTAAGGGGACGGGACTGGGTGCTCAGTTCTCCTTTTTCCTTGCCCCAGCCCTTATAAAGAAGGGGGGTATGCTGTCCGTTGCGGATATCATAATAGAAACGGCCACGACCGGCTACAGTGAATGGCTCGAAGGCTACAGTGTCGGTATTGTTGACCCACATCGGGGTAATTACTACCTCACGGTTGCCCGGAAGGTTCACATCGGAGAAATCCATTGTGACGTCGGCTACGAGATTCTGTCCGTTAACGGCAACATTTGAGAGGTTGTATTGCAGGAAAGAGTCGGTTTTCGGTCCGACCGGTATCATAGCAGCCTGCGCTTCCAAGAGGCAGGCAGCCGCAAATGTTGCGGCTAATACGAAATTTATATTAATTTTCATAATCGGGGTCTTAGAAAAGGTATTCAAAAGATAGGGCAAGTTTTGTTGGTCCGTAATAGACATGATCACCGTTGCCAATCTTACGGGAACAAGATTCGCAGTCGTAGATATCATATTTAGTATAGATGGCACCTATGGCTATCTCAGCTTCGAAGTTCCAGTGTTTGCCGAGCACCCATGCGTAACCGTAGCCGATTCCGCCACCGGCGCCCCATCCCTGGTAGCGATGGTCGTTAAGTTTGCGGAAATCACTTCCGAGAAATTTGAAACCTCCCGGGAGGTTGCCGAAGTTGTATTGTCCTCCGATGGCGTGAAGGGCGAAGAAATGTCCTTGAAAACGGTTACATAACCAGTATCGGGCTTCGGGCTGCACAAACCAGTGTTTCCATTTGTGATCGTTGATTGGCCAGGCGTTGTAGTTACCTGAAATATCCAGAGTCCATTTAGGCGCGAGGCCGAATTCAAGGCCAAGGTTGGCACTGGCAGTGGCATCGTAGAGCAGGTTGGTTTTTATACCTACTTTCTGAGCGTTTGCGAAAGTTGCCGCGAAGACTACCAGAAGAAAGATAAGGGTCTTTTTCATATTTTGATGATTAATAAAGTATCGTCAGATAGTTTGTGAAATCAACGTCGCGGAGCGACTACCCCGCTTCCGGAACATCACTCTAATTCGAATCCGTTAATGATTATCGATGTGGCTTTCCATCCGTTAGCTTCATCTATCAGATAAAGCATCACTGTATATTCATGCTCACGGTCAAGGTATTCCTGATCATCCATAGAAAGGTGCTGCAGACTTCTCAGTTTCTTTGCCCATTCTACAATCGGAATAGTATAAACCGTATTCCCTGTTTCATTATCAAGTATCGTTATTACAGGATTCCGGTCTGCAATCAGCCTGCTCGTGGATAATTCCACCTGAAGGAAATTCAGATTGTCTCCCGGCAGGTTTATATCGCCGGAATTGGTAGACCACGGATAATAATATATCTCTTCTCCTGCCAAAAGGGAGTTGTCATAGCCTAGATTACCGTTAGAATCAACCATATAAATAGTGAAATCTTTGGCACTCAAAGTTTCCTCACTGATATGCTGCAAAGACAGGTTGATATTGTTGGTGTCTTTCATCAGGTAAACAGTATATATCTTCTCTCCCCTTACATCCTCCACAGTCAGATTGTCAAGTGAACCATAGAACAAGGGAGACAAACGGCTGTCGCTGATATTCAGTCCGTCTTTATTTTCCGTTATCAGGCCTACATTCAGATCACTTTCCCGGCTCACGTTTGACGACACAATGAAACTCTCGGAGCCTTCAAGTCCGCCCCAGGCTATAAAATCGTAATTCCCCGGCTCAA
Organism: Muribaculaceae bacterium; assembly: GCA_022510445.1. Lineage (GTDB taxonomy): Bacteria > Bacteroidota > Bacteroidia > Bacteroidales > Muribaculaceae > Lepagella. The sequence goes on along the minus strand of JAFLTN010000059.1, from coordinate 1,981 downwards.
GATCTTTCAGTTCCAGAAGATAGCCGGCTTTCGACAATGCCACTCCGCCATCGGAATATTTCTTGACCAATAATCCCGTATTGTGATCAAACACCCACAGACTGATCGAATTCACCTGAGAGGAAAATCCGTCACCTCCGCTCATGTTCCAATCATAGATAAATCTTACCTTATATACCGGATCGCAATCCTCGGCTTCATCATAGACATTGCAGCCACCTAAGCCAAGGGCCAACCCTAATGTCATTAATCCTAAGATCGGTTTCTTATATTCTGAGATAAGGTCTTTCATGTGAAATATATTTTAATTTTGGGCCCTGAGTATTCTTTCAATAAGATCAGCTCAGTTCTGAGTCATTGTTTAATACTATCCTCCATGAATTGATAAGCACGCTCACGGCAAGGTAATCTGCATCATCAGGAGTTTCATTGACATATAATATAATATTGAATTCATCTTCCCGGTCAAGGTACTCCTGGTCGCCCATATAGGAATATTGCTCGCTCTTTAGCATTAAAGCCCATTTCACCAATGGTATCGAATAGACAGTAGACTCTTTTTCATTGTCGTAGATCTCTACCGACGGATTACTCTTGGCTATGAGTCGGGCTGTCGACATTTCTGCAAGCACAAGGTCATGCGTGTTGTCTTCCTCTCCCTTGGTACCTACATGCGCGCTTCCTCCCTTTATCCTGTAAGGCGAGTATTCTATCTCCTCATCGTCAAGCACACTATTGTCGTAATCCATTATTCCATTGTTGGCACGGAGTTTTACCGTGAATCTGGATGGATCAAGTGATTTTCCGCTTATCTCCTGAATCGACAGGTTGACATTGTTGGTGTTTTTCACCAAAGACATTGTGTAAAGATGCTCCTCCCGGTCATCCGGCAATTCCGCTTTCAGACGACCGTGGAATAAGGAATACAGTTCTTTGTCAACAATGGCCTTTCCGTTGCTGTCTCTATCTTTTGTGATCGAACAGCCGATATCACGCAGGTTTGATATCTCCTGCGACACATTGAAATGACCTTCGTTTCCTTCAAGTCCGCACCATGCTATGAATTCATAGTCGCCCGGATTCAGATCAAGGAGCATCGTGTAGCCCTCTTTCTTCAATACGGCTCCCGATTCATTATAGGTCGCTTTCAAGTCACCTGTGGATGCTTCAAAAACATAAAGACTGACCGAGTTCACTTTACTTGAAAAGGCGTCGGCGTAGTCCATGTTCATATCAAATACAAACCGCAATCTGTAAACCGGATCGCAGTTCTGTTCTTTATCGTATATAGACTCACAGCTCGCCGCTCCTATCATAATGAGCCCGACAAGCAGTGATTTTACTATCGTTCTTATAAAAGCGTTTCTTTTTTTATTGGTGAAATTCATATTCGATTTTTTTCATTTATGTGTTTCAAAGGATTAAGATTTTCTTGCGCATAGTCCATAATTCTGCAAAATTAAAAAAAATATTCTCAACTATCAACATTTTTCCTCTCATTTCTAAAAAATTCCATCTTTACACTTAGCCTCATAACCTCTAAATTTGATGGGAGTTAACTAAGTTAGCGCTTGAGTGTGAAATGACCGGTTTCACTATCTTCTCCCTCCTATATTCAGTGATGTCTTCCATCAGATAGCGTGAACCAAAGGTGTGGAGTACATCGTAACAGGGGATGATATACCCGTCAAGGATACCTGATTTTTTCAATCGTATATAAACATCCCGTTGGGACATGTTTAGGAACTGACCCAACTTACTTATACAATATGTCACAAACTCGAGAACCTCCTTGTTTTCCATCAGACATTATCAACCGTGGTCGCGTTGCAGACCGAAAAGGACATTTTTTAAATACAACAAAAACCTAATTTGTTGTAAATATCAAATTAGGTTTTTCAATTTGTGGTGTCACCAGGAATCGAACCGGGGACACAAGGATTTTCAGTCCTTTGCTCTACCAACTGAGCTATGACACCTT
>JAFLTN010000058.1 GCA_022510445.1 Muribaculaceae bacterium | reverse complement strand
AAGATCCGGATCTTCCAGAATATCAATCAGAGGTTGGGGCAGTCCGATAATATTAGTCCGGAAAAGATAGCAGGTCTCTACCGTAGACAACTGGATAAGGGCCATCTTGTAAGACTGCCCCTTCTTGAAACTGGGCCTTGTCTCGGTGTCAAAACCGATCACATCGGCTTTTCGTAGTTGTTCCACAGCAGGAATAACATCTTCAAGCTTATCTATAATACAAATTTTGCCGGGGAAGCTTGCCGGAGGTAAATCGGCAAGCTTCTCCTTGCTTATAGAAACAAAATAGTTTTTGGAATTAGTGTTTTCCACCGGAAAAAATTACCAGGCGAACATAGGATATTTGTTCATCATTTCATTGACTTCAGCCCTCACCTTAGCGATTACAGCAGGATCATCTGCATTAGAGAGCACCTCGTCGATCAAATCGGCAATTTTATCCATAAGGTCTTCTTTTGCACCGCGTGTAGTTATGGCGGCGGTTCCGAAGCGAAGACCCGAGGTAAGGAAAGGAGAACGGCTGTCGTAAGGCACCATATTCTTGTTGGCTGTGATATCTGCCTCGACGAGCACACGTTCGGCTTTCTTTCCGCTCATATCGGGGAATTTAGGTCTCAGATCAACCAACATTGAGTGGTTGTCTGTTCCGTTGGAAATAATCTTGTAACCACGTTTTATGAGAGCCTCGGCAAGAGCCTGAGCGTTTTTACGCACCTGAAGAGCATATTCCTTCCATTCAGGTTGGAGAGCTTCACCGAAAGCCACTGCCTTGGCAGCAATAATATGTTCGAGCGGACCACCCTGCACACCGGGGAATACAGCAGAGTCTAAGAGAGCAGACATTTTCTTGATTTCCCCTTTAGGAGTTTTTTTGCCCCAGGGATTATCAAAATCCTTTCCCATCAGAATAAGGCCGCCACGAGGGCCTCTGAGAGTCTTGTGAGTGGTAGTCGTAACGATATGTGCATGCTTCACCGGGTTTTCGAGCAGACCGGCTGCAATCAGACCTGCAGGATGTGCCATGTCAACCATGAAGATGGCACCGATTTCGTCGGCAAGTTTACGGATGCGGGCATAGTCCCATTCACGGCTGTATGCACTTGCACCGGCAATGATAAGTTTCGGTTTCTCCTCGCGGGCCTTTCTTTCCATTTCATCATAGTCCACACGGCCTGTTTCAGCATCTACGGTGTAGCTTATCGGTTTGAAATGGAGCCCTGAGAAGTTTACCGGGCTACCATGGCTCAGGTGACCGCCATGACTAAGATCCATACCCATAAAAGTATCTCCCGGCTGCAGACAAGCCATAAATACGGCCATGTTAGCTTGTGCGCCACTGTGGGGCTGCACGTTTGCCCATTCAGCGTCGAATAGTTTCTTGGCACGTTCGATAGCGAGATTCTCTGCCTCATCTACAACCTCACAACCGCCATAATAACGGTGAGCGGGATATCCTTCAGCATATTTGTTAGTTAGGCAAGAACCCATTGCCCGCATCACTTCGTCGCTGACAAAATTTTCGCTTGCAATAAGTTCGATACCCCGACGCTGGCGAAGATGTTCGCGGTCGATTATGTCAAAAACTTCGTTGTCTCTTTGCATGGTAGATAGATTAAAAGATTTAAGTATGTATTTTTGAGTTTGGTGTTTTAATGTTACAGATGGATAGAGGTAATTTAGCCTCCGAAGTTATCGTAATGTATTGATTCTGGTTCAACTCCGAGATTATATAACATATTGTTGACAGCATTGCTCATAGGGCCGGGGCCGCACATATAATATTCGATATCTTCCGGGGCCTCATGGTTCTTAAGATACTTCTCATACATCACTTCGTGAACGAAACCGGGAGTATATTCCACCCCAGCCGCGTCTGCAGCAGGATCCGGACGGTCGAGCGCAAGATAGAATTTGAAGTTAGGGAATTCCTTCTCCAATTGGAGAAAATCTTCGAGATAGAAAACTTCATTGAGTGCACGTGCCCCATAGAAATAACTCATCTTGCGGTCAGTGCAATGACGGGTCTTAGTCATCCACATAATCTGTGCACGGAGAGGAGCCATACCGGCACCACCTCCAACCCAAATCATCTCAGCTTTAGAATCTATAATTGGGTGGAAATCACCGTAAGGCCCGCTCATAAGAACTTTATCACCCGGTTTTAGAGAGAAGATATAAGAAGACGCGATTCCGGGGGGAACATCCATAAAGCCAACCAGTGGTTTCGGTTTGAAAGGAGGAGTAGCGATTCTCACAGTAAGCATGAAGCGGTCACCTTCTTCCGGATAATTAGCCATAGAGTAAGCCCTGACAGTTTCCTCTGTATTTTTAGCTTTCAGAGAGAAGAGTCCGAAATTCTTCCATGCCGGCAGATATTCATCTCCTATGAGGGATTTATCGATATCCTTATCATAGTCCATCTCATATTTCGGGATTCGGATCTGAGAGTAAGAACCCGGTATGAAATTCATATGCTCTCCCGGAGGCAGCTGAACTATAAACTCTTTGATAAAGGTGGCCACATTCTTGTTAGAAATTACTTCACATTCCCATTCCTTGACTTCGAGGGCAGCTTCATCAATTTCGATATGCAAATCATTTTTCACCTTGACCTGGCAACCGAGCCTCCAGTTATCCTTTATCTGACGGCGAGTGAAATGAACGGCTTCTGTAGGCAACATGTCGCCTCCACCTTCAGTCACTCTTACCTTACATTGACCGCAACTTCCTTTGCCACCGCAAGCAGAAGAGAGGTGTACTCCACCTTCAGCAAGAGTCGTAAGAAGTGACTTGCCTGCCTGAGCCGGGATCTCTTTCTTTCCGCCATTGATGGTAATAATGACATCACCGCCTGCGACAAGCCATTTTTTTGCAAAGAGAAGGATAATGACAAGCACAAGCACAATCACAAGGAAGATCAGGGCCGCTACTACTACGGAATCCCAATGCACCATATTCAAGAGAGTCATATCTTATTGAAAATATTAATCTTAGATCTTATTTAGCTTAAAAATGAAATTCGGGAATCATATTTTAATCCCGAGGAAGCTCATGAAGGCTATACCCATGAGGCCTGTAATAATGAAAGTGATGCCGATGCCACGAAGCGGTGCCGGAATCTGGCTATATGCAAGTCTTTCACGGATTGCTGCAAGGCAAGTAATTGCAAGGAGCCATCCGATACCGGAACCAGCACCATAAACTGTAGCGGTCCAGGCGTTTGTGAAATCTCTTTGCTGCATGAAAAGCACGGCTCCGAGGATAGCACAGTTCACTGCGATCAATGGCAGGAATATACCCAGAGAAGCATAAAGAGAGGGCGAATATTTCTCGATAACCATTTCAACAATCTGCACAAGAGCAGCGATCACCGAGATAAACATAATCAGACCGAGGAAACTAAGATCGGTTTCGGCATACTTTTCACCGAGCCAGGAGAGTGCTCCGGGTATGAGAAGATATTGATTGATACACCAGGTGACCGGAAGAGCGATAATGAGCACAAAACACACGGCTATACCAAGCCCGAAAGAAGTCTTAACGTTTTTGGAGACAGCCAGGAAAGAGCACATGCCTAAGAAATAGGCAAATATCATATTGTCGACAAATATCGAACGAATAAACAGATTCAGATTTTCCATATGGGAAGTCCTATGATGTAAGGAGAGTTGTTAAGATTTTGAGTTTATAGATGATAAGGAGAATGGAGGTGATTATTCCTGAAGGTCTTTGTTTTTTGCACGGTGCACCCAGATAATGCAAGCGACAGTGATCAAGGCCATTGGGGGAAGAATCATCATACCGTTATTCTGGTAACCGGCATCATACCACCATTGTGGGATAACCTGATATCCGAAGATAGTTCCGCTTCCGAATAATTCACGGAAGAAAGCCACGATGATAAGAATTATACCGTAACCGAGAGCATTCCCGATTCCGTCGAGGAAAGCAGGCCAGGGCCTGTTGCTCATTGCGAATGCCTCGAGACGTCCCATGATTATACAGTTTGTTATAATAAGCCCTATGAAAACCGAGAGGGCCTTACTGACCTCATAATTCCAGGCTTTCAGAACCTGGTCAACAATCACCACGAGGGCAGCGACCACGACAAGCTGTACGATAATACGGATAGAATTAGGGATTGTATTTCTCAGAAGAGAGATGATAACGTTGGCGAGGGCGAGCACTGCAGTAACAGAGATTGTCATAACTACAGCGGGCTCAAGTTTGGCGGTCACAGCGAGAGCCGAACAGATGCCGAGCACCTGCACTATGACGGGATTATCTTTAGAAAGCGGGTTAACTAAAGGAAGCCAGGCTTTACTGATTTTCATATTCCGTAGGCTTTAGAGTTGTTGTGGTTCTAAATCTTTCCCTGTGAAGTCTTCACCCGGGAAAGTATCATTATCCGGGAGATCACTCCCATTCTTGTCATTCTGCAACTTTTCGAAGAAAGCGGTATATGGCTCCAGCGAGTCGAAGAGCATTTTCTGTACGCCCTGGCTTGTGATTGTGCCTCCACTAACTGCATGCACCCAAGCCCGGTCGTTGGGTTCTTTTCCGAGCTTCACGACAGCCACAGAAGTGAACTGCCCGTTAGAGAAAATATCCTTTCCGTCAAACTGACTGGAAAAGGCCGGCTTTTCAATTTCAGCCCCGAGACCAGGGGTTTCCCCCTGATGGGCGAAATAAGCGCCATAAATGGTGTCACCGTTGTCATCGAATGAGATATATCCCCAGATAGGTCCCCAGAGACCGGCACCATAGACCGGTACTATATATTTGAGACCATTATCTGTGGTACATTCAAAAACCGGGAGAAGACGTTTGTCGGCTGGTTTCTTTACTTCCAAAGATACATTGACATCAAAAGGATCGGTGGATTGATCAATTTGTTGACCCTGCGAGTTAACGATATAACTTGACACGATATGCCGGTCGAATAGCGAAGAGATATCCTGACCTTGTTCCGGAGTCAGGCGAGCCGAAGCAAGGATCTGCCTTTTAGTATCATTGGCTATATTTTCCAATTGAGAGGGACGTAGTGCCTGATAAACCACAGAGAGGACTACACCGACCACTGCGACGAGCACAATGGAATAAATTACCGTGTAAACATTACTTTGTCTGTTCATAGCCATAATCTCTGTTAGTCTTTGATGATAGCCCTCTTAAGACGGCGGTTAATATTCGTATTCACCACAATATAATCGATAAGCGGAGCGAAGCAATTCATAAGGAGGACAGCGAGCATGGCTCCTTCAGGATATCCCGTGTTGTAGCAGCGGATAAGTATGGCTAAAGCTCCGATTAGGAACCCGTAGATCCATTTGCCGGTTTCCGTTCTACAAGCTGTAACAGGATCGGTAGCCATGAATGTGATAGCAAAAGCGAAGCCGCCGAGACTCATCTGCTCCCAAGGTGTGAGGTAAGTGACCGGATATAAGTCAAAAGCAAAATGATGGGCTACCAGTCCCATGAAGAAACCTCCGCAAGCGGCAGAGAAAATTATCTTCCATGAAGCGATGCCCGTAATAAGGAGAATAGCGAGGCCTATAAGGATACAGAATGTTGATGTTTCTCCCCAGGAACCGGGATAGAAACCGAAGAACATATCTGTGAAAGTCAACGGATCGCCTGTTACACCCAACACCTCTGCATGGCCGCTTGAAGCAGCGAGCTGTCCGAGAGGAGTAGCTCCTGAGAAACCGTCAACTGCGGGTTGGTTGCCAAGTGATACGAAGACATGGTCGCCACTCATCTTCGATGGATAAGCAAAGAAGAGGAAAGCTCTTGTGACGAGTGCCACGTTAAGGAAATTGTAGCCTGTACCGCCGAATACCTCCTTGGCGAATATAACAGCGAAAGCCACTGCAACCGCGAGCATCCAGCAAGGAGTGTCGACAGGACAAATCATTGGGATAAGAATACCGGAAACAAGGAAACCTTCCTGAATTTCATGTCCTCTTATCTGCGCCACTATAAATTCGATGCCGAGACCGACTATATAAGCCGTAAGGATCTGAGGGAGCACTGCAAAAAATCCGTAGAAGAAAAGACGGAAAAATGCATGGTCGGGATCTCCGACAGCAAGGCAATGCTGCAGTCCCACATTCCACATACCGAAAATGACGCAAGGCAAGAGAGCTATCACCACGGTTATCATGGTGCGTTTCGAGTCGTTGGAATCATGGATGTGGACACCTGAACGTGATGTCTCGTTAGGGGTAAAAAGGAATGTGTAGAAACCGTCGAAAACCGAGTGGAGTTTAGAGAATTTCCCACCCTTTTCAAACATCGGTTTCGCTTTGTCGATTTTTTTCTTTAATCCTTTCATGAAAGTAAGGACTTATGGTTGTTATGAAAGTTCTTTTCTAAGGTAATCAAGCCCGTCTCTAACGACCTTTTGCAATTCGATCTTAGAGGTGTCGACAAATTCCGGGAGAGCGAAATCTTCTGGAGCCACTTCATAAATTCCGAGTTTCTCCATTCTGTCTATATCTTTAGCCATGATGGCCTTAAGGAGATATTCTGGATATATATCGAAAGGGAAAACCTTATCGTATTCTCCGCTGAGGATCATAGCACGTTTTCCGCCCTTAATCCTTGCGTCGAAATCGAAAGGTTTTGATAGTCCGCGAAGGAACGCAGGGAAGGTTCTTTTCACGCTGAATTTACCAGGATTCATAGAAGCCCAACCCATGAATTCATCGGCTTCGTCGCCCTCTTCGATGACAGTGACTTGCCTGTAGGGATAATGAAGGAATCCATCTTCCGAAACTTTGATCCCCGTCAAGACATTTCCTGAAATGATCCTTAAGCCCTTGTCGGAGTCAAGGAAACCGTTAAGGAGAGATTTAATTGAAACACCAATAATTGTTTTCACAAGATGAGGGTTCATGACCTTAGGCCCTGTAACAGCTACGATAGTATGGAAATCAAGGGTGTTCCCGGCGAAAAGTTTTCCGATTCTTGCAGCTGTGGCCGTATCAAGAGTCCAGACAGTCTCTCCTTTGTTGACCGGTTTGATTGCTGCGATCTGAGTTCCGACATTACCGGCAGGGTGTGGTCCTTCAAATTCGAAAACTTCAGCTACTTTTGATGTTATATTCTGGCCTGCTCTAATGCCAAGGTAGACCTTACCGGAGGTAAGACGAGACAGGATTTCAAGTCCTTTTTCGAGTTGTGGTTTCAGGTCCTCATCAAGCATTTCACCGGCAAGAGGAGCGGAATCGAAGGCGGTCACAAAGATATCGCGAGGGGCAACTCTGTCCTGCGGAACAATATCGTAAGGGCGCTGCCGCATCATGGCCCAGAGACCGGATTGCTTAAGAGCGTTGCAGATCTCTTCCTCGGAGGGACCGACGGGGGTTACTTCAGTTGAATTTTCCTTGCCGTCAGATTCCACACTGATGAATTGGATATGACGACGTTCGCCACGGTTCACCTCCTTGACAATACCAGATACCGGTGAGACGAGAGCAATCATGGGAGAATTCTTATCTACCAGGACAGGTTGCCCTGCAGAGACAGAATCTCCAGGTTTAACGACCGCTTTCCAAACCGGCCCGGGGAAATCGTCGGGATAAACAGCGAAAAGACCTTTTGAAAAGTCGAGTGAGATTTCGTCGGATGGCTTACCGGCCAAAGGAATATCGAGTCCTTTTTTAATACGGATTTTATCAGGCATTTGTCTTTTGGGCTTTAAGCTGATGTTAATTATTGCAAATTTAAATAATATTTTGAAAAAGTACTGAGTTAGGAATAAAAAAATAGGGGCTTTTGTGTAGAGCCTTTATATCCGGGAGGTAGGTGCTTTGAGGACAGGTTACAGACAGACTAAATTTTTTCTATAGTAAATCGGGCGTAAACTTTGATAAAATCTCTGTTTGCGCCCGATTTGTTTATTTTTAGTACCGGCTGAAAGGACTTCTCGGTCCTACTCTATACCGTGAGAATCTCTTTTTCTTTAGCCGCGAAAACTTCATCGATTTTTTTCATGTATTTGTCATGAAGTTTCTGTACTTCAGCTTCTCCATCTTTCTCCACATCTTCGCTCATACCATTTTTAATCTCTTTTTTCAGACCCTCAATGGCATCTCTGCGCGCATTTCTTATAGAAACCTTGGCATTCTCTGCCTCAGCCTTACTCTGTTTAACAAGTGTCTTTCTTCTTTCCTCTGTCAAGGGAGGGATTGAAAGACGAATCACTTCACCATTGTTTTCCGGTGTTATTCCGAGATCGGAATTAATAATGGCCTTCTCTATCTCTTTAAACATACTCTTCTCCCATGGGGTGATGGCGATTGTACGTGCATCAGGCACAGACACATTTGCCACATTTGAGATAGGAGCCTTTGAACCGTAGTAGTCCACCCTTATTGAATCCAATAGTTTTGGAGAAGCCTTACCGGCACGGATATGGGCGAGTGCATCGTCAAGATATTCCACTGCCATCTCCATGTTTTCTTTCGCTTTGTTGAGATAATCTTTTACTTCCATGGTTATTAATTTTTAGTTTTCAGTCTACAAGTGTTCCAACATTTTCTCCTTTGAGCATCTTTGCAAGATTTCCCTCCTTGTCCATGTTGAAAACATATATTGGCATATTATTTTCCTTACAGAGAGCCGTGGCAGTTATATCCATCACCTTAAGGTTACGGGCTATCACCTCTTCATATGTTATATGATCAAATTTGGTAGCGGAAGGATCTTTTTCAGGGTCGGCAGTATAGACTCCGTCTACTCTTGTGCCCTTCAACATCACATCGGCCTCTATTTCTATGGCTCTGAGGGCAGAACCTGTGTCAGTTGTAAAATAAGGGCTTCCGGTTCCGCAACTCATAATAGCCACTTCTCCTTTCTTCATAGCCTTTATTGCCTCCCATTTGGAATAAGGATATCCTATAGGGAACATGGGGATAGCTGTGAGAACCTTCGAAGGCAATCCTATCGCCTCAAAAGCGGAACTTAGGGCCAAAGAATTTATGACAGTTGCCAGCATGCCCATTTGATCTCCTTTTACCCTGTCAAAACCCTTGGCAGCACCGGAAAGACCCCGGAATATATTGCCGCCTCCTATTACTATGCCAACCTGAACCCCGTTATCCACAGCTTCTTTAATCTGAACGGCATAAGAATTTAACCGTTCAGTATCTATTCCATACCCTTGTTTCCCCATCAGGGATTCTCCTGATAGCTTGAGAAGTATTCTGTTATATCGCATTATTTTAAGTTATTTATAATCAGACAAATTCAGAACCGAAGCGGTTTTTCACGTCGTTGACGATATTCCTTATCTGTTGTTCGTCCTTGAGAGGATAAATGAGCAGAGCATTTCCAGAATCAGCCACTATATAGTCTTTGAGTCCCGCTGCCACAATAATCTTGTCACCTTCGACCGCAAAAATTGTTCCTTCGCAATCTGTGGTCAATACCTTGCAGTTTTGAGTCACATTCCCTTCACCGTTCCTTGGAGAAGCTTCATACAGAGCTTTCCAGGCTCCGAGATCACTCCAGCCGATATCCACTGTTTTCACGTAGACATTATCAGCCTTTTCCATAATGGCATAGTCAATAGAGATATTGATGCAGTTTTGGAAATTATCATTGATAAATTCAGGCTCTTTTGGTGTTCCGTAGGTTGAAGCCGGAGCATCGAGTGTCTGGGCAATTTCCGGTGAATATTTGTCAAAGGCCTTCAGGATGCTCTTTGCAGTCCATAGAAAAATACCGGCATTCCAGAAAAATTCACCACTGTTCATAAAAAGCTCGGCCATCTCCAGATTCGGTTTTTCAGTGAACGATTTCACTTTGTAAATCCCTGGGAAACCATCTGTGGCAACCCCCTGTTGAATATATCCATAACCGGTGTTAGGAGACGAGGGCTTAATTCCCAACGTAAGAAGTCTGTCCCCTTTCTCAACAAATTCGAATCCCTCGTCAATGGCCTTACAGAATTCGATCTCCTTTAAAACAAGATGGTCGGAAGGAAGTGTGACGATTGATGCTTCTGGATCCAGAGCATAAATATGTCTTGAGGCCCAGCAGATACAAGGGGCAGTATTTCTGCGAGCCGGTTCAAGAAGTATGTTTGATTCCTTTATCTGAGGCAGTTGCTGACGGATAATATCCGAATACTGACGGTTGGTGACCAGAATTATATTTTCAGGTGTAACCGAAGAGGAGATACGGTCTACCGTCATCTGAAGAAGGCTTCTGCCTGTTCCGAAAAAATCAAGAAATTGTTTCGGACGGTCATTACGGCTGAAGGGCCAGAATCTTGAACCGACCCCTCCACACATTATGACGCAATATCTATGGCTGTTCATGTAATTTGTAAGTTTATAATAATTAGATTTTAAAGATGGTTCATTACAAATAAGTATTAAAAGGGATCAATCTTCGTTCTTTTCCTGGAACTGATGCTTCACACCTTCCACAACGTTCAGCATATAGTCTCCAAGCTTTTCTGCTTCTCCAATGAGATCCATAAAGAAGATACCTTCCTGATATCCATATTTCAGGTTGTTAATATTGAAGATATTAGAGTCGCGGAGATTATTCCGGAGATTGTTTATCTCCCTTTCCTTATTATAGGCCTGTATAATCAGGGAATCTTCAGGCGATTCCATCTCTTTAACAATTTCGAGCATATTGTTCATGGCTGCCCCTACAAGAGAAAACATTTCATCGATCTCTTTCATAACTGAAGGATCGAAATCAACATGGTTCTGATGCTGCCTGTTGACAGTGCGTCCGACATTATAACATCCGTCAGCAATAGATTCAATCTCACTGATGATTCGCAACATACCTGCAATCCTCAGCTTACCCTGGGGACTCAGACGACCTTCCGCCACATGGTTAAGGAACTTCCCAATCTCAACTTCCATGCGGTCGGAAATCTCTTCATATTTCTCAAGTCGGTTAAAAGTTTCAGTGTATCTGGAGTCTTTTTCCGGAAGATGGATAAGTTCCGTGGCCATGGTTAACATTCTGCCCACTCTTTCTGAATAGACGGCAATTTCTTTCTGTGCCTGTGTGATATTTAGTTCGGAAGCTGACAACATTCCACGGCCAATAAATTTGAGAGAGAATTCCTCTTCATTGTCTTTATGCTTGGCAGGCATAATCCAGCAAACTATTTTCACATAAAGATTAGTGAACCATATCATTACAAGAAGGTTGCAAGCATTGAATACTGTAGGGAACATTGCAAGGCCGAAAGCTACTGCACTCTGGGCTTTTGAGGTGAGACCACCTGCTGGATTAAGCAAAGTGGAATCAGCCATATTATCCTCTACCGACATCGGGATATCGATAGGATTGATGCCATTGCAAGCTCCGGTTATCTCTCCAACAAGCCTTGTGAAAGGTTCAAAGATACAAAGCACGATAACCGATCCGAGCACATTGAAAAGCACATGGCCCATTGCCGTCCTTCTTGCTGCAAGGTTTCCGCTTAAGGATGCAAGGATAGGAGTGATGGTAGTTCCGATGTTTCCTCCAAGAATGATGGCACAACCAAGCATAAATGAAATCCAACCCTGCGAGCACATGATAAGAGTGATTGCAAAAGTAGCTGCCGAACTCTGTGCCACCATTGTGAGCACTATGCCAAAAACGAAGAAAATCAATATGGATCCGACACCCAACGAAGTATATTCGGTTATGAAGGCCAGCATTTCGGGGTTCGACCGCAAATCTGGCACATATTTGCTTATGAGGTCAAGTCCCATGAACAGGAAGCAGAACCCTATAAGAAACTCCCCGAGAGATTTATATGTAGACTTCTTCATAAACAACATCGGCACACCGACAGCCAGAAGAAGTATGCTGTAATCAGAAATACTGACTTCAAAAGAGAAAGCGGAAATAATCCAGGTGGTTACAGTGGTGCCGACATTAGCCCCGAAAATTACTGCCATAGACTGGCCAAGACTCATAAGGCCGGCATTCACGAAGCTGACCACCATCACGGTGGAAGCACTCGAACTTTGGATTAAGGCAGTGATAACGATTCCCGTCAGAACACCGGTCACCCGGTTTTTCGTCATTATGCCAAGGATGTTTCGAAGACGGTCGCCGGCTACTTTCTGTAAACCTTCGCTCATCACTTTCATGCCATATAAGAAAAGGCAGATGGCTCCGAGCAGACTTATAAAATCAATAACTGTATAGCTCATTGAAATAGTGGGCTTATTGTTATCCGCAAATTTAAAGAAAAAAGGAGAATTTCCCAATGAGAAACTCTCCTTTAAATCTGCTATATAACATTAAATGCCATTAAACATCAAAATGTTACTCTACTGTAAAGGCGAAATTTATTTCTTCACGATATTCTTCTTCCGGCCTAAGCAGTTGGGAAGGGAAGCTTGATTTGTTGGGGGCGTCGGGGAAACCCTGCATCTCTATAGCTACACCGTCATAATCATTGTATTCTCTCCCCGCCTTATTTTTGGGCGAGCCTGCCAGCCAGTTTCCGGTGTAGATCTGAACCCCGGGCTGAGTTGAACTGACTGTCAATACGCGGCCTGACGAGGGAGCAGCCAGCATTACCGATTCTTTTACGCCACTATTTTTACTCCATCCGTCAATTGCCCAGCAATGGTCGTATCCCTTACCTATCCTGAGTGGTTCAAAATCTTTATTGATATCTATTCCAATCTCCTTGAAATCTGTGAAATCCATAGGTGTTCCTTTAACATCAGCCAATTCTCCTGTCGGAATCTGGGTTGAATCAGTTGGAAGATATTTCGAGGAATTTATCTTTAGCTTGTGTTTTAACACAGATCCTGAATCGGCGCCTTCAAGATTAAAATAAGCATGATTGGTAAGATTCACCACTGTGGGAGCATCTGTATCGGCGATAAGAATAAGTCTGAGCACATTATCCTCGCTCCAGGTGTATTCAGCCTTAACTTTAAGATTACCGGGATAGTTCTCTTCACCGTCTTTCGACTCATAAGAAAATCTTACACCATTGGGAATAAGTTCGGAATCCCATAACCTGTTCTGAAAACCGGTGGGACCTCCGTGCAAAGCATTGGGCCCGTTATTGATAGCCAGCTGATAGGTCTTTCCATCCACTTCCAGATGCCCCTTCTGAATACGGTTGGCATAACGTCCGGGGATTTTACCCATGCAAGGGCCATCGGCCATATAGTCAGATGGATCGGCATAACCCAGGCAAACTTCTCCTATCTCACCGAATTTATCGGGCACCATCACAGAGGTAATCCCTGCACCAAGAGAGGAGAGTTCCACTGAAGCACCTGAACTGTTTTCTATCTTGTAGAGGGTTATCTCACCGAATTTGGAAGAAACGGTTCTTTTAGTGATCTTCATAATTTTCTTATGCTTTAGGGCCCTCTTTGACAAGGCGAGCGCCGTCAGAAATCACCACATCATAAATTTTTGGTTCGTGACCATATTTTTCTTTAAATCTTGCAGTCGCCTCTTTCACAAACTTGTCATGGAGTTCATTAGGCAGCAAATTGATTGTGCAACCTCCAAAACCACCACCCATAATACGAGAACCGGTCACCCCCATTTCTTTAGCCACATCGTTGAGGAAATCAAGTTCCTCACAGCTAACTTCGTAATCTTTTGAAAGACCGTTGTGAGTTTCATACATTTTCTTTCCCACAGTCTCATAATCTCCTGCATTCAAGGCATCGCAGACTGCAAGAACACGGTCTTTCTCTTCGATCACAAATTTAGCCCTCATATAGTCCTCGGCTGAGATATCACCCTTAACCTTATTGAGGTCGTCCATTGTGGCATCACGCAATGTTTCAATTCCGAGACGTTTAGCCACGCGTTCGCAAGATTCACGACGTTTGTTGTAGGGTGAATCGGCGAGCTCGTGTTTAACTCTTGAGTCAACGAGCACCAGTCGATAGTCTTTCGGCTTAAAGGGGAAATATTCATATTCCAGAGAACGACAGTCAAGGCGCATAAGGTTGCCTTCTTTGCCGAAAACAGAAGCGAACTGATCCATAATACCGCAATTAACACCGCAATAGTTATGTTCTGTGCTTTGACCGATCTTAGCGAGTTCGAATTTATCAATGCTGTTGCCGTTGAAAAGGTCATTAAGAGCGAATGCGAAGCAGGATTCAAGGGCTGCAGAGGAGCTGAGGCCTGCCCCAAGGGGTACATTGCCGGCAAAAACTGCATCGAAGCCTTTTACAGTGCCGCCGCGCTTGATTATTTCGCGACAGATTCCGAAAATGTAGCGGGCCCATGATTCTTTAGGGGCATCAGACTCATTCAGACCGAATTCACAATATTCTTTAATGTCGATTGAATAAACACGAACTTTATCAAGACCGTTGGGACGGATGTCGGCCATGATAACTTTATCTATGGCGCCCGGGAAAACGAATCCACCGTTATAGTCAGTGTGTTCTCCTATAAGGTTAATACGTCCGGCTGAAGCGTAAACACTGCCTTCACCACCAAATCGTTCCGCAAATACCTGCTCGATTTGTTTTTGCATTTCGTCAGTTGTCATGAGTTTTGTTTTGAGTTATTATGTTATTGGGTTTTAAGTTTATTTACATAAGAAATTTGTCAGTTCACTGGTATGGTTATCGTGGCCGGTTTAACACCTTTAGCGGAAGCTGTAAAGGTAATAGTTCCGGGGACTTCTCCGGCTTCCACAATTGCTGTTGCAGCTCCCGAGAAAAGATCCATCACAGGTTCCTGGAACGAGCGCAGGCTTGTCGGGTCTCCGTTAGCCGTAGCCTTGAAACTTCCCGCTCCGCTTACATTAAATCTAACCTCTCTTTCATCAGTCGGAACAAGATTACCATCCTTGTCGGCCACCTGAACGGTGACATACAGAAGATCTTCCTCGCCCGCATTAAGATTAGTCCGGTTGGGGGTCAATACAAGATGATGCGGTTTACCGGCAGTTTTCACCGACTTTCTCCCGGTTTCATTCCCGTTTTCGTCATAAGCAACCACCATCACCTCACCGGGTTCATAGACCACATCGTTCCACATCAAGCGATAACGCTCCATTTTACTTCCGTCTTTCTTTTTTTCTCTTACTCCCTGGCTCTTTCCATTAACAAAAAGCTCTGCCTTGGGTGAGTCGGTGTAAACAAAGACAGGTGTCACTTCTCCTTCACGTCCTTTCCAGTTCCAATGTGGGAGGATATGAAGGGTATTGTCGTTTTCATTCCATTGGGAACGGTAGAGATAATATCTGTCTTTAGGAAGGAACGCCAGGTCGATTATTCCGAAATAAGAACTGTGGCTTGGCCAAGCGTCGGTGTCATAAGGCGAAGGTTCCCCAAGATAATCGAAACCGGTCCAGACAAACTGACCCATATTGTAAGGGAGATCTTCATCTACAGCAAAATCATCATCGGGAATATTACTCCATGAACAGAATTCAACATCATAACTGTTCGACTGATTTCCCTCATGCATCACGTCAGGAGCCACAACCACGGGAAAGAAATATTTTCCACGTGATGAAACAGTCGAAGCTGTCTCTGTGCCTAAAAGCACTTTCTGAGGAAGTTTTGAGATGGCCTCCTCATATCGGTTCACCTTATAATTGAAAGAGGGGAAATCAAGGGCTGCCGCGAAACCGTTATTGACAACAGCGTCGAACTGATCCATACCGTTTGTCACAGGCCGGGTGGGATCCTCTCTTTTAATGATATCCTGCAGGAAGAGTAGTTCAGAAATGCCGTCTGGTCCCCATTGTGAAGGCACCTCATTGCCGGATGACCAGAAAACAACCGACGGATTATTCCTATAGTGACGCACCATGTTCACCACATCTTTCTCCGCCCATTCGTTAAAAAGTGTTCCGTAGCCATTTTCGCTTTTCGGACGGAAACCCCAATCGTCGAAAGGCTCAAGCATCATCATGAATCCCATTTCATCACAAAGCGCCACGAGTTCCGGAGCCGGCATATTATGAGATGTTCTGATGGCATTGACTCCTAAATCCTTGAGAAGTTCGAGCTGATAACGGATTGCCGAACTATTGACAGCGGCCCCAAGCGGTCCAAGATCGTGATGCAGATTCACTCCTTTGAACATGGTTTTCTCCCCGTTAAGGAAGAAACCCTCTTCAGGACGGACTTCAATTGTGCGTATACCGAAACGCGTGTCGTAAGAATCAACTACTTTGCCATTCTTTATTACATTTGTTGTAGCCGTGTAAAGCACCGGGGTTTCCGGTGTCCAGAGTATCGGATCATTGACCCTCAGATTCTGGGTGATCGGGGCTCCTGGGTAAAATTTATAATTATGAGTGTCAGAGGAGACTTCACGCCCTTCACTATTCCTTATTATAGTGTTCAGAGTGAATTCCTCACCTTTATTCACGCCTTCCACTTCTGTCTTTAAATGAACAGTTGCGTATTCCTTAGAAACATAAGGTGTTGTAAGCTGAGTGCCCCACACCGGTATATGAACCTTGTTGCTTTCAATCAGATGAACATTTCGGTATAGGCCGGCTCCGGGATACCACCTTGAAGATTTTGGAGGATTCTCCAAAGAAACTTCAACTACATTTGAGCCCGGTCTGACTATTCCGTTGAGGTCAACATAAAAAGAATTATAACCATAGGGCCAATAGGCAACCTGTTTGCCGTTGACATAAACATGCGCATGGCTCATGGCCCCGTCAAAAAGCAGCCCTATTGATCGCCCGGTTGTATCCCCAACTTCTATATTGGTCTTATAAAATCCTTTGCCCACATAAGGAAGGCCGCCTGTGCGTCCGGTCTTCCAGGTTTCTTCAGTTTCACCATTCTGGAAAACTGCTACTTTCTGAAGGTCGTTATCCCGGCTAAAAGGACCGGATATTGCCCAGTCATGGGGTATT
>JAFLTN010000057.1 GCA_022510445.1 Muribaculaceae bacterium | reverse complement strand
GACTGGCCGGGATTGAGGGAATGGCTCGAGAGCAACAGCATAGAGCATAAGGCAGAGATTCTGTCCATCGTGAACTCCGATCTCGAGTCGTATGCGAGGAACTCCAAAATCAAGAAGGATTTTCCGAAGGAATACGATTGGCTTTTAAAGAATGTATACCCGTCACTCCGACACTCTGACTACAGGATAGAATATATAATCCGTCAGTTCACCGATGTCAGAGAGATTGCTGAAATCCTCCGGACTGCCCCACAGAAACTCTCACTTAACGAAATCTATCTCCTCGCCGGAACATATGAACCGGGAAGCCCGGAGTATAATGAAGTTTTCGAGACAGCAGTCAGGCTCTTCCCCAACGATGAGATTGCCAACCTCAACGCGGCAAATGCAGCCATGCAGACCGGCAACCTTGCCAAAGCCGATCAATATCTGCA
This sequence comes from Muribaculaceae bacterium, assembly GCA_022510445.1. Taxonomy (GTDB): domain Bacteria; phylum Bacteroidota; class Bacteroidia; order Bacteroidales; family Muribaculaceae; genus Lepagella. The sequence goes on along the minus strand of JAFLTN010000057.1, from coordinate 16,642 downwards.
GAAGGCAGGCGGCAGCGCAAAGGCCATATATGCAAGAGGTGTGCTCGCTGCTCTCTCAGGCGATTTCAACACCGCTGTATCACTCGTGGAGCAGGCAATTGGCATGGGATTGGAAGATAACTTCGGAATTCTTGAACACATGAAAGAGTTGTCAAAGTATTCAAATCAAGGATTATAAATCACGGAGTCAGTAATGTTTACCTCTCTCTCTGAAAAACTGAAACAATTTATAGATTACAGATTTGATTAGGTATAAAAGGTCAAGGTGGATATTAAATAGATTGATACAGTAGTTTACGGTTTATAGGACTAACAAAAACTTTAATGACTAAAACTAAAAGATTTTAGGAGGAATAAAACAAAAAGATTAAACGATAAAAAAAAAATAATAATAACATACTAATTTTTAATTTATGAAAAAAATTTTTGGAATTTTAGGAATCGGCGCTCTTTTGAGCTTCGCAAGCTGCTCAAACGACATGCCATCTGATGGAAAAGTTTCCGAAGACCAGACTCATTCCTACGTTAACATTCTTATAGCTTCTCCGGGAGTAAACGGCACAAGGGCAGATGGTGACGGTGACGGCAAGTATGCGTACGGAACTGATGCAGAAAATGAAATCACATCTTTCCTTCTTTTGTTCTACGACAATCAAGGAAATCTTGTAGGAAAATCTGATGGACCGGCTTTTACAGATGTTACTAAAAATGAAACATCAAATAATGTAGCGGTAATTAAACAAGGCACGGCAAAGGTGACTTTGACAGAAGGAGCAAACCTGCCCTCACAGTTAATCGTTTTGATTAATGCAGATGAAACTACTATATCTGAAGCGTTGACTTCCAATCTTGACGACATGTTAGATGAGCTGACCATCTCGGTTGGTACAAATAATCTTTGGACAAACAATAAATTCCAGATGAATAACTCAGGTTATTTCCCTGAAGGCAACGATTACATGGTTGTACCTGTAAATATCGACGAGAGAATGCTTTATTCTTCCGAGGAAGCTGCAGCTCAAGCACTTGCCGCCGGTACCAATATAGTTAAGGTCTATGTGGAACGACTTGCCGTAAAAGGCTCCCTAAGTTTTGCCGAAGATGCCACATATCAATTAGGCAACTCTGTGGTTGACCCCGACGGGAAAGCATATGACTTGACATTTACTGTTACAAAATATGATGTTACCGCAACAGCTCCAACGAGTTATTACATCAAACACAATAGATCGTTGACTGATATATCAGGAACTACTAACAGCAATGCAGAATTTGTATTATGGATGAACGCTTACAATGACTTCCGTTCATACTGGTGCCAGTCTTATTTCGCTGCCATAGATGAATCTACATATCCTGTTGTAGGTGACAAAGAAGATTATTCTTTAAATTACAAGAGCACAAATGACATAAATAATAATGGCTGGGCTCCAGGAAAGACAGTTTATTTCGCAGAAAATACAGCTCGTGCCTCACAACTATCAGCATTGGATGACAATCCGTGGACAGCAGCCACTGCTTATCTTATCAACGGCAAATACACCGTGGCTGCAGCCGAAGAAAATGGAGGAGACCCCAGCAAGTATACCCGAGACTTCTATCTGAAAGCTACCCAGGATCTCACAAGCGGTGAAACCATTTATCAGATCTTCACTGCCGCTGAGGCACTCGCAAGTCTCGACTATGAATATATCAATATCGCTACCAACGAAGAGGGTGAGTTCGAACAAAGCAAATTAGCGGCATATCTGGAACTGACCCATCTTGATTATTATTTCGATGCAGCAGGTACAAAACAGGAAAACAACCCGGCCAACCGTATGACCGTTCAATTGATAGAAGGGGTGGATCTTTCTGATCTTTACAGTTACAACGAAGAGAACGGTGTTTGGGAAAAAACAACAATGGATGTTGATCAAATCAACGAGGCCCTTGCGAAGGTTGGTCGCACATTCATGATGTATAATGGTGGCGAAGCATATTTCTATGTGCCTATCAAACACTATACAGGCAATATGGAAACAGCTCAAGCACAGGCCAACTTCCCCGACCTAACCAAACTTCACACAGGTAATATAGGAGTTGTGCGCAACCATGTTTACAATATGATTGTCGACAAAATAACCGGTCTTGGAATAGGTGTCGGTCCTGACAAAGATATACCTGAACTTCCGGATCCGACACCTGTGCAAAACTATTATATCAATGCACGCCTCAATGTGCTTCAATGGCATATTATGGGTCAGCATGTATCTCTTTAAATGAGTGACGATTTTTAAATTTTTGAAATAACTAAATTAATGAGGGTGGCAGACTTTGCCTGCCTTAGACTGCCACCCTCTTTTTATCCTTATTTTAATGAAAAGGGGAGACCTTTTTAATTCATAATTTTATCTGATACAATCCTTAAATAATGGGAGTAAATCCTTAAAGACAATGTTGAGAAGTCTTGATTATATAAAACGAATAGCGACCAACGCATTTACTTTAGGCATCACAGCCCTTTGTGGTGGTATGATTCTTCAGTCATGCGATGCCGTATACGATAAAGAGATACCTTGTGAAGGAAAATATCTTGTTGAATTTCGTTTCACAAACAATATAATGGAAACTGACGCATTCTCAAGTAAGGTGCCGTCGGTAACACTCCTAATCTATGATAAAGACGGAAATTATGTGAGCCATCAAACGGAATCGGGCGCAACCCTACAGCAAGAGCGCTATTCAATGGAGGTTGATATAGAGCCGGGCACTTATGACCTATTAGCATGGTGCGGCCTTGAAGGAAGCAACGCTTTCTCCCTCACAGGAGGAGAGATCCCCCAAAAACTTTCAGAGGCCAAATGCATGATGGAGAGAGAATATGAGGATGCCGTTGCCATTTCCAAACAACAACTTGACCCGCTGTTTCATGCATTCAATACAAACGTGGTGTTTCCGGAAGGTGAATCGGCCCACGACAGACTTGTGACCGTAATGGACGTGATGAAAGACACCAACACCATAAGACTTGTTCTTACACATTACAATGGTCAGGAAATCAATCCGGATGACTTTTCTTTTAAAATCACAGACGACAATGGCTTTATGAATTTCGATAATTCCTTGATGGAAGATGAACCTATCATATACAAGGAATGGGTGAAAAAGGATTTGCCAACCGTTAGCGATGAAATTGAAGCTGCTACAGGCACTCGTGCTATAACCGTGGTTAACTCCATGCTTGCAGAAATAGATATGGCAAGGTTAATGATCGACCATAATCCAAGGCTTGAAATACAACGCAAAGATAAGGATGAACCTGTGTTGTCACTTCCTATCACCCAGTTGTTGCTTCATGCCAAAGGTGAGGCTAAATCTTATATGAGCGACCAAAGATACCTTGACTGCCAGGATGAATACAATCTCCTGTTCTTTCTGACTGATGACGACGGGTGGTATATGCCGGCCGGCATATATATCAATGGTTGGCATGTGATGTATCAGAACTCCGGAATATGAATCAAAATATTTAAAACAAGAAAATTTCTAAATTAAAAAACCGCAGAGACACAATGAACATGCTTTTGAAAATAAAAGGAGAGAAAGTGTCGAGATTTTTGCTGATTATCCTGCCGTCACTTTTGCTGCTTATGACATCTTGTGTCTTTGAAAATTTCGACACTCCGGAATGTCCGGAAGAAGATGACAGCGTTTATTTGCTTAGAATTATGGTAGATAACGGAAATATTACCACAAGAGCTGCCATTCATGATAAGACGGAAGACGGCACCAAGGATGAGAATTTCATCAATATTTCCGGAAAAGATTTCAGCGTCTTGATTTTTGATGCTTCAGATAATTATATTCTTACCTTAAGTCCTGATAAATTTATCCTCAATTCTTCCGGCAATGTAATTGATGATAACTTTACAAAGTATGAAATGGTGGGAGTAGTGGATAAAGAAACTGCTAAAAACAAACTGTCGGATAGTAATTTCAAGGTGATGGTTCTGGCCAATTGGAAATCATATCAATCCACAGCTTCCTATCCTGACATGAATCAAAATAGTAAGATTGCGGATATTATAACAGATGAAAAATATAAATTCTCATTCATAGAAGGTTGGGGCCCATCTATTAATGGGAAAAAATGCATTCCGATGTTTGGAATGGCCACAACCAAAGACGGATTCCCGCAGCCTGATAAAAAAACCGGTGAAAGCCATCTTCTTGTGGAAGTTCCGATGCTGAGGGCTCTTGCAAAAATTGAAATCGAAGATAACGTCAGTTTAAATAATAACAAGATACAACTTGAAAATGCTTGGTTATCTCATAGAAATGCGGAGGGTTTATTTATCCCTAACATCGTGGAGAATCCGGATTGGGGAACAGAAAAAAAACAGGTCTCTAAGGCCACTTTACTAAAAGATGGCACAACGCCTGTAAAAAACGAAGTTAAGTTCTTGAAAGTGAATAATGATTTATGGGCCTACATTCCGGAGATGAACCTTCCCGGGGAATTATTCATGGAAGAGCGTCCCTTTGTAAGATTAAATGTTAAAGAAACCAACAGCAATAAGAATTATGAATACTCGTTACATTTCTGCGGGTATGAAAATGGAGCTCCAGATACGAAAACAAAATTTGATCAGATCTTAAGAAATCATATATATCGGTTTACAATTGATAATATCACAGAAACAGAACTGAATTTAAAAGTTGGAATTTGCCCCTGGGAAGAAGAAAAGATAGAAATACCTTCCTTCCAATAATACCCGCAGACTTTCTCCAATAGAAAACGTAGAAAAGATGAATGTTAAAAATATAATATATAATTCTATTTTAGCGGTCGTTTCATTCTTCCTACCTTCTTGTGTAGATGATTTCTCTACACCGGGAAATGACTCGGTAGAGGAGGGATTGCCTGCAACTATTTCTCTAAAGGTTGACCTTCCTGATATGGATAGGGCCACACGGTCCGATATGGAATCGGGTACAGACACGCAGGTCAATTCTTTATGGTTAGGAATATTTTCTTCTACCACGGGAAAATGCAATTATGCAGGTTATGTTTCAAAAACTTTAAACCAGGAACATGATCCTTTTATAACTATTGAAAAGATTCCGACTCTTTCAGGAGGATGTTATATTGTAGCCGTAGGTAATCCAGTAGATAATTACGGCTATGACAGTAATGGCAATAGGAAAGACCTCGGCGAGATGCTCCCGGAAAGTACCGAGAAGGCTAATTCTCTAAACTTCACTTGGGATACGTATAATCAGTTGTCTGTAAGCCAGCTCTCTCCAGGAAAAATCGATACACCGGTAGGCAATCTGGTGATGAGCGGCATTTATTCTTCTTCAGAAGACGATTCTAAAATTGGGGATTGGGAGGAAGCCAATTATACACCGGTCTATATCGAACCCGGCAGTTCAAAACTCACCGGCGCCATCCATCTTCGTAGACTTATATCCAAGGTGAAATTCAACATCAAAGCCTCAAAGAGCACGAAGAAAGGCATTAAAGTGCTTGATGTCACCCCACAGAGCTATAAGGTTTATAATGTGCCTGTTATCAGCAGTCTTCACGAACAGAAGACTTCGGGAAGCAGAACCAACGCCGGAGATTTTGTGAAGATACCAGGTGTGGTATATGATGTGGATGCCTCCTTGCCTTTTAAGGCTAACTATCCTTCTTCGTCTCTTTACAGTGGAAAGCAATATATCACTAAAGTGATGAACCAGGGCAGCGAGGTCTATACTTTTGATTTCTGGGCTCTTGAAAACAAGCGAATGGCCGTGAAGGAAATTCCCTCCACAGAGGAAGGATACCATATGCGCGAAAAGGAGTGGAAAATCTACACAGGGGAAACAGACGATAATGATAAGGATATTGTTAAAAATACAGGAATCTATACAGCTCTCTGTGGAGAATCAGGCGAAGAAACCATGAATAATTGCGCCACATACGTAGAGATTCGTTGCCGTCTGGAATACACTGAGGATGGTCTTGTCGACCTAAATGAAAGGGAACATAATAACACGGCTGAAACCACCATCGAAAGACGTACGGCTGAGGCCGTATATGTAGTGCATCTTGGGGGTATAGGTAGCAACTGGAAGGATTTCTGTCATAGGAGAAACCATAAGTACACCTACAATATTACGGTGGTAGATCTTGAGAATATTTTGGTTGAGGCAGAATCAGATGAAGAGGTCACTCCCGGGGCGGAAGGAGTTGTTACCGACGTTACAAATCCCCCATTCGAGCTCGATGCCCATTATGGAGTGTTTAATATCCATCTCACCGAATTGGAACGCAAAGGTTCTTCGGAGCCTTCCCAAGCCTATAAAGAAGGCAAATTCCCATTCCGTATTGAAGTTTACGACGGTAATGAAAACAAGATAATCATTGACCAGTTTAACTGTACCGACGAATCGATTCCGGACTATTATTGGACTTGGGTGGAATTCCGACCTACTGTAAGTGCTGACTATCTTGAACCCTACAAACCCTACACGGGTTCGGATGGGAAGACGTTCCGTCTGAATGACATAGCAAACACCGAAAAATACGAGCCTTCGAAATCCGGATATTACACGGTATACATCAATGAGTATACCTACGAAACCGATCTTAATGAGGGTGGAAACAATTGGGTGGACTATGTAAATAAACCCAATAGAATGTGCTGGCTCCAGACCCAGAATGCGTTGTCAAACGACCAGGAAAGCATACATATTGTTTCCAAATACTGTTTCACACAGCAGTCAATACAATCCTTCTATGATATGCCTGATGACAGAAATAAAGAAATGGATGCAATCGGTATGGAGCATACCAACGAGGTCTGGGGCCTCGACTTGAGATGGGACAATGTGTGTTGGGATTGGTGGGGTCAACATACCTATATGACCATGAATAATGGTCGCCATAATACCGTTTTGTATTGGACAGAACATACCCATCAAGACAATTGGGCATATTATATGGATCAAACAAAGCTTCAGAGAATTTCCAATATAAATGAGAATACATATCAGAAGGGTACTATACTGGGGTTGAAGGAGGGTCCCTATTATGTTCCGGCAGTCGCAATGAATCGGCATGATAACTCTGATGACCGTGCATATAATATTAATACGGTTAATTACATAACCATAATGAATGCCTGTATGAATCGGAACCGGGATAATAATGGCAATGGTAGATTAGATCTGGATGAGATAAGATGGTATGTGCCGGCTTCAAGTGAAATCGTGGATCTTGTGTTAGGCAGAAGGTCGTTGGAGGATGCCCTTATGGATTACGACGCCAATCCGGCTCTGAATACACCTGCGAATTCTCCAAAAAATCCAAAACACCATGTCAATACCCGTTTCCACTATGCCACCAGCAACAACCGAAAGCTATGGGCGGAAGAGGGTGTTACGGTGACCTCTGTTCATAATACCAGGGACTGGGACATGCCGCCATGGGATGTAAGATGTGTCAGGGCTCTCGGCACAGACCTGAGTACGGATAACCAGAACGATCTGAGTCCGGCATTCACGGTGGATAATCAGGACTCACCTACAAAAATATTTCCTACCTATTATGAGGGTAAAAACAAGAGGGCTTTTACGGCTTCTATTCTTAAGCCTCATCAAGAGACTTCCGATCTGAACCGTGTATGTGAAACCGGTTTTGAATTTACTCCTCAGCTCTTTGGCACACTAAATTATCATCTTAACCAATGGAATAGATGGACGAGTTTTGCTGATTTCGAGTATCATTATGATTTTGCTAAAGTTTCCAGTCGCGTTACGCATGACCAGTTGATGGATGAGGGTAATACTATTTGTCAAAATTACGGCAAAAGTAAAAATCAGACGGGCTGGCGTCTTCCGAATATTATGGAAGCAGCCCTGATTAAGCTTGCTCTTAACAATGCCGGGATTTTTGACCAAAACTTAGGACAATATGATGTCAATAACCCACCATATATGGCGTATAACTTTATTTCCGCTACATACCGTGAATATGGTGTAAATGAGGGAAATGAAACCAGAAATAATCAAACCGGTTTCTATCTGGGAGTAGTATATGATGATCAGGATAAAAACCAATCCGGTAACATTATAGGACGTGTACAATGTCTTACAGAGTTCAATTCTAACGCTAATCCGCCCGGTCCTTATTACTATGTAAGGTGTGTAAGAGATATAAGGGAATAAAACATTAATGATAATCCACAAAGGGGCTGTGGCAAAAAGACCGCAGTCCCTTCCATATATTCAGCCCATGGAATCTAAATATGATTTTCAGTTTTTGCTTTATAATAATATGAGAAAACTGATTTATTTGATTTTCCTGGCGGCCCTTACTGCCGGTTGCTCGGGGAAACAAAAGGAAGAAACAGCGAAGAATTCGTTGCAAGACAGTGTGGAACTTCTTGAAATGCCGCTGATACCGTCAGAAATTACCGACCCTAATCAAAGGGTTGATTATCTGGTTATTCATTTCTGGGACGGCCTTGATTTTAAAGATACCTTGTTGACACACAACCGAGATTTCCTGGAACAGAATTTTGCCAACTTCTCTCAAGCGCTAATCATCTCCAATGATTCATCTGCAAGAAGAAAAGGAGCTGCAACTCTTATGAAAAAAGCTGAGGCAGACTCTGTTGTTTATAAAATGTTGTCTGAAATAGCCTACCATTATCTATATGATCCGAATTCTCCAATGCTTGATGAGGAATCTTTCATACCTTTCATGGAGATATTTAAGGATTCAGAATTGCTCAATGAGGCTGAAAGAGAAAGAAACAGATTTTTGCTTCAAAATGCCCTGAAAAACCGTCCAGGCATGAGAGCGGCTGACTTTACATATGTCACAAATGACGGAAAAACTACTTCTTTATACAAAACTCCGGTAAAGGGAAATCTGTTAGTGATATTCTACGATCCCGATTGCGATAACTGCAAAGAGATAATAGGGAAATTAGCTGAGAGTCCGGGTTTGCGTGAAATGATAAATCAAGGCGATATCAGTTTGTTGGCAATATATTCCGGAGAGAATAAGAAACTTTGGGATGAAACGGCTCCATCATTACCTAAAGAATGGACTATAGGCTATAACTCCGGCTCAATTGAAGATAATGATGACTATTTTTTCAGGGCTTCTCCAACGATTTACTTTTTAGACAATAATAAAAACATATTGGTAAAAGACCTTTCCCCATCCCGGTTGCCTTGAAATTTGGGCGGCCTGCAATAAAAAAGCGGCAAAATCTTGCCGCTTTTTTTAACTTTGTCGATATTTAATTTTTAATTACCGAATACTTGTTTGGTGACTTTCTTTCCTTGTTTTACGATATACACACCGTTAGAAGGATTCGTTACCTGTTTGCCAAGAAGGTTATAGTAAACGGGTTTTTCATTGGAATCAGATTCGATACCGGCTACTTTGGTATCAGTCTTTGAATACTTGATGTAGAAAGTCATCATTGAATCCTCTTCAATTTCATAATCATTTCTTTCTCCGTAGGCTATACAGGCATTCACCACATAGATGGGTTCAACGTCCATTTCCACGCCTATAGCTTCTATCATCCAGATGAAGCCTTCTTCTGAAATATCAGCGAAATAATATTCCTGATTGGCGTAGCAATTTCCTGCATCGCCGCCTTCACATATCTGAGGCATTCCCCATGACGCACCGTCATAGCCGGGTTGCGTTGTGTCAGGACCTACGGAAATCACCAACAACTGTTCCCCTTCCTTACTTATAAAATCGACATCGGCGGAATAATTGTCTTCAAATGGAAGACCGGCAATCCGATGGTTACAATAGATAGTATTACCATCTGTTATTTCCTGTCCGTTATATTTGACCACGAAATAATCAGTTGATGCTGCTGAAGCCGTTGCAGCGATAGCGGCCATTGTCCCTAAGAGTAAAAATTTCTTCATCTTTTACGTTTTAATTTGTTTTCATAGTATTAGACCTGATATAACCTATAAGGTTTATCCGGTGACTTTCCGAAAAGAAAAATCACCGGATTTTATCAAGGCGTTTATATCATTCCTTACATTTGGCTGCAATAAACATTCTGTTCATGCGTCCTATATTTGCCAATGGAATAAGTTTCGGACATTCTGCGGCACAGGCTCCTGTATTGGTGCAGTTGCCAAAGCCAAGTTCATCCATCTTACTAACCATTGCCCTGACTCTGCGTGCGTTCTCAACCTTTCCCTGCGGGAGATGAGAGAACTGAGTCACCTTAGCCGATACAAAGAGCATGGCTGAACTGTTCTTACATGCTGCCACACAGGCGCCACAACCTATACAGCTTGCAGAATCCATTGCTGCATCCGCTTCAGTCTTGGCAATCGGAAGGTCGTTGGCATCCTGGGCTCCGCCACAGTTGAACGATACGTAACCGCCGGCCTGCTGGATTTTGTCGAAGGCATTCCTGTCGACCATCAGGTCTTTAATCACCGGGAAGGCTGCCGCTCTCCAGGGTTCAACTGTGATGGTTTCACCATTGCTGAAACGCCTCATATAAAGCTGACAGGTGGTTGCACCGATGGCCGGTCCGTGAGGATGTCCGTTGATATATAGAGAACACATTCCGCAGATACCTTCGCGACAGTCATGGTCGAAAGCGATGGGTTCCTGACCCTCTTCTACCAGCCTCTCGTTCAATATATCAAGTGTCTCCAGGAAGGAGGTGTCGGGAGTGGTTTCCACATCCGGATAAGTCACAAACCCGCCCTTAGCCTTAGGATTGGCCTGACGCCAAACCTTCAGGTTCACTTTCATTATGTTATCTTCCATGTTTGTTCTTTCTGTTTAGACTTTCACATCTTTTGCTTTCACCAAGATGTTTACGGTCGGTTTTATGACTTATAGTTACGTGTCTGTACCTTTATTGCCTCATAACGCAGAGGTTCCTTAATCAATGTCGGAGCCTGGGTGTCTGTGCCGGCGTAGTCCCAGCAGCTTACGTAGAAGCAGTTTTCATCGTCGCGTTTGGCTTCACCCTCTTCAGTCTGATATTCTTCACGGAAATGGCCGCCGCAGCTTTCGTTTCTGCTTAATGCGTCGTAAGCTATCAGCTCTCCCATAGTGATGAAGTCATTAAGACGGAAGGCTTTGTCAAGTTCGATGTTCATGCCATCTTGTGTGCCCGGTATCTTAAGGTCGCTTTCAAAAACTTTCCTGAGTTCGTTAAGCTTCTTGATGGCAGTTTCAAGACCCTGTTTTGTACGGCCCATACCTACATATTCCCACATTATATGGCCAAGTTCCTTATGGATTGAGTCAACTGAGCGGTTACCTTTGATCGACATCAGATGATCCATCTTTTCCTGACACTTAGCTTCAGCTGCATCAAATTCCGGTGTGTCTGTCTTGAACTTCGGCACTGAGATCTGATCGCTCAGATAATTCTGGATTGTGTAGGGAAGCACGAAATATCCGTCGGCAAGACCCTGCATGAGAGCGGAGGCTCCAAGTCGGTTTGCTCCGTGGTCTGAGAAGTTACATTCGCCGATGGCAAAAAGTCCCTTGATTGAAGTCTGAAGTTCATAATCAACCCAAAGACCTCCCATTGTATAGTGGATTGCAGGGAAGATCATCATCGGATTGTAATATTCCATTCCGTCAGTCTCGCGGGCAAATTCTCCCGGGTTAACGTCTGTGATCTCTTCATACATATCAAAGAGGTTGCCATATCTTTGGCGAACCACATCGATGCCAAGACGATTGATGGCTTCCGAGAAATCGAGGAACACTGCAAGACCGGTGTTGTTTACGCCATATCCGGCGTCGCAACGTTCTTTGGCAGCTCTTGAAGCCACGTCACGCGGTACAAGGTTTCCGAAAGCAGGATATCTGCGTTCCAGATAGTAGTCACGATCCTGTTCGGGTATATCGCTTCCCTTGATGAGACCCTTCTGAAGTTTTTCTGCATCCTCTTTTTTCTTCGGCACCCATATACGTCCGTCATTTCTCAAAGATTCCGACATAAGGGTCAGTTTCGACTGTTTGTCACCGTGTACCGGAATACAGGTCGGGTGAATCTGCACATAAGCCGGATTTGCAAAATAAGCGCCTTTACGATAGGCTGCCATCGCTGCAGAACAGTTGCAGGCCATGGCGTTTGTGGAAAGGAAATATGTGTTTCCATAGCCTCCGGTTGCAAGAACCACAGCATGAGCTGCAAATCGTTCAAGCTTTCCTGTCACAAGATTTTTGGCAATGATTCCGCGGGCTCTTTCCACTCCGTCTTTATCTTTGATGAGAACCACATCGTGCATCTCATAACGGTTGTAGCTTTTAACTTTGCCTGCCTGAATCTGGCGGTTGAGAGAAGCGTAGGCTCCCAACAGAAGCTGCTGACCGGTCTGGCCTTTTGCGTAGAATGTACGACTTACCTGTGCACCACCGAATGAACGGTTTGCAAGCAGACCACCGTACTCACGAGCGAAGGGCACTCCCTGAGCCACGCACTGGTCAATGATATCGTTGGATACTTCAGCCAGACGATAGACATTCGCTTCGCGTGCCCTGTAGTCCCCACCTTTTACTGTGTCATAGAAAAGACGATATACTGAGTCGCCGTCGTTCTGATAGTTCTTGGCGGCGTTGATACCACCCTGAGCTGCGATTGAGTGAGCTCGACGAGGGCTATCCTGAATGCAGAAGTTCAATACATTGAATCCGAGTTCCGCAAGTGTGGAGGCTGCCGAAGCTCCTGCAAGTCCTGTGCCGACAACAATCACATCAAGTTTACGCTTGTTGGCCGGATTCACAAGTTTCTGATGGGCCTTATAGTTGGTCCATTTTTCCGCGATTGGTCCTTCAGGAATCTTTGATTCCTCAGGGCTCATTATTCTAACTTTATCTTGAGTTGCTTCCATAAGTTATTCCTCGTTCAAATAGTCCAACAAAGCTTTAGTTTTTTCGAGATGTTTTTTCCCCTCGATTTGGCGGTTTAATGCACGGAGGAAACTTTCTTTCTGTTCATCGTTCGGAATTGATGCAAGCTGATTCTGAACCCTGCTGTCTTCGATGCTTTCCGGAAGCTGGGCAACTGCATCTGAGAAGTTGTTGACAAGCATTCCGAATTCTTCATATGAAAGACTGCTAACCGACGGGATGCCGATTTGAGCTGCATCCGGGCCGAAATCCTTTTCAAACATCGGCACAAGCATCTCCTTGTATTGTTCCCTGAGGACCGGATCTTTCTTAAAGAAACCTTCGTGGGCCTTTACCGTGAAGACGATTGCCTGAGCAACGAAAAGTAATACGACTACTGAACTCCATACGCAAGCCACTTTTTTGAGTCGGGCAATCCAGACAGTGTTGTCCCAACCGGTTGACTGGAACATAGACCAGATACCATGGTTAAGATGGAACCATAAAGCGATGAAACCGATAATGTAGACAATCCAGGTCCAGTCTGTGCTGAAGGCTTCCTGCAAGAAGAGGGTGCCGGCTGCCGGTGGCAGTACATCGTCAACTCCTCTGATCTCCTGGAGCTGCATTTTTGCCCAGAACTGAATGAGGTGGACTACAAGAAAAGCGAGGATGACGATACCAAGAACAAGCATGTTCTTTGACGACCATTCCACGGTCTTCGGTTTTTTTGATACTGCATAGCTTACGCTTCCACGAGCCTTGCGGTTTTGCAAGGTCAGGATGCAAGCATAAACTATGTGGATGAGTATGAACAGAGCCAATCCTGCTGATGCCAGTAAGGCATACCAGTTAGCTCCCAAAAACTCGCAAAGAGTGTTATAGGAGGCTGGCCAGCAGATGGCTATGGAGTTCATACAACAGTGGAAAGTGACGAACAGGACGAGCACGGCTCCTGTTACGGCCATGACGAACTTACGTCCTACAGATGAGCATGATAACCACATAGCTGTTAGTTTAGTTATTAGTATTTATTTGTTTGTTTTGAGTTTTTTCAGTGGAATCTTTTTCCCGTTGGTGACGATTCCTCAGGTGTGTTTTTCTTGGATTTTTTGTAAATTTATCCCTTTTGTGGGAAGTTACCAAATTTTTAGTCCTCTTTCATATTGTGAAAGACATTTTGCACATCTTCGTCGTCTTCAAATTTTTCGAGAAGTTTCTCGATAGCTTCTCTTTGTTCGGGCGTAACTTCTTTATAATCATTGGGAATCCTTTCAAATTCAGCTGAAACTATCTCCATGCCGCTGTCTTCAAGAAATTTCTGCAGATTTGAGAATTGCTCGAAAGCTCCATAGATGAGCCATTCTTCTTCATCCTGCTCCAGTTCCGCCTCGAAATCCATAAGTGAGAGTTCGAATTCATCCGGGTCTATTTCTGAATTCGGTTTTACATGGAACACACTTTTATGGTCGAACAGGAATGATAAAGATCCCTGGGTTCCAAGCGAACCTCCGTGTTTATTGAAATATGACCTTACATTCGCAACAGTCCTCTGATTATTGTCGGTAGCCGTCTCCACAACGATTGCTATTCCGTGAGGTCCGTATCCTTCATATATGATTTCTTTGTAGTCGCCTGCATCCTTGTCGGTTGCCTTTTTGATAGCCCTTTCGACTGTGTCTTTGGGCATATTGGCTGCTTTCGCATTCTGCATGAGCACACGCAGACGAGGATTCATATCAGGATCGGGGCCGCCGGCTTTCACCGCCATGGTTATTTCTTTCCCGATTCTTGTGAAGGTGCGGCTCATATTGCCCCATCTCTTCAGTTTTCTTGCTTTGCGATATTCAAACGCTCTTCCCATATTCTAAGATGGTTGTTGGTTTATTTTTTATATTTTTGATAAATTCATTATCTCAGTTGGGCACCTGTTTGTTCGAGTGCCTTTATGATTTTTTGCATCACTGCTTCTATCTGTTTGTCGTTCATTGTCTTGTCATCATCCTGGAGGGTGATTGAGATGGCATAGCTCTTTTTCCCTTCCGGAAGATTCTTGCCTTCATAGACATCAAACAGCGTCACGTCTTTCAACAGCTTTCTCTCGGCTTTCTTTACTGTCTCCTCTATTTCTGCAAAGGTCACAGATTTATTTACCAGCAACGCAAGATCTCGTTTCACCGGCTGCGTTTTTGGCAAAGCAGTGTATGTCACTTTATGGTTGGCCACAAGTTTTACAAGTTCTGTCCAGTTGAGGGCGGCGAAAATCACTTCCTGTTCTATCCCGAACTTGTTAAGAATCTTTTTACTTACAATTCCAAGTTCTCCCAGAAGTTTGCCTTGTCGCGTCGAAATGGTCAGCCTCACGGCAAACAGCTCGCTGCTGTCTTGATTTCGGACAATATTGCCTTCCGGCACTCCTAACACATGGAAAATATTGTCGGTGATTCCTTTCATGTCGTAAGGCGAGGCCTTTTCAGCTTTCCTGTTCCAGGAAGGTGAGATGAAATCTCCTGTTAGCCAGATTCCTAATTCCATCCATTCCGAATACGGTGCCAGAGGCTGGTCCGGAGTAGGTTCTTTTCCGGCCTTCTTATGATAGACGTTTCCGAATTCATAGAATCTCAGGTTATCAGCTTTCCGGTTTACATTATGAGCTATGGATTCCAGACCTCCGAAGAGAAGAGTGGCGCGCATCACTGAAAGATCATTGCTCAGAGGATTCATAAGCGTCACAAGACCTTCTACGGGAAGCTCCGCGAGCCCTTCGTAATACGACACAGACGACAGTGAGTTGTTCATGATCTCCATGAATCCTTCTCCCGTGAGGCGGTTGCTGATTGTTTCCCTCAGATTGTAATCAAGATCTGTCAAAGTTCTTTGGGATGGAGAGAAATACATCTCATTGCCGAATTCCACATTATTATATCCATATACCCTCAGAATCTCCTCCACGACATCGCATGGTCGAGTCACATCAACCCGGTATGTCGGCACAAGAAGGTTTAGGCAGTCTTTATTTTCAGGATCTTTCTCAATATGGATGTCTAATGATCTCAGGATTGTCTCGACAAGTTGTTCCGGCAACTGTTTCCCGATAAGTTCGTTACAGTATTTCAATGAAAGAGCCACTTTAAACGGTAAAACCGGAACAGGATAATGATCGGCCACCTCTCCGCATATTTCTCCTCCGGCAAGTTCCTGAATGAGTAAGGCTGCCAGTTTTGCGGCGTATACTGTTATTGATGGATCGGCTCCTCTTTCATATCTGAAGGAAGCATCTGTGTTAAGCCCGTGACGACGTGCTGTTTTCCTGACTCTGGTAGGCTGGAAATAAGCACTTTCTATGAATACTTCGGTTGTAGATTCAGTTACACCTGAATCCAGACCTCCGAATACACCGGCTATACACATCGGTTTCTCCGCATCGCATATCATCAGGTCTTTCTCGTCGAGGGTATGCTCTACTCCGTCGAGTGTGGTGAACTTCGTGCCTTTTTCGCAGGTCCTCACCACTATTTTCTCACCCTTCACCTTCGCAAGGTCGAAGCAATGCAGCGGCTGACCGAGACCCAACAGGATAAAATTAGTGATGTCCACAATATTGTTGATAGGCCTTTGTCCGATAGCGTTGAGCAAGTCGCGCAGCCATTCGGGCGATTCCTGCACTTTCACATTTCTGATGGTAACGCCTGAATACCGCGGACAGGCTTCCGTATCCTTCACCTCGATTGTCACGGCTCCCTCGTTTTTGTC
>JAFLTN010000056.1 GCA_022510445.1 Muribaculaceae bacterium | reverse complement strand
TACTGATCAACATTATTTTCTTTTAAGACCTCTATATCACGTCCGTCGCCTAAAACTATTTCACAATCAGGCAACATGGTTGCCATTTCTTCGCAATGATCTCGGTCGTTGTCGATTATTTTTATATGATACTTATCATGAAACAAAGAGGCAAACCGAAGTGTAATCCTCGATCCTCCGATTATCAAGACCTTTTTAATAACCCTTTTCTTTTTTCCGCACAATTCCATCACTTCCTGCACAAATGGCGGGGTTGTAATGAAATAAACCGTGTCGTCATAAAGAATCTCATCATTACCACCCGGGATAATGGTGGCGTTATTTCTTTTGATAGCGGCTACATGAAAATCATGAGTCTTGACAGGGAGGTCTTTCAGTTTATGATTGATAAGAATACTTTCATTATGGAGCCGAACGCCAATTAACAATAGCTTGCCGTCATGCAGTTCCCCCCAATAGCTTGCCCAATTATGGGCCAGGGAACGTGCGATTTCATCTGCTGCCAAATCTTCCGGATAGATTAGGTTGTCTACTCCTATATCTTTCAGGATGTTACCATTCTTTGCAATCAGGAACTCATGATTGTCAATCCTTGCCATAGTCTTTTTGGCTCCAAGATGCTTGGCAATGGCACAAGAGGTAATATTTCTGGTTTCATAAGGTGTCACAGCTATATAGAGGTCAGAGTTCGCCACTCCCACATCTCTAAGAGTTTCAAATGAAGAAGTTGAACCGTTCCAGGTCATAAGATTATAATTGTCATTAATTATATCAAGTCGACTCTGGTCGCTGTCGAGCAACACGATATCCTGTTCCTCATTCGAAAGAAGTTTGGCAAGATGTGTGCCTACTTCGCCTGCACCTGCTATTATAATCTTCATTTTATAATTTCTTCAGGGTCTCTTTAATTGCTTCAGCAATGCCGTCGGCATCGTAACCGCAAATTGCCTGGAGCTCTTTGACCGAACCATGCGGAACCCATTTATCCGGGATGCCGAGACTAACGGTTTTAACGGTCAATCCTTCATTCTTAATGAAATCGTTGACAGCCGAACCGAAACCACCTGACAAGATACCATCTTCTATCGTGACTATGGCTTCATAATTTTGTGCTAATTCTCTTAAAAGATTCTCATCAATAGGTTTTAACCAAATAAAATCATAGATATCCACATTGACGCCATCAGCAGCAAGCTTTTCCGATGCATCCAAAGCATTTTGAATAATCGGTCCTAAAGAGGCGATTGCGACACGGGAATTTCCACTTTTCTTAATAGTTTTCCCTTTCCCAATCTCCAGCTTCGCAGGTTCATGAAAACCGGAAAATCCCCGACATTCTCCTCTCGGATATCGGATTGCAAAAGGATTGTTGAATGAAAGAGAAGTAAACATTAAATCACTTAATGTATCTGCGTCGGAAGGTGCAGCTATTGTGAGTCCCGGAATGCAACCGAGATAGGAAAGATCGAAGAAACCATGATGGGTCACTCCGTCTTCACCCACCAAACCGGCTCTGTCAATGCAGAATGTCACAGGCAAGCCCTGAATTGCCACATCATGTATGATATTGTCATATGCTCGTTGCAAAAAAGAGGAATAAATGGCCACAAAGGGATGTTTGCCTGCTGAGGCCATCCCTGCAGCAAAAGTGACTGCATGGCCCTCCGAAATGCCGACATCGTAACTTCTTTCGGGCATCACCTCGAATAATCTGCTTAAAGATGTGCCATCAGGCATAGCTGCGGTGACACCCACAATCCGGTCGTCATTTTTTGCCAGATTGACGAGAGTTTCGCCAAAAACCTCTTGCCATAAAGGGGCTTTTTTAGCCGAAGAGGATGAAATTCTTTCACCTGTCGCAGGATTAAATTTACCTGGGGCATGCCACACTGACGGATTTTCTTCAGCAGCAGGGAATCCTTTTCCTTTTGTGGTATAAAGATGTAAAAGCCGGGGTCCTTTCATTTCCTTAATATCGGAAAGAATTTTGACCAGTTTCTTAACATCATGACCATCAAAAGGTCCAAAATACCGGATATTCAGTCCTTCAAATATATTTTGTTTTTTTGATACAACCGATTTAATAGAATTCCCTAAACGTATTAAAGCTCTTCTCCGATTTTCAGTCAATGCTCCTGTTTTTTTAAGATAAACGGCAACCTTATTTCTTAACCGGTTATAACCGGCAGAAGTGGTGAGATCAGAAAGATAACTGTGTAGGGCACCCACATTACTTCCGATGCTCATATCGTTGTCGTTTAGGATAATAAGCAGATTGTTGGGATTGTTAGATGCATTATTGAGGCCTTCGAATGCCAATCCACCGCTTATTGAAGCATCTCCGATTATGGCAACAGTTTTTCTATTTTCATTTCCCGGTGTATTCATATCGGCAATCGCCATCCCAAGTCCGGCTGAGATTGAATTACCGGCGTGGCCTGCCATAAAAGTATCGGCCGCACTTTCCATAGGATTGGGGAAACCGCTGATGCCACCTAATTTTCTTTGGTTTTTAAAGTCTTCCTTTCTACCGGTAAGGATTTTATGAGCGTAAGCCTGATGACCAACATCCCAGACAAGCCGGTCGACGGGAGTGTCAAAAACATAATGGAGAGCAACTATAAGATCGACAGCTCCCATGCTGGAAGCAAAATGACCAGGATTTTCAGATAAATTTTCAATCAGAAACTCCCTTATTTCCGAACATAGGGCCGGTAGTTGATCAACATTTAATTTACGAAGATCTTCGGGAGATTTAATTTTATGAAGAAGTCTATTATCTTTGTCTTCCATTCCGTTGCAGGATTCAACGTTTTATAAAGTCTAATAATTTCCTCTGAAATACTTTTTCCAGAGAGGAACAAATATAATTATGCCGGATGTCAGGAGCAGGAAAATATTTTTAAATGAGAATCCTCCTCCGGAAATAATGAGCAAAGCGCAAAGCCAAATCCAGAGAATCCCGAGCAGGATGAAACCGACAATTTTACCGATACCCATCTATAAAGGCAATGAATAATGGTCAATTGCGAAATTAATATTTTTTTAGGATTTTTCAAACTCTTACGGAATATGAGCTATGGAAAATTATAACGGAATAGCACATTCGTATTTTGGCAAAACATTCCGAGGGAGAAAAAGAAGGAGCTAAAAATCTTATGAAATTTAGCACCTTCTTTATGTTTACAGGGCTTCTGTGACCCGAAAATTTCAATTACAGAGGAAGTGCAGCATTAGTTTTGCGAACTGCATCAGCACTCTTCTTGAATAGATCTTTTTCTTCTTCATTTAAAGGAAGTTCAACAATCTTTTTGATGCCACCTTTGCCAAGAACACAAGGAACACCAATGCAGATGTCTTTTTCACCATATTCACCCTCAAGGAGTGCTGAACATGGAATCAATGCATCCTGATTATGAAGAACAGCTTCGGCAACTTCTGCTGCGGCTGCCCCCGGTGCGTACCATGCGGAAGTGCCGAGAAGTTTGGTAAGAGTTGCACCACCCACCATAGTGTCAGCAACAATCTTTTCAAGTTCTTCAGCCTTGAGGAATTCAGTGACAGGGACACCTCTGAGTGTTGCGAATCTCTTCAAAGGAATCATAGTTGTGTCACCATGACCTCCGATAACCATGCCTTCCACTTCGTTAGGGTTAGCCTTAAGAGACTGGCTTAAATAATATTTAAAACGGCTGCTATCAAGAGCGCCACCCATGCCTATAATACGGTTTTTGGGAAGTCCTGATATCTTATGGATAAGATAAGTCATTGTATCCATAGGATTGGAAACACAAATGATGACAGCATTGGGACTATGGGCAAGAACGCTTTCAGTCACTTGCTTTACAATACCTGCATTTACTCCGATAAGTTCCTCACGGGTCATACCTGGTTTACGAGGTATACCGGAAGTGATGATTACTACATCGCTATCTTTTGTTGCTTCATAATCATTTGTAACTCCTTTCACGCATGTATTCATATCAAGAAGGTTAGCTGTCTGCATCATATCCATAGCCTTACCTTCAGACACTCCTTCCTTGATGTCGATCATGATAACTTCATCAGCAATTTCACGCATAGCGAGAACATTTGCAGCGGTTGCGCCAACATTACCGGCACCTACAACAGTGATTTTTGACATAATTATAAAAAATTTAGTTATATAAAGTTTTTATGGGTTCTTAGATTGTTTATTCTAATCATCTAATGCAAAATTATTGAAAAATATCAGTAATTGCAATTAATATTAATTGCAAAACTTGTGTTAATATTTTTAACTTAAATTTAGCCGATTAATTATTTAAGGGGCTGCAGGAAGACTACCTGTTATCGCTAATTAGATGTCGCTAATTAAGAGGTAATGGACCCTCACGTTTTATAATGGGTGAAGTTTCAGTGCAATCAATGATTGCTGAAGGTTCCAGTGAGCCTTCATCTCCTTCAATCATTAAATCAATTTTATCTTCATAAGACTCCGCAATCAGTTCCGGATTAATTCCATAGTCTTCATCCTGATAAGAAATAGAAGTGCTAAGAAGGGGATTTCCTAATCTTGATGCAAGGTCTCTGATTGCTTTATTAGCAGGAATCCGGATGCCGACAATCTTCCTGCCCTTGAATGCCCGAGGCAAAGAAGATGCGGCCCTAAAAAGAAAAGTAAACGGCCCGGGTGTGTTTTCTTTCATAAGTTTGAATGCATAATTATCAAACTTGGCATATTCCGAAGCCATAGAGATCCCATCGCAAATGACTGAAAGATTTGTTTTCTCTGGATTAATCCCTTTTAACCTGCAAACTCTTTCAACGGCCTTGGGATTGAGGGCATCACACGCCACCGCATACAGAGTATCTGTGGGTACTATTATTACACCTCCCTCTTTCAAGACATCAGCGGCCTTTTCCAGTTGTTTCCCTGAGAGATCGTTATTATAAATCTTTATGGTTTCCATGGTTTATTTTTATTTTTTTCTTCTCACAAGCATCATACAGACCGCATCCCGCGCAATGATCACGGTTATTTTTTCTCGGCCCGGAGACTTTGATTACAATCCAAACACAAACTCCTAAAAGAATAATTCCAACCAAAGTGTATTGCCAAATCAAGTTGAAACCAGGCTGGTTCTGAAAAAGTATCATAGTTTTTTCTTCTTCTTGATTTTGACTCGAGTTGATTTTTTGACGACTTTTGACCCTATCTTTTATTATGATTGGAGGGCATTTATCCTTCTGTCGGAATTGTCTCTCAGAACAGACATAGTGATCTCTTTGACCATATCTTTTATTTCTTCTATAAATGCCAGAGCTTCGTATTCACCTTTCTCAATTTTCCTGAGTTTCCCTTCCCATATTCCTGTCAACTTCGGGCTCTTCAAAAGTTCCTCATTAATTAAAGAAAGAAGTTCGACAGCGGCAGGAGTGGCTTTTATAGATTTCCTTTCCTTTACAATATAACCTCTTT
Source organism: Muribaculaceae bacterium (assembly GCA_022510445.1). Taxonomy (GTDB): domain Bacteria; phylum Bacteroidota; class Bacteroidia; order Bacteroidales; family Muribaculaceae; genus Lepagella. The sequence continues at coordinate 11,681 of JAFLTN010000056.1, read as the reverse complement.
TATAAAGAATTTCTATAATAGAGGCTCTTGTGGACGGTCTCCCGATTCCATTAGCTTTCAATGCTTCTCTCAAGTCTTCATCTTCAACGGCTGCGCCTGCTGTTTCCATAGCTTTAAGCAGGGTTCCTTCAGTATAAAATTTGGGGCTTTGTGTTGTTTTCTTTATTAACTGAGGCAAATGAGGGCCTGATTCTCCTTTAGAAAAAGAAGGAAGTATGGAGTCATTCTCATTGGCGGCATTATCCTTATCAACCTCATCACCGGAAAAAACTATTTTCCATCCCGGATCGGTTATCTGTCTGCCTGTGGCTTTAAATTGATATTTGTCGCATTTCCCATTCACTATTGTTTGAAGGAAAGAAAAATCCGGATAAAAAACAGAGATAAATCTTAAAGCGATAAGGTTAAAAACTTTTTTTTCTTTATCAGTCAAATTATTAGGTAATGGCACTCCTGTGGGGATAATGGCATGGTGATCAGTTATTTTAGAATTGTCGAAAACTTTTTTACTTTTATTAAGTTTTCTACCCCTCAGAGGTAAAAGCAGATTTTCATATCCGGCAAGAGAATTTAAAATTTTACCACATTGTTTATATTGATCTTCAGGAAGGTAGGTGGTGTCAACACGGGGATAAGTAGTGACTTTCTTTTCGTATAAAGATTGAATGGTTGACAAAGTTTCCTCTGCACCCATATTCAATTTCTTGTTACACTCCACCTGAAGAGAGGTAAGGTCAAAGAGTCGGGGGGGGGCTTCTTTCCCGGATTTGGTGGAAAGGTCTGTGATTTCAATAGGCAGGTCGTTTATTTTAGCCATCCGTTATTCACCTTTTTCTTTTTTATCGAAACGCTTTCCAGAATAAGAAAAAAGAGTATCCCTGTATTTGGTTTTAAGTTCCCAGTAATCCTGAGGAATGAAATTTTCAATTTCCTTTTGTCTATTAACAACTAATGCCAGTGTAGGAGTCTGCACTCTTCCAATCGACAGGATCTGACCTTTTACTCCGTACCTTAAAGAATAAAGACGAGTGGCATTAAGCCCCAGCACCCAATCACCTATGGCCCTGCAAAGTCCGGCCAGATACAAGGGCTCAAGGTCTTTTTCGGGTAATAAATGGTTAAAACCCTCACGGATAGCTTCATCTGTAAGAGAATTAATCCATAATCGCTTAACCGTTTTTTTGCATCCTGCTTTTTGCATAACCCATCTTTGAATGAGTTCACCTTCCTGTCCGGCATCGCCACAATTCACTATCTCATCACATTGAGTAATAAGCTCCGAAATAGTCTGAAACTGTTTTATATAAGAATCATTTTCGATTAACCTTATACCAAATCTTTGAGGAATCATAGGTAAAGAGGAAATAGACCAATGTTTCCAGTTTTGATTATAATCTGCGGGTTCTTTAAGACAACAAAGATGTCCGAATGTCCAGGTGACGCAATAACCGGAACCTTCCAGATAACCGTCATGACGCGTATTCGCACCGAGAATGCGTGCGATTTCCCTGCCTACACTCGGCTTTTCAGTTATGCAAAGAATCATTTATTCTAAGGTCTTAGCACGATTCCATATTTCATCCATTTCTGCCAAGGGCATTTCCTTGAGAGATTTACCTAATTTTTTTGCTTCCGCTTCAAGGAAATTGAATCTTTTGATGAATTTTCTATTGGTTTTTTCAAGTGCATTTTCGGGATCAACACCATAAAGTCTGGCTGCATTTACAACAGCGAAAATCAGATCACCGAATTCTTTCTCCAACTCCTTCTTATTATCATTCCTGATTTCTTGTTCGACCTCGGAAATCTCTTCCTTAACTTTTTCCCAGACCTGAGATGGTTCCTCCCAGTCAAATCCGACATTGCGTGCTTTTTCCTGAATCCGGTTTGCCTTAATTAAAGCCGGCAGAGAAGAAGGAACGCCGGCCAGGACTGATTTGTTGCCATCTTTCTCTTTAAGTTTAATCTGTTCCCAATTTTTGGAAACTTCTTCCGGAGAGGAGGCATCAACATTCCCATAAATATGGGGGTGACGGAAAATCAATTTGTCGGTGAGAGAATCACAAACATCGGCTATATCGAACTCATCTTTTTCAGAGGCTATTTTTGAATAAAAACCAACATGGAGCAAAACATCGCCAAGTTCTTTTTTAATGTTCTGGACATCATCTGAAATTAAAGCATCAGCAAGCTCAAAAACTTCTTCAATAGTGTTAGGCCGAAGAGACTCATTGGTCTGCTTAGCATCCCAGGGACATTTTTCACGAAGGGTATCAAGCACGGTCAGAAATCTTTTGAAGGCCTCTCCCTTTTCTTCTATAGTATGCATCCGAGTAAAAAATGATTCAAATTTTAATGGCAAAGTTACAAATAATTGCGAGATAATATATAACTTTGTAGTTTCAAAATATAGAATAAAAAGGGAAAGGAGAGTAAATAACCGGCAGAAATGAACAAATTGCTGGAAACATCAGAAGCAAAAAAACTTTTGCACATGATAGAAGAGAGCAACAGAGTTGTTCTCACTTGTCATGTGCGTCCTGACGGGGATGCAATAGGGAGCACTTTGGGATTATGGCATCTTTTAAAGAATCTTGGTAAAGAAGCCACCGTTGTCGTGCCTGACAAGGCACCGAATAATCTCTCTTTCCTACCTGGTTTCAGAGAAATAGCAGTTTACACGTCGCATAAAGAATTTTGCGAAAATACAATTGCAAAAGCAGATCTGATTATCTGTTGTGATTTTAACACACCTTCTCGTCAAGATTCACTGGCCCCGTTGATTTTGAACGCCCATTGCCGGAAAGTGCTTATAGATCACCATATGGAGCCAGATAATTTTACGGATCTCACGATTTCTTATCCCAAAATGTCTTCCACCTGTGAGCTGGTATTCAGGATAATAGCAGCTATGGGTCTTTATGATGTCGTTGATACCCAATGTGCCACTTGTCTCCTTACAGGTATTATTACAGACACGAGGAACTTTACGGTGAACTGTCAATATCCCGATTTATATGAGATTCTTATGCGGCTTCTCGAAAAAGATGTTGACAAAGAAAAAATCATAAGAGAAGCATTGAATACAAGGAGCTTAAACAGTTTACTGCTGGAGGCCTTTTCTCTTTCTGAAAAAATGGAAGTTTTCCCCGAACATAAATGCAGCCTTATAACTTTATCGTCTGACGAATTGAAAAAATACAATTACGAAAGAGGGGATACGGAAGGATTGGTGAACCGACCTCTTGAAGTAAGGGAAATAGTCTATTCTATTTTTTTGCGAGAAGATCCTGATTGTGTGAAGATTTCAGCCAGAAGTAAAAACAATTTTCCTGTTTCAGAAATTTGTAAGGTTCTATATGGAGGAGGAGGGCATCTTCAGGCTGCCGGAGCAGAATTCCACGGTTCTTTGAATGATTGCAAAAAAATTCTTCTTGATAACTTAAAACAATTTGACAAATATCTCACGAAAGATAATAAAACACAAAATTAAAAAAATTATTAGAATGAAGAAGCGAAACATAAATATATTATTTATTTTGCCGACTCTGATTTGCCTGATATCATCTTGCAGTAAAACAGAAAGTTATTCAGAACTTCTACGTGATGAAGAGAAGGCAGTCAATTGGTATCTCGCCGGAAAAAACGTATCTATAGATCTTCCCAAAGATTCATTATCTTTCATTACTTGTGAGACTGCCGGCGATGATGCGCCATTCTATCGTCTTGATGAAGACGGTTATGTATACATGCAAATAGTGTCTGCGAATTATGAAGATAAGGTTGAGTCAGGTGACCTCGTGTATTTCAGATTTAACCGTGTAAACTTAAAATATCTTTATGAAAACATAGAGGCCTCTCCGGAAGGAAATTCAGATTATATTACAAACGGTTCGACAAGTTTTGTATATAAGAACACTTATTTGACTTCTACTACAAGCTGGGGAACAGGCATTCAGATGCCGTTAAAATATGTAGGCTATAATTCAGAAGTAAATCTTGTATTAAGAAGTTATTACGGTTTCTATGAGGAACAATCATATTGCATACCCTATATAATGAATATCAGATATTTTAAACCCGAATATTGATTTATATAGATGCAAAGAATTCAGAACACTTTTTACTCTCAGAAAATATGTCTTTAATAAAATCAATATCAGGAATAAGAGGGACTATAGGAGGAAAGACTGGAGAAGGACTAAGCGGTACGGATATAGTCAGATTTACAGCTGCTTACGCAGAATTTATTAAAAGAAATAATAAAACTGCAAAGAAAATAGTAGTCGGAAGAGACGCAAGAATTTCCGGTAAGATGGTAGAAAATCTTGTGGCAGGCACATTAATGTCCATGGGCTTGGATGTCATTAAATTAGGACTTTCCAGCACTCCAACTACCGAATTAGCGGTAACCGGCCTGGAAGCTGACGGGGGTATTATAATAACGGCAAGTCATAATCCCCGGCAATGGAATGCTCTTAAACTATTGAATTCTAAGGGAGAATTTTTGTCGGACAGGGAAGGTAAAGAAGTTATTAAGATTGCAGAGCTTGAAGATTACAGTTTTGTTGATGTGGATTTTCTTGGTCGTGAAATAAAAGATGAGACCTGGAATTACCGTCATATAGAACTTGTTAAGAATTTGTCCTTGGTTGATTGTGAAGCAATTAAGAATGCTCATTTCAAAGTAGCAGTCGATGCCGTCAATTCAGTAGGAGGAATTATTATTCCTGAGTTACTCAAATCGTTGGGCGTTGAAGACATTGTAGAATTAAATTGTGAAGCAACCGGCCGATTTGCACATAATCCTGAACCAATTCCCGAAAATCTCTCTCAGATATCAGAGCTTTTAAAAGACGGAAAGGCCGATGTAGGATTTGTTGTGGATCCCGACGTAGACCGATTGGCAATAGTAATGGAAAATGGTGAAATGTTTGTTGAAGAATACACCCTTGTAGCGGTTGCAGATTATATTCTTTCTCAAACACCCGGAAGCACTGTCTCCAATTTGAGTAGTTCCAGGGCACTCCGTGATGTGACAACGAAACATGGCTGTTCTTACTCTACAGCTGCGGTAGGAGAAGTTAATGTGGTGGAAAAAATGAAAGAAACGAATGCTATCATAGGTGGTGAAGGGAATGGAGGAGTGATCTATCCTGAACTCCATTACGGTAGGGACGCACTGGTAGGAGTGGCGCTTTTCCTGACACTCTTAGCAAAAAGCGGGAAAACGGTCAGTGAATTGAAAAAGGATTATCCTCAGTACACTATTGTAAAGAATAAAATCTCACTTACACCGGATATAGACGTCGATTCACTTATAAATGAAGTGAAGAATTACTTTAAGGAAGAACAAATCACTGATATAGACGGAGTGAAAATTGATTTTAAAAATGGCTGGGTGCATTTAAGAAAGTCAAATACTGAACCTATTATCAGGATTTATTCGGAGGCTTCTACTCCGGAGGAGGCTCAAAAACTTGCAGAAACCATAAAGAAAATTATCTCTTAATCAAGTTCTTTCCCACAAATAATTGAAATTTCATTAAAGATATTATGTTGAAAAGATTTTTTCTTAACACACTTTCTTCCTTCGTGGGAGCTTGGATTGCAATAGTACTTTTTGGGATCGTAGCTGTCTTGATTATTATTGGGTTAACGGCCAAAATAGGCATATCTTCCAATAACAGCCAACAGGTAAAGTCAAAGAGTGTGCTTACAATTAATTTATCAGGCGCAATCGAGGAAAATGAAAAATCCACTGATTTCGATTATATGGAATTAGTGGGGGGTGAAGTTAAGAAGAAACAGACACTTGCTTCATTAATCTCAGCAATTAAGGCTGCGGCAGAAAATAAAAATGTTGAAGGAATTTATCTTAAATGTGGAGTATCGTCTGCTGCTCCTGCCACATATAATGCCCTTCGGAACGCATTGCTTGATTTTAAAAAAAGTGGAAAAAAAATCATATCTTATGGTGATTTATATTCAAACGGCACTTATTATGTAGCGACCGTTGCCGATGAATTGTGCATGAATCCAGCCGGTCATATCGCATTGCAAGGTTTAGGAGGTGTTAATCTCTTTTATAAAGATCTTTTTGATAAAATCGGTATTGAATTTCAAGTGATCAAAGTCGGTACCTATAAATCTGCAGTAGAACCTTATATACTGTCTTCTATGAGTCAACCTGCAAGAGCCCAGTTAGACACTCTTTATGGAAACATGTGGAGTGTGATATGTGAAGGTATTGCAGATCAAAGAAAAAATCTCAATCAAAGCTATATTGATTCTCTGATAAATAATAATTTCATTTTTCTTAAAGAGGGAAAGACCGATCTGCAGGATCAACTTGTTGACAGGATATATTATGAAAGAAGCATGGATAGCCTTATAGCAGCCACAATAAATGTCGATAAGGATAAACTTAATTTCATAGATCCATCGCTCTTGGTTTCTCAAGAAGATTTCTCAATGGGATATAACTCAAAAAAACAAATTGCAGTTTTATTTGCCACAGGAGAGATTCTTGACGGAGGGGGGAATTCTACTATAAACTTTGAACGATTCGTCCCGATTATAACAAGTCTTGCCGAAGATGATGACGTGAAAGGGATGGTTTTGAGGGTAAATTCTCCAGGAGGATCAGCATTCGGAAGCGAACAGATCGGGGAAGCACTTGATTATTTCCAGTCAAAGGGGAAACCGTTAGCTGTATCTATGGGTGATTATGCTGCTTCAGGAGGATACTGGATTTCATGCGGAGCTGATAAGATATTTGCCAATCCTTTGACCATTACCGGTTCCATAGGTATATTCGGACTTATACCTAATGCAGAAAAATTAATGAAAAAGATAGGATTAAATGCTGAAATAGTATCCACCAATCCAATTTCAGAATTTCCAAATTTAATGTTTGCCTTGAATGAACGCCAATTGGACGCAATGCAGGAAATGGTGGAGTTAGGTTATGAAAAATTCGTCAATCGTGTTGCCAAAGGAAGAAAAATGCCTGTCAGTGAAGTCAGAAGGATCGGTGAGGGCAGAGTCTGGGATGCTCAAAAAGCCATGGAGATAGGATTGGTCGATTCTTTAGGTTATCTTGAGGATGCCATAAAATGGGTGGCAGACAAAACAGAATTATCAGATTATGGCATAAGCTATTATCCTAAAGTTAAAGAATCAATCTGGGATTTTCTTCCCAATCTTGCGGAAATTGAAACTCTATATAATCTAAAGGATCTTAAAAACTATAACATATCTGATGAGCTTTACAATAAAATTATAACTGTATTAGCTCAAAAACCTATTCAGGCAAAAATGCCGGAAATTGATTTAAGAATCAACTGATTGATAGAGAACTGAATTAAAACCTTTTTATCTTAATTTTGGAGTGAAATCAACCCGTGATAAATTATTGATATGTCTGCTTACACCCATGTCCTGGCTTTATGGAGCCGTTGTGGGGTTACGTAATTGGTTGTTTGAATCCAATATTTTGAAAAGCAAAGAGTATGAAATACCGGTTGTCGGAGTAGGTAATCTAACGGTTGGTGGAACCGGGAAAACCCCTCATGTGGAATTTATTGTCAGCCATTTGGCATACGATTATAAAGTAGCAGTATTAAGCAGAGGTTATAAAAGGAAAACTAAAGGTTTTGTACTTGCGAATTCAAAAAGTACTCCTGCATCAATAGGAGATGAGCCTTATCAGATTTTTCAAAAATATGGGAATGCCGTAGTTGTGGCTGTCTGTGAAAGTAGAAAGAAAGGAATTGAAGAGCTGAAAAAATTGTATCCTGAACTTGGATTAATTGTTCTTGATGATTCTTTTCAACACAGATGGGTGAAACCTAAACTCTCCATATTACTTACTGATTACAGCCGCCCGTTTTACAAAGATAAAATTCTGCCGTTAGGTCGTTTACGTGAAAGCGCCCGTCAGGTCAACAGGGCAGACATGGTCATCGTCACAAAATGTCCTGAAGATCTAATGCCAATTAATTATAGAATAGCATCTAAAGATCTGGATCTTATGAAATTCCAGAAGCTATTCTTTTCCCGTTATGAATATGGGAAATTGAAACCGGTATTTCCGGAAGATGCCCGTTACGATGTAAGCCTAAATGCCTTGGATTCAAAAGATGGAGTGATGCTGTTAACAGGAATAGCTCATCCACGTTATTTTGTCAGGCATTTCAGGAATTATCCTTTCCGGGTAAAAGTGGATCATTTCCCGGATCATCATGATTTTACAAGGAAAGATATTATTGAAATAGAAAATAAATTCAAAGCTCTTCCGGGACAAAGGAAAATTATCGTTACAACAGAAAAAGATGCAGTCAGACTGATGCACAATCCTTATTTCCCGGAAGATTTGAAGGCTTTCACTTTCTATCTCCCTGTCAATGTGAGAATGATAAATGCCATTGACGACAATAATCTTATTGAAGAAATCAAATACGAAATTGAAAAGAAACCTATATAACCTTAAAAACATGGAAAAGAATTATCTTGATAAAATAAAAGAATCTTCATTTTTTATCCGCACTCAAGTAAGTGATCTCCCGGAAATTGCAATAATTCTTGGTACTGGCCTCGGTGATCTGATAAATCATATTGAAGATAAGAAAGCAATAGAATATAAAGATATTCCGAACTTCCCGGTTTCTACTGTAGAAGGTCATAGTGGCCGTTTGATTTTCGGGACTTTGGGAGGTAAGAGAATTATGGCCATGCAAGGGAGATTTCATTATTATGAAGGTTATGATATGAAAGATGTGACCTTCCCTATCAGAGTTATGCAAAACTTAAAGGTGAAATATCTCTTTGTAAGCAATGCTGCCGGAGGAATGAATAAGGAATTTAAAGTCGGTGATATAATGGTGATCACAGACCACATTAACCTTTTCCCGGAGAACCCTTTGAGAGGTAGGAATTTTGAAGAATTAGGAACCCGATTCCCGGCTATGACAGAGGCCTATAAACCTGACCTAATAAACCTTGCAGATGAAGTAGCCTCAAAAAATAATCTAAGACTGATGCATGGAGTTTATGTGGGGACAGCAGGACCAACTTTTGAAACACCGGCTGAATATGAATATTTCAGAATTATTGGAGGTGATGCAGTTGGAATGTCTACTGTGCCGGAGGTTATTGTTGCCAATCATGCCGGAATGTCTGTCTTCGGTATTTCCGTCATAACTGATCTTGGAGGGAAAGATATAAAGGAGATACCTACTCATGAAGAAGTTCAGAGAGCTGCTTTAAAAGCTCAACCTAATATGATAACCCTTATGAAGGGAATGCTTGAAAAATTATAAGGAAAATGGAGACAGAGATATCTGATTTAGGTGAATTCGGCTTAATCAACAGGTTGACTAAAGATTTTCCTATTACTAATCCCCAGACCAAAACTGGGATAGGAGACGATGCTGCAATCCTATCGTTTGGAGAAAGGGATGTTGTAGTAACCACCGATCTTCTTTTGGAAGGAATACATTTCGATCTTCGCTATGTGCCTTTACAGCATTTGGGTTATAAAGCGGCAATTGTCAATTTCAGCGATATCTATGCAATGAATGCAACTCCAAGACAAATCACGGTGAGTCTTGGAATATCGAGCCGATTTACAGTAGAACATATCGAAACCATTTATGCGGGTATTCGCGGGGCTTGTGAAATATATGGCGTTGACCTTGTAGGGGGAGATACCAGTGCATCAGTAACGGGATTGGTTATCAGTATCACATGTATCGGAGATGTCGGAAAAGGAGAGGAGATAAAACGATCCGGAGCAAAGCCCACAGATATTATTTGTGTAAGCGGAGATCTCGGAGCAGCGTTTATGGGTCTCCAACTTCTTGAACGAGAAAACGCTATTGCAGCAGGACAAAAAGACTTTCAGCCTGATTTTGCCGGGAAAGAATATATACTTGAAAGGCAATTAAAACCGGAAGCAAGACGTGACATTATAGAGCTTCTCAGGAAAGAGGGTATAAAGCCAACATCGATGATAGATATAAGTGACGGTTTGTCATCGGAATTGTTGCATATTTGTAAATCCAGTGAGGTGGGATGTAGGATTTATGAAGATAAAATACCGATTGATTATCAGACAGCCTTGATGGCTGAAGAATTCAATATGAATCTTGTGACAGCCGCAATGAACGGAGGAGAAGATTATGAACTATTATTTACTGTTCCTCTGACGGCTCATGAGAAGATTGAAAAATTAAAAGGTATTACTATGATAGGATATATAACCAAGCCTGAACTGGGTGCAGCACTTGTGACTAGAGATGGCCAGGAGATAACTATACGTGCACAAGGATGGAATGCTTTTCGAGAGGATAATGTTTCAGAACTTTCTTCTTAATAAGGATTATACTACCATAAGAATATTTAACAGACAATCTTCTTTATTTAATTTAAATAATAATTATTTTTGCACGCTATTGGAAAAAATGTGGCAATAACACAATTTGTAAACATTTTTATTTAAAATATGAATGAAACTGTAAACATCAGGGAACTGAATGATTTGATTGCATCAAAAGCGAGTTTCGTAAGTATGATCAGAACCGGGATGGATAGACGAATTATCGGTCAAAAACACCTCGTGGATTCTTTGCTTATAGCCTTGCTTTGTAATGGGCACGTTCTTCTTGAAGGTGTTCCCGGTTTGGCAAAAACCTTGGCAATTAAGACACTTGCATCACTTGTAGATGCTAAATTCAGCCGAATCCAGTTTACCCCAGACCTTCTTCCGGCAGATGTTGTCGGCACTTTGATCTATAGTGTAAAAAATGAAAGTTTTGAGGTAAAGAAAGGCCCCATTTTCGCAAATTTCGTATTGGCAGATGAGATCAACCGTGCACCAGCCAAAGTGCAAAGTGCTCTTTTGGAAGCCATGCAGGAACGTCAGGTCACTATAGGTGATGAAACATTCAAGCTTGACAATCCTTTCCTGGTTATGGCCACCCAAAATCCGATTGAACAGGAAGGAACTTATCCATTGCCGGAAGCCCAGACAGATCGTTTCTTATTAAAGGTTGTGATTGGATATCCAAATAAAGAGGAAGAGAAATCAATCATCAGACAAAATATAAAGGGATCTCTTTCACCGGTAATGCCTGTTTTAAATCCTTCAGAGATTGTGGAAGTTCAGAAGATTGTGGAGAAAATCTATATAGATGAAAAAATAGAAAATTATATTGTAGATCTTGTCTTTGCAACTCGTGAGCCGTCAAAATTCGGATTATCAGATCTTTCAAGTATTATTTCTTATGGAGCATCACCCCGTGCCTCCATCAGTTTAGCTTTAGCGTCAAGAGCCTATGCATTTTTGCAGGGTCGTGGGTATGTAATACCGGAAGATGTAAGAGCTGTATGTCATGATGTCATGCGTCACCGCATCGGGCTTTCATATGAAGCAGAAGCAAATAATATTGGTGCAGATGAAGTAATCACAGCTATATTAGATAAAGTAGCTGTTCCTTGATAGAGTGATATCTTTTGATTGAACGGTGTCTGGATGAGTATGGATGCTAAAGAGCTTTTAGAGAAAGTTCGGAAAATCGAAATAAAGACAAGAGGGCTGAGTCAGAATATTTTCGCCGGAGAGTATCATACTGCCTTCAAAGGACGTGGTGTTATATTTTCCGAAGTAAGGGAATATC
>JAFLTN010000055.1 GCA_022510445.1 Muribaculaceae bacterium | reverse complement strand
AGTGGTTTTCTCCTCCCAAAAACGGCAGGTGATATTCCAAATCCGCCTCAAAGATATAAATTATTTTATATAAAATCCAAATTTTTAACAAAATAATTTTTTCCACCGCACCATAAGTGACGAAGCGAAACTGACACATCCCCGGAGAGGATGTTATTTCGTGGATATCATTGAACGATAAATATTAAGAGCTTCCTTGATAGTTTCTTTTGAGGGTTCGCAATCAAATATCGGCTCACCGATTTCCTTTAGAAGAGTGAAATTTGGTTTAGAGGCATCCCGATTCTTTTTATCATGCATAATGAGCTCAAGTATCCTGCCTTCATCGTCTTCAGAAATAATAATCTTTGGATAATGAGGTTTCAAAATCTTGTCAAGATATACAGAAACTTCGTCTTCGGGAAATCCGGTTATAAGATTACTTAAAATCAGTTCGAATAACATTCCGTTAGCCACAGCGAACCCATGCGACAGTTTTTCTTTACGGATAAAAAACATACTTTCAAACGCATGAGCCATAGTATGTCCGAAATTTAAAATCTTCCGCAGCCCTTTTTCCAGGGAATCTTCAGCCACAATTTGATTTTTTAGTTCCACACATCTTTTTATGGCATTTTCAAGAAGTGCAGAATCCGAGAGCACTTTATTTACATCAAGAAGATCCTTATACAGGCTCTTATCAGAAATGAGAGCCGTTTTAATCATTTCTGCATAGCCTCCGAGTTTTTCATTGGCTGAAAGGGTTTCAAACGGCAGAGATGAAATGATAACAGAAACGGGATTATGGAAAGCTCCGATCTCATTTTTCAGTCCGTTAAAATTAATCCCTGTCTTCCCCCCGGAGGCGGCATCTACTGCTCCCAGTATAGTGGTCGGAACATTAATAAATTTAATGCCCCGTTTGAAAACGGCAGCGGCAAATCCTCCGAGATCCGTCACCATGCCGCCACCGATATTAATTATAAGACTATTCCGTGTGGCGCAACAATCTTCAAGAGCCCTCCAGATCAGCATGGCTGAATTCAGACTCTTACCCTCTTCACCGGGAATTACAACCACTACCGGAGATTCATTAAGAAAACAGGAATCATTTATTCTTGGCAAAACCAACTCATTGACATTAGAGTCAGTCACCACCAGAACCTTATCCGGCATTAATTCAGAGACCGATTTATCGATTTTTTTTCCTATACCTGAAATAATATTTTCTTTAAGCCACTTTGCAAAAGATGGCATATCGGGGAAGATCATATCGGCTCCTTCCTTTTCAAAGGCTTCACGCGGAATGGGTCCTGTGGTCACGGCAATTGTGAAAATCCCCGCTGCCTTACCTGCCCTGACACCCAATGGAGCATTTTCTATGACTATGGCCTCCGATCTTTTTACACCGGCTTTCTCAAGTCCTTTAAGATAGGGTTCGGGGTCAGGTTTCCCTTTCGTCACATCGAGGGCGGTAACTCTTCTGTGAGAGGGAAAACAGTCAGGATAATCCACATCCAGACTGTTAAGGAGGCTTCCCTGAGCAGAGCCGGTGACAAGAACAGTTCGGATTCCCTCATTCCGTAACGTTGCGAGCATATCGGAGGCTCCCGGCATCATTCTCTTTTGCCCCGCTCCGGTGAATATTTCTGATTTTCTTTTATAAAGCCTCTCCACCTCTTCCTTTGTAGCCTCTCTTCCAAGTTCCCTTTTGAAAATAAGATTAACGGTGGCTGCGCCTGTCATTCCTTCATAAAGATAAAATTCGTCGGGATCTCCGTTAATATCCAATTCTTTGAACATACGGTACCAGGCATCCGCATGGAAAGGCATGGAGTCATATAAAACTCCGTCCATATCGATAAGAGCCGCCTTTAAATCTGACGGCAAAGACTGTTTATTCATCGGCCGATTCATCGCTCAACACAGTAGTGGATTTAAGATAGAATTTTGCTGCTTCCCCTATAAACATTTTCCATCCTTGTTGCAGGGATGACATTATGTTGATATCCACAGTATCTTCAAGTTCGGATGAAATCTCACGTTCCCATTTATCATTGATGCCTGTGCCTCCCATTCTGATTTCCGGATGGCTGAATCTGCCTACAAGATTAACTCCGAACGGAACATGGAACGGTGATTTCTCAAGAGCCATATGGTAATACATTTCTCCTTTCATATTATTTACTCCTGCGATTCCAATCTGATAATCGTCAAATCTTATTTTAAAAGGATTGAGCTGAAGCAAATTATCATGAAAAGCCCCCGTTATGTCAAGGTTCTCAATTTTAATAGGTTCCTCTCCATCAATGAGCATCAAATGTGTGAGCTTTTCAATCTTCCCTTTCCTTTCAAACAACATATCGCTTCCCCTGACAGAAAATGTGGCTTTTGTTGAAGGGAAATCCATAAACATGGATGGAAACATCAGAAATTTACATCCGACAGAGGCATTAATCAGGGCAGAAAGGTTATTAATTTCCGGAGCTTTGCCGATTAACTGAGGAAATATCCGGAAGAAAGGTTTGAAAGAAAAATTCTGAATTTCCGCATCCAGTTTCATGAAGATATTATCGAGAGAGGCAGTGGAGTAAGTCCAGTCGACTACAAGATTACAATAGGGCGCACCAATTGTAAGTTTATCAAGTGAGGCGGTTCCCTCTTTCACAATTATATTAGTGGAAAGAGGCGAGAAATGATATCCCATATATTCAGCGGTGTTGGCTTTTAACCGTATAATCGCATCAATATTACGAGGTATCACCTTACACATCGAATCAGCAGCTGTAAACGGTCTGACAGGCGGGATATAGAAAGCAGCACTGTCTCCTTTTTCTTTTACCAATGGGCCGTAGTATGCCCCCGCGAGGCAATTTATATCCACATTATTGAAATCAAGAGACAGGTCAGCCTTAAGAAGAGTAGGAGAGTAGGATGTGAACATACCTTTAATACCATCGATAAATCCTCCTATAGTCAGTGAAGTGTCATCAATTTTCAGACTGGCGTTTGCAATGTCAAGCTTGTTCAGATCTGTCGAAAAATCGACGGACGACAGATTAACCGGTACGCTGTATTCCGGAGTCGAGAACGTTCCGGAGCCGATGGATATCTCAGCGTTTAAATCTGCCATGGTCATAATTGTGGAAAGCATGCCCCCCTCTCCTCCGGCATTGAGATAGAGCGGACTATGGCTTATTCTTGAAGCTATGATAGAATCGGCCTTGTCTGCCTGCAAAGAGAAAGTCGGGTATTGTGTTTGTGAAGAATTAAGTCTGCCTGAAAGGTCAGTCTTAATTTCAGATGCTTCAAAGGTGGCGGCTCCCTTGTTTCCGGTAACGGAATTTAAAGAAAGATTAATAAGAGCGACCGGATTCTCCTGACGGTCATCTTTGTTGCTCACGTCGATATCAAGGTCTAAACCGTCAATATTTATTTGTGATTCTTTTGAAACTGAAGAAGAGAGCTTGCCGAGACTCAGGTCAAGCTTCGCTTCTCCTCCGCTATAGGATGAAGAGGGATAAACAGGGAGATGAAAAGAAAAATCTGAATCAAGTCCTTTTAAATTAACCGGAGGGAGAGATTTCGAGGCAACGTCAAGAGATTTTGATCTGAGAGTGCCTGCCAAAGCAATATCTTTCAATCCCTTTCTTCCATAGTCTTGAGGAGATCCGGAGAATCTGAGCCTTCCGTCAAGATGGCCTGACAATAATAAACCGGATTCAGGCAAGAGATACGATAAGGAACGCATAAGATTGCTGGTGAAAGCGAGATTCATTTCTATCGAAGGATTCTCTGAAAGGATTTCATTGCAGACAGCATTTAGATCGAGATAAATCCCTTCGCCGTCCATTCTCAGCTGTGAGATTTTAATGAAAGATTCTTCGGGTGAATTTTTATCATAATTTCCTTCGCAGTTTAAGAAAATATCGTCGGCCACCACTTTCTTTCCCTTAGGAGGATCATAACTCAGTCTGCCGTCGATGACGTTCATTGAAAAAGAAGCCGACGGGAGATCAAGGGATTCCAAAGAGTTAACTTCGGAGGGGATTGTTACCGGAGAATCAAGATTAAGAACTATCTCTAACGGAAGAAACCCTTCAATGCCTTCGGGAACCGGAATCTCCTTTTTTAAAGCATCCGGAAGGCTGCTGATCAGACTGAAAAGATCTTCCGTGTTTATTCTTGAATTAAATTTGCTTATATTCACTCCATCCTTGACTTTAGCTATATCCGTGTTTAAGTTTAAGGATAAGAAAGGAAGAGAAAGATTCAGGTCTGAAACCGACGCCGACATTTTCTTAATAGAACAGGCAATATCGGAGGAAAAATTAACAGGGACAGGAGTGGTGACAGATATGTCGTGGTAACTTCCGTCAATCCGTGCCGCCAGATCTAAATGGAAGTTATTTTTACCCTTCATCGGCTCAACATTGAAGGAATCAATCCGTATATGTGATTTCAGGGAATCTTCCGGGGAGCAGAAAGAGATGTCGAGTGGCATATCGATCCTGATTTTACCCATTTCTATTTCGGGCATCTTTACTTTCTTCAAATGTTTAGGGAGAATATTGAAATTAGAAACCGAGTCATTGACCATCACAAGGTTTAACTTAATATCCGATATGTGTGCCTCAGAAATATCAAATTCTTTATCTAAAAGTTCTTTAAGATTTATGTCGGCCGAGATCTTTCCTATAAATGCGAGAGAGTCCGCATTAAGTGGCAATAAGGCTGAATCATGCGCAGAAACATTCTTAAGACTGTGAGAAATCACTGTGAGAGAATCGACCTCTATATGCAGCTCAGGGAAAGAATGAATAAAGGAATAATCAATGCCTTTTACCGAAATTTCTCCGTCGACAAATTCCGGGCTCTTTTCTGAAATTATCCGGGCTATTCTTTCCGGCGTCAGATAGGTGGTTATGGCCGCCCAGCCGCATAAAATCAGAAAAACGATTATGCCGAGTATCCACGCCGCCGATATTAAAATTATACGCAGCGGATTCCTTTTCCGGTTATAGTTAAAGCCTGGAGGCCTTGATGAATCATAATATTTGTTTTGCATGGGAAGAGAGATTTTGTCTAACGGGTAGCCGTGACATGGAAGCAGCCGGTCTTATATTCATATTTAACCAAACATCTTCCTTGCTGCCGGAGATCGTATAATACTTCTGCAAGAATATTTTTCAGATCTCCCTGATTTATCTGCCGGCTGTTGTCAAGACAATAGAAATTGATATAGGAAAGATCGAAAGTGGTGGCAAACTGATGGGTGGATGAATCCGTGGCATTGATATTGACACGTCGCAACCTGCCTACTGATTCCGGAGTCCTGAGCAGACTGGTGACTTTAATTGTATAACCGTCACCCCCTCTTCTGTGAAGAGAATCAATAAAATTGGCCCCTATGTCATGCAGAAGGTTTGCTGCTTCCGGCACCAGATACGGGATTGAGTGTCTGAGGGTGTCAAGATGATAGAATTCATTGTCTTGAATTTTAACCAACGGACGTTTCATAAAATAGCTTGAATACAGATCGGTAATCGGTTCTATTCCCAATCGCCTGGCAGCCTCAAGCTGCTGATAGTTGCTGTCGTTGAAAACTTTTGAGAGAGATCCCAGATTTTTTACACGCACAGACCTTATCGATTTATTATTTTGTTCTGTCTGTGATGACAGAGCTGCCTCCTCAATAGGGTCGGGTTCCGATTCTTCCGTCTTATTTTTATGGCAACCTGAAAAAATAGATGCCGATATTATCAAAACCGATATAAAAAAATGAAGTTTCATAGCGACTGCAAAATTAGTAACTTTATTTCTCCGGTCATCATGGTTTCTTAAGTGTCTGTTTCTTCAGTCTACAAAGTTAATAAATCTAAATCACAAGGCCGGAAACCATCAGGCGAAAAGAGATAATGAAAAATAAAATTAATTATTAACTTTGTGGCAAGAAGAATGATAACACAAATAATACACATCAAAAAAATTATGACAAAATGAATAATAAGGAAACAACTAAAATATTGTTTGTCTGCCTCGGTAACATCTGCCGTTCTCCGGCAGCACAGGGCATAATGCAGAAAAAGATAGATCAAGCCGGACTTCAGGATAAATTTGAACTGGATTCCGCCGGTCTTTACGGAGGGCATGCCGGTGAGCTGCCTGACCACAGGATGAGGATCCATGCACAAAGAAGAGGTTACATCCTTGAGCATCGAAGCAGACCTGTCAAGGAGAGTGATTTCTTTGATTTCGATATTATAGTGGCAATGGACGACAGTAATTATCATCAGCTCAAACGTCTGGCCCCGACTTCGGAAAGTGAAGGGAAAATTGTCAGGATGACTGACTACATTACCGGCTTCCCGGGATATCATTCCGTTCCGGATCCTTATTATGAAGGAGCATCAGGATTTGAACTCGTTCTTGATATGCTTGAAGAGGGATGTGATGAGATGTTGCGGAGATTATAACATATAAAACTCCGGAAGAATTAATCTTTTATGAAGAATAATGGTCTAATTGATAAAATATAAAAGATATGAAAAGAATATTAATGTCAATAATGATGGGCATAGGGCTGATGGTTCCTGCAATCCATTCGGCCGAGCTTCCAAGTTTTCCCGGAGGAGATTCTGCCCTTGAGAAATATATTTCTTCTAATCTGTCATATCCTGCCTATGCCAAAGAGAACGGAGTGGAGGGAGTCGTGACTGTCGGTTTCACTGTCGGGACAGATGGCAGCATAAGCAATGCAAAAATCTTAAAGATGGTTGATCCGGATCTTGAGAAAGAGGCCTTGCGGCTGATAAACGCGATGCCGAGCTGGGAACCGGCTGAAAAAGATGGCAGTCCCATAGAGGCACCGGCCCAGGTAAATGTCCCTTTCATCCTGGAATAAGGTTGGATATCCGCTTACTTTTATATTCGTATAAAACCAAAAAAGACCGCCGGATTGGGCGGTCTTTTTTTTGGGGGATATTATTAATTATTTTTTATCCTTATCTTCTTCCTGAGGAATCAAAGAAGCCTTGATAGTAACCTTCAGGATATCCTTCGGATCAAGGTTCTGCTGAGCAGCTCTTGCACCGAGAAGGGCCTGGGCTGAAGTAAGATATTCACCGGACTCTCCTGACTTAAGAGTTTCAAGCGCGTCACTGACAACCTGAGGATATGAACGGGTGTTACCAACTTTACCTACAGCGGGAACATGCATTGTCACGCTTTCACCGTTAAGTTTTGTCACTTTAATTTCAGCGGCAACTTCGTTTCCTTGTTCAATAGCAACGCTGTCGGTAGAAGAGGTTACTTTGCCATAGATATCATCATTGATTTTCGGGAGATTAGCCTTTTGAGCTTCCTGACTCAAAGTTTCCTGAGCGGCTTTCTTATCGCGTTCTTTCTTGTCATTGTCGATCTGAGTCATGATTCTGCGGAACTCTATCTGAGCCTTCTGGCTGTTAGGCATAGAGTCGGCTGTGAGAGCAGATGAAAGGCTTGCAACATATTTTGAAGCGTCGAGTTTCACATCTGTCTGCTGAGCGAAGTTGAGGATATTGTTAGCCATCTGCATACCCATCATGACACCCTTATTATAAGTGTCGTTTCCTTCCTGCATGGCTGAAAGACCGGCTTTAACACCATTTATATAAGCCTGTTTGCTGCTGCTTTCTTTCATAACAGTGTCGCGTTCGGCTTCGCGAAGATAATCGGCAGCGTTCATCTGACCCAGATAATAAACGAGTGAGTCAGATTGTGTTGAAGATTCGGAAAGTGTTCCGGGAGCATTCTGACATGATACGGCGATGCATGCCAAAGCTGCAATTGGTAGAAGTCTTAATTGTTTCATATCTGTTTTATTTGTTTAGGCACATTTAAAAGTGTCACGCAATTTATAAAGAATCGTTTGATACAATGCTGTCAGGCAATTGTTCCTCAATCTGATCCTGTTGGTTAATAACAACTTCGATCGTGTCACCGTCAGGAATCATATTGTCAGCGGTCCTTCCCTTACAGGATGTAAGGGAAAAACCGGCTGCAAAAATACTAAATATTGAGAGAATAAAAAAATGTGGTTTCATTATCTTTTAGTCACAGTGTAATTTCACCGGGCTTATTGAGCGTCAGAGCCGACTGAAAGGAGCTGTACCCAGAAAATTAACGGTGCTGAAGGAGGAATAGCTCCCGGCACACCATTTTCACCGTAAGCAAGATCAGAGGGGATATAGAATACAGCCACACCACCGGGTTTCATCAACTGAAGACCTTCCGTCCATCCCGGAATCACACGGTTAAGCGGGAATGAAGTCGGTTCACCACGGTCGATTGAACTGTCGAACTGAGTGCCGTCTGTAAGGGTTCCTACATAATGAACCGTCACAACATCAGTGGCACCCGGAGCAACTCCGGTTCCTTCATTTGCCACAACATATTTCAGACCTGAAGCAGTCTGAACATAAGTGGAATCTGACGGAGTCGCACTTTGTTTTGCAGAATCGTTAAAAAATGCTGCGTTATAAGGAGTGCCGTTAATGCCGGCTACAGGAGTCTCAACTACCTGTACGAGTTCTTCTACTGCCTGAAGAGACTCTTCAGCATTTCCTTGATCTTCAGCTTTCTTGTTGCCTGAACAAGCGGCAAGCATGCCTGAACATAGAGCGAGGGCAAGACCTCCCTTAAGAGATGTGGCGATAAAATTCTTTTTCATTTTTTATTTTTTGATTACTTTAATTAATTCTACATCGAAAATGAGGGTGCTGTGTGGCGGAATGGCGTTTGGAATACCCTGAGGTCCATAGGCCAGATCGGATGGAATAAAGAATGTGTATTTAGCTCCTTCCTTCATAAGCTGAACACCTTCCGTCCATCCCGGAATCACACGGTTAAGCGGGAATGTGGCAGGTTCTCCACGGTTGACAGAGCTGTCGAATACTGTTCCGTCTAAAAGACGACCTGTGTAATGAACGGTCACTTCATCCGTTGCTGAAGGTTGCGCGCCTGTTCCCTCCTTGTCAATCACATACTGAAGTCCGGATTCCGTTACATGAACGCCCGGATTCTTTCGGTTGGCTTCGAGGAACTTGTCGCCTGCTTCACGGGCGATAGCCTCATTTTTCTTATTTAATTCCTGAAGATATTCCCCGATCACTTTCTGGGCTTCTTCCGGAGTCATCTGAGTTTCTTTACCTTCGAAAGCAGCGTGAACAGCTTCATCGAAATCTTCTTTATTGAGGTGCTGCACCCCCATTCCTTTGAGTTGATGGCCCATGGCCATACCCCATGCATAACTTAGTTTATCCATAATTTTTCTGTTTTTGTCTTAATCGGAATAATTCTTAACCATATAATATAACGTTTGGAATCGGGAAATTGTTATTATGGGGCCTTAAGGATTGAAAACAAACGGTTATAGGTCAGACATCTCCAAATCCATTCCAAGGGTCCGAAACGGAACATTTTCAGCCAGAACATACTCAGCAACATTTCAAAGACAAAGACTCCCAAAGCAATCCATTCCGTAGAGAAAAGTCCTGTGTCGGCACCTAATCCGAAGCCTATCCCATAAAAAATGAACATTCCCAACACTGACTGCAGGATATAGTCGGTGAGAGCCATTCTTCCCGGATATGCCAGGAATTGCCAGATTGCTGCTGAGGAAAATTTATTATAAAGAAGGCAGATTGCCGCTATATATCCGAATGCGGTGATGTAGACGCTCGAAAGATAAAGGGCACTATGAGCTCCTAATCCGAGAGGTTTTCCATTGACTGAACTCCAGGAATAAAAGCCGGATAAGGGGAGCCCGACGACTAATCCTATGATCATTAAATATTTCAAAAGTTTCCGGAATTCACCGATTCTTGAGAAACCTTTGTTACGTCCGATTATATACCCTAAAAGAAACAGGCCCGCTACTTTAAAATATCTGTTGCCGTCGACAAATTCCGACATTCTTTCAAATGCCCCTTGTATCAGGAATTTGAATACGTCGCCATAAGACCGGGCATCTCTCAGCCAGTAAGCGAAGTTATCGTCAGTAATGCCGTAGCGGTCGCAATAAAGGCCTTGCCATTCCACTAATTTTGCCGATAAATATACGCCGGTCCATTCACAGACGTAATCAACGATCACCGGAAGCACCAGGAGACTACAGGCCCAAATAAATATGGTTTTATCCCTTAAATTCCGGAAAAGGGGCAACAACATTCCCACCGCGGCATAAAGCATAAGGATATCCCCGCTCCAGATTAACATAAGGTGAGCAAAGCCGATAAGGAGAAGATAAATCATCCTCCGATAGAAGACAGCAATGCCGTTTGCTCCTCTTTTCAGATTGTTTTCAAGAATAATTGAAAATCCTATGCCGAAAAGGAGCGAAAATATGGTGTAAAACTTTCCGTCGACAAAAAGATAGATAAGATATTTTGTGACACGATCTATCCCATAACCGGGCATTTCCGCCACCGCTTCCGGTTTCAAAAAGGTAAACAAAGAAAATTCGGGAAAATTTGCCAGGCAGATACCCAACAGTGCAAATCCTCTCATCGCATCGAGAATTACATGACGTTGACTCCCTTCAACAGGACCCGATTGCGAAACGACGTTCATAAGGCTTTTTTCATGTTGCCGAAGGGTGTGCGGAAAATATAAATTCCCTTATGGCTATGTTCAAATCCATCCAATCTTCCGGAATAAATCTTTGCTCCGGAGGTGGTGAAAACTTCTATATGATCAGAAGGAGCGAGAAGGGCGGACGGATTCCTTATATTGCCGATACCATCGGGATCCAAGGCATGCCGCAATGCCAAAAGAGGATTGAAATAACCGTTGAGATTACGTGGATTGTCCGGTTCCGGTATATCATGGCTGTTGCTTGCGGCGATCATATGCATAACATCGGAATAATCAAGATCGGGGAGAGCCTCAAGCCATGTAGCAATATAGCCGGCAACATATGGCGACGACATTGAAGTGCCTCCGCAGCTTTTCCATAATGAACCGTTTTCTGCCACAAAATAGTCTTTATCATCATTGTTTTCCAAATAATGAAGGCTCACAGACGACATAAGAGGCATGCCGGGGGCTATTGTCAGAGGAAGAATACGCCCGTCGC
Source organism: Muribaculaceae bacterium (assembly GCA_022510445.1). GTDB lineage: Bacteria > Bacteroidota > Bacteroidia > Bacteroidales > Muribaculaceae > Lepagella. The sequence continues at coordinate 6,280 of JAFLTN010000055.1, read as the reverse complement.
GCAATTTACCGTAACTGCTGTGAACCACCGTCTCAAGGGGATCGCAACCTGTGGATATGAATTCAGTGCCGATATTGTTGCCTTCCGAGTCAAAGACGGTCATCGGATAATCCTCGCGGTCACCATACATCCCGACGCTAATTGATTTGAATCCACAAGCCAAATCACTTATAGATAAATGAGAACCGGGAGCCGGATTGCCGCTTATGCCCATCAGCCGGGTGTAAGTGCCATCAGAAAAGATGTCGGTTTCATCTCCTTTCTTTCCATTGAGCTTGAAACTTATCATGTCTTTTGCCCAACCGGAACCGATAAGTCTTGTTGATTCATAGTTATAAAGAATCAGGATTTCATATCTGCCGTTTTCAGGATCAATTCCCCCGGTTACTTTTAAAAATCCATTTAATGTAAGTCCATCCAAAAGAGGATTCTCGGGATCCCACTGATAAGTGATCTCTTCCCAATCGGTAAATGTGAGGGGAGGATATTCATATGCAATAGTGTGGGTTTCATCGTCGTATATGCAAACTGTCAAAGTCAAGGGATTATCGCCGGAATTCCAAATGTCGGTCATGCCGTACATGACCTTCTGATCCCAGGCTCTATTACCAATCCTGAACTGCAGAGCCTTATTGTCATCTGAAAATGTATGGGAAATATTATTGGTCCTGTTTCCCTCGTTGCCGGATGAAAGAACAATTATGGCATCATCCGAACATAAATCGATATATTGGGAGAAGAGGGAAGACCCGTCATGTGGACCGACATAATTACCCATAGACAGGTTAATAACCGCCGGCTTGCCGACTTCCCGGGCATAATCGATTATATCTTCCACTCCCATGAGGAGCCCGAAATCAGTGAGATTGCTGAGTGATATAACGATTTCTGCATCAGGGGCAATTCCCCGGTAGGAAGTCCCGGCCCCGCTGCCGGCTAAAATGCCGGCCACATGGGTGGCATGATATTTTTCGATATCGTCGGTGCCCCATTCCTTATAAGCTTCTTCTCCTTCCAGCTCGATGCGGAGGCCGTCATATTCCTTATATTGGGTAATCCTTTTTATTCTTGATTTACCCTCCTCATCGAGAAAAGTGGGATGAAGGGGATCTAAACCGATATCACAGATTCCCACAACAACTCCTTTACCCGTGAAAGGTGATGGAAGCCCCTTCCCCTCCTGAATATGAAAGGCTTCAAAATATCCTACCGCCTTGTCTAAAAGGGGTGTGTTAAAGTTATATTTCTTCCGGTTTGGCTGTCTGTTCAGGATGACTTCAAGATTTTTGTGTTCCTTTAAAAAGTCTTGTCGGGAAACATGTCGGGAAAGGTTTGGTATCTGACGCCTTTTGGACCCCTTATTGTTTTCTACAAAGATATCTTCGTCATCAAAATAAGGGAGATAACAGAGGATTATATCACCCCTTCGCCGTTCTATGCTCACTCCCGCATTTAACAATTCTTCTATTTCCGACTCATCATAAATTTTTATCACGGCCGGAGTAACTTCTGCCGAGACCGACAGGGAAACCGTTGAAATAAATAAAGATAAAAGAAAATGTTTCATTAAGTTATATCCGGATCAATATGTTTAATCAACGGATATATAATTTATTTATTACTTTCAGACCTTCAGTCTTCCGTCTGAAGAAGATGATAGTATTTCATGAACTTCAAAAGCTGACGCATTCCTATCAGCAACCCGATGACTCCTCCGGCTATCATGCCGATGATCATAACGATATCGGCATCCAGAAGCAATGCGTAAAGAACCAGAGCTCCCAGAGCCAAAGGGAGTCCGATCAATATGGCTATCTTATGGATTCTCCAGTTTGCAGCGGCCCTCGTGGCAATCTCTTTAACGGTTGAATTATAAATGTCGATTTCCTTAAGGCGGAACATCAGATACATATCAATGCAGCCTTCAAATAAGAAGAATATGCACCAATATATCATTACGGGTATGCGGTATTTTTCCACTGCCGAAGGGGTGAAGCCGATAAAAAGGATGGTGAAGGCCAACATTACACAGGCAATAAAAATAAACATCTGATATTTTGATATAAGTTTCTCCTGCACCGTTTTATATTTATTCCTCATCACATCTTTAGCCATTCTTCGATTATCTTCTTCAAGCACAGATAACCGGTTGTTGAGCTCAATCCACATTGCTTTCATATCATCGATATTTTCCATTTCATTACTTTTTTACATTATTAATAACCGGAGGCAGCTTTAACGAGCTTCTCCTTAATTCTCATAAGCCTTACTGCAATCGTGTTACGTCGGATGCCTGTAAGCTCGGCAATCTCTTCATAACTTTTATCATCCAGCCACATCATAATGATGGCCCTGTCTTCATATTTCAGTTTCCTGATCAAGGCATGCATAGTGTTATATTGTTCCAGCAGGTTATTGTCGGAGTCATCAGGGAGCTCTATCACATGATCAATAGATAAAGTTTCCTTCATTTTCTTCTCTTTCCTTTGGTAAGAAACACATGTATTGAAGCTTATACGATATATCCAGGTTGACAGTTTAGAATCTCTGCGGAAACTGCCCCAGCCTTTCCAGATGTTATAGAGCACCTCCTGCCTCAAATCCTTAAATTCATCGGGACTCTCTGAAAAATAATAGCATATCTTGGTTATGATCCCTCCATATGCAGCAATAGCATCCTCAAATTCTTTATTTTTATTTGTCTCGTTCATCTCTGTCAGAATTCAATGATAAGACGTAAAAGCGGAGAAAAAGTTACAAATTTTTATGTTAACCCAAATAAATCAGCGAGAAAGGTGAATTTACAAAGATTTAAATTTGAAACTCTTCATCGATGACTGCTTATTTTGTTGATTGGGATAACTTAATTAATTTTGCCTGAAATAGTCCGTCCGATTTTAAGAGACTAACCTATAGAGTGTGTCCACAACACTGATTATTAACCTAATATCTATGAGTAAATCAATTTTTACTGCTCTTGGAACAGCAGCCCTTGTTTTTGGCTGCGCGCAATCGCTCCATTCCCAAGTAACGCTGCATATAGATGCGGCCGGGAGGGGTCCTAAAATAGGAGAATTGCATTATGGCATCTTCTATGAAGAGATAAATAATGCCGGCGACGGTGGTATTTATGCAGAACTTATCAGAAACCGTTCTTTTGAAGACGGTAACGGGCTGGACTACTGGTCGGCAGTCAACTCCTCCGAACTTAAAGTGGTTCATGCAGATCTTATGAATGAGGCCCATAACTCAGCCCTTGAACTAAAACTCAATGGCACGGATGCCGGAATTCAGAATGAGGGTTATTGGGGTATTGAATGTAGGAAAGGGGATACCTATAAATTCTCCTTCTGGGCTAAAAGCAATGACAATTATTCTTCAAACGCCACAATCTCATTAATTGGCAATTCTAAAGTTGGCGGATCTGCCACAATCGAGGTGTCGACCAACGGGAAATGGCAAAAATTCAGCGGCAGTTTCACAGCAACCGACAACATTTCTGATGCAAAATTCAGACTTACTTTCACAAAAGCCGGCAAAATCGATCTTGATATGGTGAGTCTGTTCCCGCCCACTTATAAAGACCGCGAAAACGGCTGCCGAAAAGATCTCGCAGAAATGCTTGAGGCCTTGAAGCCCGCATTCGTGCGTTTCCCGGGTGGATGCTACATAGAGGGAGACGGCTCTGTGGAAGATAACAGACGTTTTGAATGGAAAAAAACAGTGGGCCCGGTTGAACAGCGTCCCGGACACTACAATTTTAACTGGGGTTATCCCTCTACCGATGGCATGGGATTCCATGAATTCCTTCAGCTCACAGAAGACCTCGGAGCTGAACCTCTATTTGTGGTCAATATAGGAATCGGCCACGGTTGGTTTAAAGACTATACGGATATTGACGAATACATACAGGAAGCCCTTGATGCCATAGAATATTGCAACGGAGATGAATCCACTTATTGGGGGAAACAACGTGGCTTGAACGGACATCCTGAGCCTTTCTATCTGCGTCTTATGGAAATAGGTAACGAAAACTATAATTTCGAAGATGACAGAAGCGACCATTATGCCGAAAGATACAAGGCTTTCTATGATGCCATTAAGGCGAAATATCCTGAAGTGACCCTTATCGGTAATGTTGAGGCATGGGGCACTGACAATCCTTCCTGGAGAAACTCTTTCCCTTGTGAAATTATCGACGAACATTATTACCGCACTCCGGAATGGTTTGAAATGCAATATAATAAATATGATGCGTATGACCGCACCCGCCCTAAAGTATATGTGGGTGAATATGCCGTCACCGACGGCTACGGTACCAACGGCCATCTCAAGGCTGCGTTAGGTGAGGCGGTTTATATGTTGGGAATGGAGAAAAATTCCGACGTCTGCATAATGAACTCGTATGCCCCCATTTTCTATAATGAAGAACGAGGGGGCGGTTGGCTCCCCGATATGATCCGGTTCTCTTCCGGACAATCTTACGGCACACCCTCTTATCATGTGCAGAAACTCATGCCCAATAATGTCGGAAAGCAGAATGTGATATGGTCGGAAGAAGGAAATATGGGTTCCATGGGTAACCGGATAGGTCTGTCGACATGGAGCACTACTGCCAGATTTGATAATGTCAAGGTTACAAATCCCGCAGGTGATCTCATTTATTCGGAAGACTTTGAGAAAGATCTTTCCGGTTGGGAAGTACCCTCATCAAACTGGACTATCGAAGGAGGCCGGCTGAATCAGTCAAGCAGCAGCAAACAGGGTGAAATTATTGCGGCTCTTCAGCCATTGCCAGGAAGTTATACCCTGGAGCTTGATGCTACAAAACTAAACGGTGCAGAAGCTTTCCTTATCGTTTTCAATTATGCCGATCCTGACAACTATTGCTGGTGGAACATCGGAGGCTGGGGAAACACACGACATGGAATCCAGCTTTGCAAGAATGGTGCTAAGAGTGATTTCGATCTTAAGGAAGGGACAATTCAGACGGGCAAAACCTATAAGGTGAAAATTGTTGTCAATGATGCCAACGTGAAATGCTATCTTGACGATCAGCTGATACATAATGTAACACTGCCGGTGGAAAGGAAAGTCTACGTTTCATCTACCATAGATGATGACGAGAAGGTTATGTTTGTCAAAGTTGTAAATACTAAAGATGTTGCACAAGAAATAATATTGAACATTGCCAATGCCACTGTCGGTTCTGTAGATATGACAGTTTTGTCGGCCTCTTCAGCCACTGCTGAAAACTCCGCTTCCAATCCGGAAAATGTTGTTCCGGCATCCGGCCAGATGCAGTCTGTAGAAAAGAATAAAGCTGTCTTTACAGCACGACCCTATTCGCTCAATATCCTTAAGATCGCTCTTGATGAGATTAATTATACTCCGGTTTCAGGAAAACCGGCTTCGGCAGAGCAGATTGAAATGTCGCGCAAGGAACTTGCCTCAACAGCTGCCAAACTGTCTTATCTGCATGCTCCTACCTCACTGCCTGTGACAACGGCATCAGGCACAACTATTGAATGGAACACAGGGGAGTCTTCTTCTGCAATCAATGTGTCAACTACCAGATTTTCGGCTCTTCTTGAAATCAATGTTCCGAATAAGGGTGATAAAATATCGGAAGCAGGCTTCGTGACAGCTACTGTGACTTATCCTGACGGAGCAGTGACAGATCTTGAATTCCCTGTCAAACTCGCACCGGCGGATAATATGTTCGGCTATCTTTACACTTTCATGAATCCGGATAAGGAAATCACTAATTATGCACTCGGATCGAAAGAATCACTGGGCAAGAAGTTTGAGGTGCTACTGGAGGGAGCGGAAATTTTCGATACCGAGGCTCTTGCCTCCATCGAACATGGAACCCGCGATGCATATCTCAACCGGGGACAGAGGTCAGATCAATATCTGATGACCACTACCGATATGAGCAATATCCGTTCAGGTGTCTGGAACAACCACGGGATGGATCTCTTGCGTTCCACAGATCTCGTGCATTGGGAAAGTAGCGTGTTTGATTTCAGAAAAGGAAAGTCAATCTTCTCCGACCCGGAAGCCACTGTTGAGAACGGATATAAAACCGATGCCGAATATGAAAAGATAAACCGTGTGTGGGCTCCTCAGTTCATCTGGGATGAAAACGCATTTAACGGTAAGGGAGCTTATCTTGTTTATTATTCACTTCTTTCCTCTAATCCGGGCGACAACCATGACAGAATTTTCTATTCATATGCAGATGCCGACTTCAAGACTCTGACCCAGCCAAGGATTT
>JAFLTN010000054.1 GCA_022510445.1 Muribaculaceae bacterium | reverse complement strand
CGGTGTATATGGCCGGTTTGTTATGAAAAATGGTATTTCAAATATGAGGAAGATAAATTAGAACTTTTTGCCATAACTGTCATAAAAGTTATACTTGTGGCAAAAAGTCGATTAGCCATTTGAATCAATAACAGTATACTTTCAGAAGCAATCAAACGAGAATCTTTAGAAATAAAAGTAATAAGAGGACGAAAGATGAACCAAACTTATAAGTGGGTTGTTGATTAAAGAGAAAATCAATTATTAACAATTAAAAAATTAAACGCTATGAAAAAATTATTCTACCTCTTCTTGTTATTACCGTTCTCACTTTTTATTTCATGTAGTGACGATAAGGATTTCTCACCGGTTGATATGACGATTACCCTTGGTGGTGTAACCCAGTATGACAATACTTTCTATGCAGTAAAAGGAGATAACGTCTCAATTGAAGACCTTCAGGTGAAATCAGTAGATGGTAAGAACACTGCTGTTGCAAATGTTACCTTCTATCTCGACGGTCTGCTACTTCCTCCTTCATTCCCAGGTAGCGAGACAATGGTAACCTTCTCCACTGAAAATATTCCGGCCGGCACTTATTCAATCAACGTTGCAGGTAATCTGCTTCAGGTTGATTCTTCAATCATGAACTTTGCTGTGAACTATACGCTCACAGTGGTTGATAGTCCTGAAGATCTACCGGCTGGCGCTCCTGATTTGGGCTCTTATTCCCAGACACTCAGAATCAACCAATCAAAATAAATTTAAGATTTATAACATACAGAGCGGAATCAGGAAATCCTGATTCCGTTTTTGTTGGTGCAAAAATTTGTGGTATGGGGAAAGGAAAAGGGTAACCACCCTCGCGGATGATTACCCTTCCATCTTTAAGAAACCTAAGTTATAGTCAAAACTGCCGTTTCATCAAGTGATGAAATGTTTAGCTCTGATTATTCGTATGGGAGAGCGTCTAAGAAAGGACATTTATTAAGTTCCCATCTCGGAATTGGAAGCCAGTAATGTTTTTCACCGGCATATCTGCGCTGTTTAACCTTAACTTCCATTACCCAGTCTTCTAAATCCCAGTCATATACTTCATCATAGATGCTGCAAGTATAAGACTTTTTAATTTTTCCGTTGGCATCTGTACCCATATTCTGAACTTTTACAAAATGCAACGGTTCGGCATATATTTTGTCAAGGATTTTCCAACGGCGGATATCAAAGAATCTCTGGCCTTCAAAGAGGAGCTCCATCTGACGTTCGTATTCGTATTCAGCACGGATATCTGCACCTGTAGCGCTCGGAAGGAGGGCACGGTTACGGATAAGATTGATGTATTGAAGAGCCTCGCCGTTATTGCCAAGTTCTATCTGACATTCTGCATAATTCAGGTAGATTTCTGCGAGACGGAGGAAGAACCAGGGGGTGGTATGCATGAGGGTTCCTGTCATGTCATAGCTTGGATCGAGGAATTTACGCATATAATAGCCTGTTTCCGATACATTCCACCATTCAGAGTCATAGTTTTCAGCGCTATGACGGCCGGCTGTTGTCCATGTGCCATTTTCTGCATCCCAACCCGGGAGGAAAAGCTGAAGTTCCTGATTGTCGGAGCCATATCCCCACATATCTCCGTCAACAAGATAATTGGCATTGAATCGGATTTCGCGGTCGCCCCAGGGATATTCTTCTGTGTATTCAGGGAAGTCTACGTGTGAACCATCCTTAAGCTGGAATTTTGCAGCAACCTCATGGCAGGGATTATATGTACCCCATCCCTGATAACCGTTGTAGGGACCCATTGGTGCCTGGTGCAGATAGGAGATGTTTTCACCTGCTCCCCATTTAGGATCATAGATCTTTTCGAAGATAACCTCAGGGTTGTTTGTGTCAAAGAAGAGGGCGGCATATTCCTCGGAATTGTTAACCGGCCTTAGATAATACTGATTGAGATCTATGACAGCTTTTGCAGCGTCAGCAGCTGCCTGCCATTTCTCTCTGGATGGGGTTCCGAAAAGCGGGCTGGCTTTCCAGAGAAGAACTCTTGATTTGAGAGCGAGTGCGGCGCCTTCGGTAGCTCTACCGAGATCTGAAGGACCATATTCAGCATTATGAAGCAGTTTGGCTGCCTCATCGAGGTCTTTAACAATGAAATCTGCAACTTTGTCGAGGTCTGCACGTCCCTCCTCACCGAATTCGTGGTCAAGATCATAGGTTTGGTCAACTATCACAACTCTTCCGAAGAGACCATAGAGCATATGATAATTCCAGGCACGGAGGAAAAGTCCCTGGCCTTTGAGTGTGTCGCGGTAAGTGTCATCACCCGGCACGTCATCAATCCTTTCAAGGAACAGATTAATTTTATTAATGTAGCGGTAGTAATCATACCATGGATCCCATGTGGTATCATCCCAGCCGATTCCGCTCTGCTCAGGAGAAAGATATCCCTGGGTATAGTTCTCGGTAGCATATCCATGCTTGTGATATACCTCGTCGGTATAGCAGGCAAAGAGTGTTCCTTTTGCGTTTTCGGGCATTAAATTAGCATACTGGGCATTCAGATAAACTTCTGCGAGACGTAAGTCGCCCCATACTGCATCGTCTGTGAAAGAATCCAGTGGTTCCTGATCCAGAATGTCTGTGCAGGAAGTAAAGCTTAGCATGGATGCAGCTAAAGCCGGTAATATAAATAATTTTTTAAGTTTCATTGCATTAAGATTAGAATGTTACACCTACGCCGAAAGTAAGGCTACGCTGAAGCGGATAGCTTGTGATTGCGTTTCCGATTTCAGGGTCAGCAATTTTGTAGTTGTCAAGAGTAAAGAGGTTGCTTCCGTTGAAATAGACGCGGATCATGTCGATGCCTGCTCCTGCAGTCCATTTGCGCGGGAAGGTATATCCTATTTCAAGTGACTTGAGACGGAGGAAGTTGACGCTGCGGAGGAACCATGATGATTCCACACCGTTCCACTGGTCACTGTAAGTCTGACCAACAAATGCCTTTGGCCAACGTGCCTTCGCATTCTCTTCAGGAGTGTTTCCGCTTCTCCAACGGCCTTCATAGAAATCAAGGGCCATGTTCATGGTCGGCATTACGAGCATTTTGGCCTGTCCCTGACCCTGGAAGAACGCATTGATATCAATGCCTTTCCATTCGCCTGCGAGTGTGAAACCATAGACAATGCGCGGTGTCGGGCTATAATCATAGCGGATAGCGTCGTCCCAGGTTATCACACCGTCACCGTTGGTGTCTTGGAAGATGAGGTCTCCCACTGTTGCTCCTGCTATATGGGGAGTATTGTCAATCTGTTCCTGAGTCTGATAGATGCCAAGAGCTTTGTAGATGGTCATGCCGTCGATAGGAGTGCCTTCCTGACGTTGCCAATCCGGAGTTGATTTGGCTTCGTCAATATAGTTCACCTTGTTGCGTGCGTAGGTGAAGTTACCTGTGATATTCCAGGTGAAGTCACCGGCATTGCCACGGTAAGTAGCTACGATCTCAAGACCTGAATTGGTGACCTTTCCAATGTTTTCAGCAGGAAGAAGATCGGTCATACCGCTGAAATAAGGAATAGAAGCATTTCTATACCAAAGAATATCTTCACGGACTGAATGGAACCAGTCGAAGTCAAGTGAGAACATATTGTTGAGGAAATTGGCTGTGAAACCGACATTGGTGGTTCTTGCTGATTCCCATGTAACGAGCGGGTTAGCCAATCTTGAAAGAGCAAAAGCCTTGTTGATCTTTCCGTCTTCGCCCGATCCGAAGTAAGCGCCGATATCTTGGAACTTATATTGGGATACGAACTGGTAAGGGGAAATGTTATCATTACCCATCTTACCCCAAGATGCCTTTATTTTCAAGAAGTTCACAACTTTTGATGCGTTTTCCCAGAATTTCTCTGAACTGATTACCCATCCTGCTGAGAATGCGGGGAAGAAGCCCCAGCGATGGTGTTTTGCAAAGTTCATTGAACCGTCATAACGCATTGTTACTTCTGCCAGATATTTGCCGTCGTAATCATAATTGATACGTCCGAAGACATTCCTGCGTGAGGTGGCTACGCTATAACCGTTGTTATCTTTATCTTCCGGAACATCCGAACCTGCGAAAAGGTCGGCGATATGGTCAGAGATGAAGTTTGTGCGGTAGCCTGAGAGGGAGTGGTAATTATATTTGTTCTCCTCGTATGCCACGAATGCGTTGATGTTGTTGACTTCGGCAAACGAACGGGTGTAGCCGAGACGAACATTCCATGTAAGGTTGGTTGAATAGTCACTCCAGTCGTTTACGCTGATCTGACCTGTCATGTCACGCTTGTTGACATATTCCCCGTCTTCAAGTGCATAAAGGTCATACGGACGGCTGAGCTGCTTGCCATGATTGAAATCCATATCGATTGCAGCGTAAGCCTCTGCATACAGACCTTTGGTGATGAAGTCGAAGTCTACACGAACCTTCGGTTTTAGGTTGATGATATTATAGGTGTAACGGTTGTAACCCGGTGCGGTTGTAACCATCACTGTAGAGTTGTTTGTGATACCGTCGTAGCCGACGCGAGGAAGACCGTTGGAATAATAAGGAGCAGCACCCGGGAATATTCTTAACAGGTTGTCGAAGAGATAATCTGTATCAAATACACCACGGTTCCTCTTTTCCTGACGACCGAGGATATCGAAGCTGAAAGATATAGCCTTTGAAACCTTTGCATCGATATTGCTGGTTACCTGGAACTGGCTGTAATCCTGTGCGCTCTTGCGGTAGAGGGCATCCTGCCACATGTATTGGAAAGATGAATAGAATGATACTTTCTCATTTCCTCCGCTCACTGCAAGAGAGTGGGTTGTGCGGCTTGCCCATTTTTTTGCTGTCACATCCCACCAGTCGGTGTCGGGGAAGCGGTCAAGGTCGTCCCTGTCTTTATAGTGCTGCAAAGCGTTTTCGTCGAAGGTGACGCTGGTTCCGTGACGCGGGTCGGAATCATACTCGTTACGATAGGTGGCATACTGATACGAGTTAAGCATCTTAGGAATCTTGGTAGGCTGTGCCATTGTGTAGCTACCGTTGTAGTTTACTTTCACCTTACCCTCTTTACCACGTTTTGTTGTCACGAGGATAACGCCGTTTGCAGCACGAGCACCGTAGATGGCAGCTGATGCATCCTTAAGCACTGAGATGCTCTCGATGTCGTCGGGGTTCAGACGGCTGAAAGAACGGTCGGCAATACCGTCGACGATGATGAGAGGTGATGTGTCGCCGAGGGTGCCTTTACCACGGATGGTGATAGTGGCGCCATCTTCACCGGGCTCACCTGATCGGGTGTTGGCGATGATACCGGCAGTTTTACCGGCAAGTGTGTTTGAAAGGTTGGCTGCAGACACTTTTTTGATGTCTTCTCCTCCCACCGATGATACGGAACCGGTAAGGGTAGCTTTTTTCTGAACACCGTAACCGACGACGATAACTTCATCAAGTGAAGTATTGTCTTGCTGCAATTTGATTTCGAGTTCTTTCTGGCCATTGATGGCTACTTCTTTCGCAACATATCCCACATATCTAACAATGAGTGTTCCGTTTGCGGGAGCATTAATTACGAAATTTCCGTCGATGTCTGTGGCAGTACCGGTAGAAGTACCTTTCAACATGACACTTGCACCGATAACGGGCTCGTCTTCATGGTCTAAAACTGTACCTTTAACTGTCATAGTCTGCGCTTGCTGAGCAGCAGCTGGAGCCGGTTCAGGCCCACCCGATGCGTAAGCGCTCCCCACTCCGGCGCCTAATGCCAATGCCAGGCATAGGCCGCCTCTTAGAAAATTCGATGCCTGGAATTTCCAGGGATTGTAATGTTTCATGAGCTAAGAGTTTATCATTAATATTAGGTTTGTTTTTAATTCAATTTATCACAGATTGGTGGTTTTTATCGAATAAGGCCATTGGTCTGCCATCTCGCGTATATGCGCTGTCGGGGCTCCCATCACCACCAGCCAAAGATTTCTTACTGTCGTTCCTTCGGGAACCGTGAATTCCAATGTGCCTTCCTTATCCTTCATCATTTCGCCATAGATTTCCTTATCATTGGAATCTACAGCCACGAGACCGTATCTCCAGCCGGCGAGCTGCCTGGCCGTGCTGACATATCCGGGAGCATCTGCTTCTCCCTTGAATTCAATCTTAAGGGTCTCTCCGGCTCCCGGCACTGTGAGAGGAATGATATTGAAACCGTAAGATTCCGGAGCGTTTGACTTGGCTATCCTTTTCCAGCCATCACCGGCATCAGACAGCTGAGTATGCCATCCTTTGGTCAGCTGACGGGTATATTGCCTGACACGGTCGATGTCAAAATTCACGAGACGTGCGTAGTTATGCCACATCTCATCATTGAATCTCTCTTGATCGATACCGGTGGCCCTTATATATGTCCTCACGGGATCTTCACCGATTTTGCCCTGACGGAACAGTTCGGCGATGAATGGAAGACCATGTTTCTCTCCCCAGAATTCAATAACATAGGGTGAATGATAAATATTCTCTACATGGAGAAAAGCCTTGTGGGTCAAATCTTTGAATGCATCGAAATGATAACGTTCTTCATCAGTCCACTTAGGATTTACTTGCCAGAGCATCCATTGTGATGTCATTTCATAGAATCCTGAACCGCCCCAGCCGTCTCCTTCATTATCTGCCATTATCTGAAGCTGGAATGAGTGTCCGAGCTCATGAGCAACTGCATTCATGTTTTTATCCTGAACACGGTTAGGAGCAACCCAGAGAGCACCTATTTCATTGTCATAAGTGCCGCCGTAGGCTGTGCCTTCCAATGAATAGTCAAGCATCACCATCATCCGGTATCTGTCGGCTTTTGTAGTTCCCGGTTTTACGAATTTCAGTTCGTTATAATAGAAATCATAGAATTCCTGCACCTTTGCCAGAAGATTTTCAGCGTCTACACGCATATTTTCTCCCTGAAGGGCCGGAGCTTTTGAAAGGTCGTCGCCGAAACCTTTGGCCCAGAATAAAATCACATCTTGCGTGGATTTTGTGCGGCCCCAGTACCATTGGCTGTTTTTATCGTAGAGATCCATGCCACGAAGCTCATAGGGGATATAGACTTCTTTTCCTTCCGGAGGACCTATGGAGACGATGTCGGAATTATCATCCGGATTCGGAGTGGGATTAGGCGCGGGATCAGGGTCAGCTTTCGGATCATCGCTGCAAGCTGTACCCAGTGTTAACATCACCGGCAAAAAAATGATTAACAACAGTCTGAGGAATCTCTCAGTTCTCATGGTTGGTAAAGAAGGTTAATTTTTTATGCGGCAAAGTAAATAAATCTTAAATTTATAGGATAAGAATATTGTCTAAAAAACTAAAATTATCGTCTTTAGGATGGCAAAATTGTCTATTTTTTTATGAAAAAATCATTCTAAATACGCTAAAAAATTAGATTTTAATAATTGTGTTTTAATAAAAGTATCTATAATATAACAAGTTATAAAATTGTATCAAAAAAAATGGGCGGAATCTGGATTAAGCTTCCAGATTTCGCCCCGTGTTTTGAATTTTTTAAGATTTTAGAATAAAGATTTCACTTGATTATAGACATTTTGAGGTGTGAATCCCAGTTTTTCATCAAGCACAGTATAAGGTGCTGAGAATCCGAATGATTCAAGACCCCAGATCTTTCCGTCGTTTCCGACCAGACCTAACAGATTGACAGGGAGTCCGGCTGTGAGTCCGAACCGTTTCACTCCGGCCGGGATGATCATTTCCTGATATTCGGCAGGCTGTGTGCGGAAGAGGCCTTCAGATGGCACGGAAACAACTCTTACCTTCAGACCATCTTTGCGAAGAAGGTCAGCTCCTTCTACAAGTGTGGACACCTCAGATCCGTTGGCTATCAGAACCACATCTGGATTTTCATCCGAACCGGCAACTATATAACCCCCTTTTGCTGCTGCAGCATAGACATTACCTTTGGGCAGGCTCTTGATGTTCTGGCGTGAAAGAATAAGAGCAGTAGGAGTATAGACATTTTCCATGGCAAGCTTCCAGGCTTCTGTGGTTTCTTCGGAATCTGCCGGACGCAACACAAGCACCGAATTTCTTCCGTGATGATTCTTAAGTTTTTCCATCAGTCTGATCTGAGCTTCCTGCTCAACCGGTTCATGAGTCGGACCGTCTTCTCCAACTCTGAAAGCATCGTGAGTCCAGATAAACTTCACCGGAAGTTCCATAAGAGCAGCCATTCTGACTGCAGGCTTCATATAATCCGAGAATACGAAGAATGTGGCACACGCAGAGATAACACCGCCGTGAAGTGCCATGCCGATACAGCAGCAAGCCATTGTTAATTCGGCTACTCCGGCCTGAAGGAAGGCTCCGGAGAAGTCTCCTTTCTTAATTGCCTGGGTATTCTTCAAGAAGGAAATGGTCTTGTCTGATTCAGAAAGGTCGGCTGAACTGCAGATCATGTTTGGCACTTGTTTGGCAAGTTCTGCAAGCACTGCTCCGGAGGCATTACGCGTTGCATCGTTTTCTTTCTGTACAACTTTGCTCCAGTCGATCTTAGGTGCCTTGTTTTCAAACCAGAAGTCAAGTTCGGCTGCTTTCTCTTTATTGGCGTCGGCCCATTTTTTCTCTTCAGCTTTTCTTTCAGCCACTATTTTCTTGAGCTCTTCGGCTCTGTCGGCATAAAGTTTCTTTACGTCATCGAAAATCACAAACGGATCATCCGGATTTCCACCAAGATTGCATACCGTATTACGGAAAGCGTCACCTCCGAGAGGTGCTCCGTGAGTCTTGCAGTTGCGTTCATAAGAAGAGCCGTCGGCCTTTAATGCTCCCTTGCCCATCACAGTCTTGCCGATAATGAGAGTGGGTCGTTCCTTTTCAGCGATGGCTGAGTCAAGAGCCTTACGGATCTGGTCGACATCATGACCGTCTATTTCAGTTACGTTCCATCCCCAGGCACGATATTTGGCTGCTGTATTTTCTGAAGTTACATCAGCTGTTTCTGTAGAAAGCTGGATATCGTTTGAATCATAATACATGATGAGATTGTTGAGACCAAGGTGTCCTGCAAGTCTTCCTGCTCCCTGTGAAATCTCTTCCTGCACACCTCCGTCGGAGATATATGCATATATTTTCTCCTTGTTGAATCCTTCATCTCCCGAGCGTGCTGCAAGGAACTTGGCAGCTATGGCTGCTCCCACAGCAAATACATGTCCTTGTCCCAACGGACCTGAAGTGTTTTCTACTCCTCTGACAATATCGAATTCCGGGTGACCTGTTGTCGGGCTGCCCCATTGGCGAAGGTTTTTCAGTTCTTCGGTTGTATATTTGCCGATAAGTGCAAGCTGGGCATAAAGCATCGGTGCCATATGGCCCGGATCAAGATAGAACCGGTCTCTCGTTTTCCATTTCGGATCAGCCGGGTCATATACAAGGTATTCGCTGTAAAGTACATTAATAAAGTCCGCTCCTCCCATTGCGCCACCGGGATGTCCCGATTTCGCTTTCTCTACCATTGATGCAGCCAGTATGCGGATGTTGTCGGCTGCATGGTTCATGGTTGTTTTACTGTTCATATCGTTTCGTTTAGTTAGGTTAGTTCGATTGATTCTATTAATTCTTTAAATCAATTTACAAATTAAATGAAAATCTGCCAAGTAATCAACTGGGCAGATTTTATTTTAGAATTTTATATCAATTAGTCAAGGCTCCATTCAAAGATACCGGCTGAGTTGTCATCAGGCAATTCTATCTCCAGCTTCATTGATTGTGTTGAAACCGGGTCAAAGTTTACTGTATTTGCTGAGCCTTTTTCGACTCCATATTTGTCTGCTCCCTTCACAGGTTGCCAGTTGCCTTCTCCGTCTTTATAATACAATTTCCATGATTTTGGCACACGGCATCCTCCCCATGGGCTGTCGTCATACCAATAGACTGTCGAACTTTGCACGGTTGTAGTTTCCGGCAGTTCATAGCATAGCCATTCCGTTGTGCCCTTTTCCGGCCACCAGTGAGTATAGGGCACTGAGCGGTCATTTTCATCTTTAGGCACGAGCCTGTCGTTGAGCGATGAAAGAGAGGGCAGATCGGCAGAAGAGGATATCTTGCTTGAAGAGGCAAGAGTCGGTTGCTGCACAGGACGTGACGCACTCAGTTCCTGCGGCAGCCATACTGCCATATTTCCTCTTCCTCTGTGATTCCACGCGTAATATGGTATAAGGTTCAGGTTAACGTCTCTGACTTCCAGCCTTCCGTTTTTGTCATAACTTAATATCTGACCGTCGGTAGTAAGTTCCACTATACCTTCAAGCAGTTCAGGTTTTTCTTTCACTGTGAACTGCGGTTTCTGATTTACAAAGATGCTGAGCACGTCAAAATCATTGTCAGGCCATTCAGCACAGTAAACTATAGGGCCTCTTTCAACCGCGATACGTCCTTTGTCGGCCTCTACCTTGCTGTTTGCTTTCACAACACGTGGTTCCATGTCGAGATGAAGGTTGACTATATCTCCTTTCTTCCACTTTCTGCTGATGGTATAATATCCGTCGGGAGTGAGTTCTCCGTCTGCCGGAATACCGTTGACAGTCACGGAATAATTCAGACGTTTTCCGTCGGCATAAGTGTAAAGATCGCTCGGCACCGGTTTGTTTCTAACCCAACCCGGTATCCTGAGTTTCAAGTCGAAAAGTCCGGCCTTGTTCTTGTCGACCGTTACTTTGATGTTGCCGTTCCAGGGATAATCAGATTCCTGGGAAATAACCACCTCTTTGCCGTTGACATCAAGATCTGCGGTATTAGACATATATAAATTCACATATACGTCCTCTCCCTTCACTGCATATACATAACCTGGCAGAGAAGGAATGAAGCGTGCTATGTTCGACGGACAGCAAGCGCATCCGAACCATGGCTGGCGCTGATGCTGACCCATTGATTCAAGAGGATTCGGATAAAAGAAACTTCCACCGTCAAGGGCAACTCCGGAGATAAGTCCGTTGTAAAGCGTACGTTCCAGTACATCATAGTATTTCGAGTCTCCGTGAAGGAGGAACAGCCGGTGGTTCACATAGACATTCCCGATTGCTGCACATGTTTCACAATATGCCGACATATTCGGAAGTTCATAATTGGCTCCGAAGGCTTCTCCGTTGCTTGTGGCTCCGATACCCCCGGTTATGTAATATTTTTTTCCAACGATATTGTCCCAGATCCTGTCTATTGCCTTGATATAGGCAGAATCGCCCGTGAGAGCAGCCACATCTGCCATCCCGGCATACATATAAGCGGCCCTTACTGCGTGTCCTACTGCCTCATCCTGTTCGATAACAGGCTTGTGAGCCTGGCTGTATTCATCTTTGCGGGATGTGTAGCCGCGTTTGTCAAGGAAATATTTTGCCTGGTCAAGATATTTCTTGTCGCCTGTCACAAGATAAAGCTTGGCAAGTGCCATTTCTGCTATCTGATGTCCCGGAACTCTGGCTACCTGACCCGGATTGTCTCCGATCTCTCGGCATACGCAGTCGGCATATTTAATCGCGATATCAAGGAAATTCCTTTTCCCGGTAGCCTGGTAATGAGCTATGGCTCCCTCGATCATATGTCCGAGGTTATAAAATTCATGGCTGAGGATTTCAACTGTTTCCCAACGCTTTGAACCGGCCCATTCGTGAGGATGCTTCGGATTCATGGTTCGCGAAGTGTAGAGATAACCGTCGGGTTCCTGAGCAGCTGCCACAATAACTAAGACGCTGTCGATATATGCCTCAAGTTTCGGGTCCGGATAAGTCTGAAGAAGATAGCTTGCCCCTTCAATGGTCTTGTAAACGTCGGTGTCGTCGAAAGAGAAACCTCCGACAGTGATAGTGTCGGAAGGATTGACGGCTTTCACAAAGTTTTCATATCTTCCGGTTTCTTCACATTTGCTGAATGCAAGGGGAATTGTGACCTCACGGCTTGCCTTGAGTCTTTGACCCCAGAAATCATCGTTAACCTTCACTGAAGTGAAAGGCACCGGATCTATGGGATAGCCATGGGCTGCTTTCGGTTTTTCTGCCCACGCCGGGAGAATAGACGGGAGCAAGAGAAGGGTTGCAATGGTTTTTTTCATGATGTATTTTTGGTTGTGACGACATCATTCCTGATGCCTTCCGTTAAATTTTTTCTTTCAATTGGAAGCGTAAGGGATAAATTCATCCCAGAAATCAAGAGAATGGAGATAGCCGGTGAATGGCCATTCATTTTCTGCATTTCTTCCCAAAGTTACAAATTGTACGGGTTTTACAAGCAATTGTAAGTCTTTTTCGCTCACAAGTTTGCCGTTTACATATACTCTCTCTGTCCTTCCGTCGAAACAAACATATGTGTCACCGAATTTCTTTATGGTGGGATCTGCAAAATAACCGGGGATTATGGGATTCAAGGCTCCCGGAGTGTTATAAGCCACATCAGCAGCTACATTCGCTGCCCATATCACCGGCACTGCAAATATAAAGTTTCTTAATTTTGACATACTTCTGCTATTGACCTCGCTTATATCTTCTTCGCCTTCCCAACAAAACCTCCTCCGGATGCCATCCTCAAAGGTTTGCGGGTCTTGCAATTTGCCTTGAAGGTTTCAAATTTATAATCTTCGGCCTGTTTGTCTGCATTGATTCCGTCGGTTACGAGTGTCACTTCATATTCTTCACCCTCAGGCAAGAATGAGAAATCAAGCGTGTAATCTCTCGGGTTCCAGTCGGTCTCTCCACCGATGAACCAGTTGTCACCATCCCTCCGTAAGGTCACGATATATTCACCGAGCTCGCCGTCTAATATCCTGGTTTCGTCAAATACGGAAGGCACCGAAGTAATGAAGTTTGTACACTCCTGATTTTCAATATAATTTGATGGTGAGTCCGCAAGCATGGTGAAGGGTGTGTCATGAACAATATAGTGTGCCATCTGGTGAGTCCTTGTGCCCTGGCTCAAGGGATTTGAATAAATCGGCTGGTAATCTTGTCTTGTCGCATTTCTCATTGCTCCCGGAGTAAAGTCTACAGGGCCTGCCATTAGTCTGATAAAGGGGAAAGTCACGTCGTATTCCGGCATGTCGACTGTCGGAGAGCTCCATTTCATCTCCTCCATTCCGAATACACTTTCATAATTCACTACATTCGGATAAGTCCGGTTGAAACCTGTAGGGGTATAGAATCCGTGAAGGTCGAGCATCATATTGTTTTTAGCGGCGCCCTCCAATATCCGGTAGGTCATATCCACAGCTGCCTGGTCGTTCCTGTCAAGAAAATCCACCTTGAAACCTTTGATCCCCATTTCTGAATATTTCTTGCAGGCTTCTTCAAGCTGTGAATCAAGTACATTGAACACGGTCCAGAGCCATAGGCCCACGCCTGTCTCCTCTGCATAGGCGGCAAGCATCGGAAGGTCTATTTCAGGTATGGTGGTAAGCATGTCACCGCTCTCAGGGACATACCATCCTTCGTCGAGCACTACGTATTCTATGCCGTTTTTGGCCGCGAAATCTATGAAATATCTGTAGGTTTCATTGTTGATGCCGGCTTTGAAAGGTACTCCACGAAGACCCCAGTCGTTCCACCATTCCCATGCTGACTTACCGGGCTTGACCCAGCTTATATCGTCTATTCTTGAAGGTGAGGCCAAGGCATAAACTAAATTGTTCACCGGCATTTCAGTGTCTTTCCCGGTTATTGCGAAAATTCTCCATGGATAGGTCCGTTCACCTTGTGTCCTGGCGATATAATCCTCCGTCCCTGTCACAAATTCCTGTTTTCTCCACCTGTAGTAATCAGTCTTGGAAGGGTAGGGGGCGAAAACTCCTTTAAGCTTGCCGGAAATAGAATCTGCCCGGACAAACATGCCCGGATAAGATTCCACATCACTCTCTAAGATTGTCATTTTAAGGCCGTTGCCATAATCCACAGTCGCAGGCAGAAAGGCTAAGAGAGGATCGGCTGAAGAAAGCGGGGTCACGGAATATCTGTTCTGAAAAGCCATAGCCACCGGATTTTTCTCGTTGGTGGAATGTGACAGATAGACTTTTGGATCGTCCGGTAGATTCAGCTCTATGACTTCATTGTCGACTATGTTTTCTCCTTTTCCTTGTGTAGTGTAGCGATAGGCTATTCCGTTGTTGAAGACTCTGAATTCTATTGACTGGCCGTTATCAAGTTTTGCAGTCAGTTCGTTATACAGATTTTGAAATTCAGGAGTGTGATGAAATGGGGCGGTAATCATCTCATCGGTAGTTTTTACCTTTGAAAATGATTTGATTTTCCCTCTTTTGGAGTCTCTTATGTCAAGATTGACAGGTGACGGATTTAAAAGTGTCTTCCCGGCGTCGGAAATCGAAATTTCCACTCCGTTATCCGTATTTTCGCTTATTGTCAGAATGATTTTTCCGTCGGGCGAAGCCAATGTTTTCTCTTTTGCTGTAAGTGTCAGAGGCGCGAAAACCAAAAGGCTGCCCGTTAAGACTGTTGATAGAATTTTCATGATATAGTGTATAGCTTTTAAGTGTTTGTATTTCATTTAAGGCCCCAACTGTTTGATAAAGAGGAGTCTGCTTTCTTCACGGCTGCAAAATTAACTTAAACCGATTAACAAATTGTATAAATATGTATAAAAGGAGTGTAAAATTGTCTAATTCCTTCCCTCTTCCCTTAATTTAGACAATCCTTCTATCCTTTAGACAATTCTTTCATTAACCCTGTTTCTCTAACCGCGAAACCACCTGAACTAACAACTCTCCAAGCCTCATTGCCCTCTCCGTTTCCTTCTTTATTTTCTGTTTAGACAATCTTTTCATCTTATTAGACAGTTTTGCTTTTTTTATTTTTAAAGATATTTTAACTTTGCCTCCAACATTATTAACCCATATCATGAAACTCTCATATTATAATTTACTCCCTTGTTTAGGTATCCTTTTGTCGGCATCGGCTTGCAGCCATTCTCAAAAATATGATGCCCCCGATGCTCCCGTAAAGGAAGTGGCATTTACACAAGTTCATATCAATGACGGTTTCTGGGCTCCCAGAATTGAAACTAACCGTAAGGTATCTATCCCTTCTGCTTTTAGTGAATGTGAGAAAAATGGCAGATTCGATAATTTCGCCCTTGCTGCAGGGCTCATAAAAGGTGAGCACCAGGGCGATTTCTCTTTTGACGACACCGACCCTTACAAAATTATTGAAGGAGCTTCCTATGCTCTCGCTGTGAAATACGACCCCAAACTCGACAACTATCTCGACAGTGTCATAAATCTTATAGCTTTAGCCCAGGAACCTGACGGCTATCTCACCACTTGTGTCACCAATAAGGCAGAACGGCTCAGAGGTTGGTGGGGCAAAGGGCGCTGGGATAAAATTAATAGCCACGAACTTTATAATTCCGGCCATCTGTATGAAGCAGCCGTGGCCCACTACCTCGCCACAGGTAAACGTTCGCTTCTCGATGTCGCTATTAAAAACGCCGACCTCGTTTGTGAAGTATTCGGCCCGGAAGAGGGACAGATTCACCGTCCTTCCGGTCACCCCATCGTCGAAATGGCCCTCGCTAAATTATATAAGGTGACAGGTGACGATAAATATCTCCGCACTGCAAAATACTTTGTAGAGGAAACGGGTCGTGGCACCGACGGCCACCGTCTCAGCGAATATTCCCAGGATCACAAGCCTATCCTCGATCAGGATGAGATAGTAGGACATGCTGTGCGTGCCGGATATCTTTATTCCGGAGTGGCTGATGTCGCTTCCCTCACAAACGACACTGCTTATTTCAAAGCTCTCGAAAGAATCTGGGACAACATGGCCTCTAAGAAATTATATATCACAGGAGGTATCGGAAGCCGTCCGCAGGGTGAAGGGTTCGGTCCCAATTACGAATTAGTGAATCATACAGCCTATTGTGAGACCTGTGCCGCCATTGCGAATGTCTATTGGAACTACCGTATGTTCCTCGCTACCGGCGATGCAAAATATGCCGATGTCTATGAGAGGGCTTTATATAATGGAGTGCCTTCGGGAGTATCTCTTTCCGGCGACCGTTTCTTCTACGACAACCCGCTTGAGTCAATGGGTGAACATGAACGCCAGGCATGGTTCGGATGCGCTTGCTGTCCCGGAAATGTGACCCGTTTCATCGCCAGTGTTCCTCAGTATGTTTACGCCACCCAGGGCGACGACCTCCTCGTGAACCTTTACATTCAGAGTGACGCCGACATCCTTACGGATAATAATAAGGTAAAACTAACGCAGACCACAGATTTCCCCTGGAAGGGCGACGTTGCCATTTCCGTTGATCCGGAAAATGAATCTGAATTCGCCCTCCGTCTCAGAATTCCGGGGTGGGCAGAGAATTCCCCTGTCCCTACTGATCTTTACAGCTTTGCCTCCGCACCGTCAAAAGGTTACGAAGTGAAGGTTAACGGTAAGAAGGCTGATGTGATGACCGGTAACGGTTACGCCACTATCAAAAGGAACTGGAAGAAAGGTGATAAGGTGGAACTCTCCCTCCCTATGGAGGTAAGAAGAGTAAAGGCTAACGAAAATGTGGAAGATGACCGTGGACGTATCGCTCTGCAGCGTGGCCCGATCATGTATTGCTTAGAAGGTCAGGATCAGACTGACAGCCTCGTTTTCGATAAATTTATACCTGCCGACGCCTCTTTTGCTGAAAACTATCGTCCCGAATTGCTTAATGGCGTCATGACTCTCTCGACTAAAGGTGGTAAGGTAGCACTCGACGGTTCCGTTTCCGAAGTGGAACTGACTGCCATACCTTATTGCACATGGAATAACCGTGGTGCCGACAATATGGAAGTTTGGGTTGCCGAATCTGCCGATTACGCCTTCCCGAATCCTGAGCCCACACTTGCAAGCAAGGCGCAGATGTATAGCGAACCGACAATGCCTAACTCTGACAAGCCGGCTGCCACTTCCAACCTAAGCTGGGCCTGGGGCTATAACGACCGTTGGGAACCGAAGTCAAGTGCCGACAATTCCAAGCCTTACCATTACTGGTGGCTACGCGAGGGAACGCCTGAAAACATCTGTTATCGTTTCGATGAACCTACAACTGTAAGCAACGTCGATATTTACTGGCTCGCCTTCGACCATTACGATGTTGATTACGATGCTCCCGAAAGCTGGGAACTTGCCTATAAGACATCCGACAACAAATGGCAGCCTGTGAAGGCCACCACTCCATATGGTGTTGAAAAAGACAAATACAATCACGTGGAATTCGAACCCGTTACCACTACCGATCTCCGCGTCACAGCTAAACTTAAGGAAGGCAAGAGTGGCGGTGTGATCGAATGGAAAGTAAACTAATAAGCAAACTAACCTATCATAATTCCTCTCCGGCTTCCCGTCA
>JAFLTN010000053.1 GCA_022510445.1 Muribaculaceae bacterium | reverse complement strand
CCGTGCCACATCCTTGACTGAGATTAGAAATTTTCCAGATTTCAAGTCGTCAAGAAGATGCGTTTTGGTAAACGCTTTTCCAAAATGTCTTGCTGACCCTCCCGCATAACCCAGACCGGGCTTCTGCTTCGGTCAACGATGCAAAAATATAAAAAAATTATTTATTGCATATAGATTTATAAAATATTTTTGGATTTTAACTTAAAATAAGCTATTTCTTTCATATGCTTATTCAGTCACGGCATAATTTTTTATTTTGAATTCAAAAATTTTAATTCCTTATTTAGACGAATTCACTCAAATCTATAGTTCAGGTGTTATTTCTTATCGGAATTTCGTTTTTCATTCCATTTATCCCGGAATTCTTTCCAATCCTTTTTTCTTTTTTTATTGTATTTATAATAAGAAATACCTGTCATTCCCTTAACCATATTGAGAATTCTGTTTCCCAAAGAAAAATTGTTAATCCTCCTTCGTTCATATCGAAAGCGCGGATCATCTTTCCGGGAAAGAATAATCTGTTGTTTATCTATATTTTCTACCCTTTCCATAAGAGAAAGAATATGTGGCTGAAGTTCCGGAGCTTCATAGGCTTCATAAATTTCGATCTCATCAGAATTGAAATCATGTTTCTCCCATTTTTTAGCTTCCTTTAGAGAAATAAATTCCTTGTCAAGAAAATAAACTTCAGCATAAGTGCTGACAAAATAATCTTCGTCCTGACGGTTAAACCGAAAAAGAGAATGGCCTCTTCCAACCGATTCTATATTGAAAGAATAATTAGTGAGGTCATTTGGCAAAAGAAGATCACCTGTGACATTATCATAGCTGAAATGAACTTTAAAATTTTCAAAGTCTATATTGTCTTTGAAATAACCTCCTATATCCGGAACCCATCTTCGTGTAGTTGAGTCAGCTAAAACATTGATATCTACAATGATTTTATCTTTGTTTTTATTCCAAATTTCCGAGTGGCTATATTTCCCTTTTAAAGTGTCGGTTCCAATTTCAGTTCCTTTCAGTTTTCTATTTATCTGCATTTGCGGATTCACACCAATCCAATCAGACCATGAAAAATGATGGTCACATTCATCGCTCACACTGTCCAATCCTTTTGAATTTCTGAAATGATAATAAGACTTAGAGCTTAAAATCCGAGGTTTGGTCCACCCTCGATATTTCATTTTCCTATCATGAGGCACCATGAAATCCACCATCTTTTCTCTAAAAAGGAAGATAGTGTCGGTGTATGTGGTTAAGGATGAATACTCCCGTACATAGGCCAACATGTGTAAAATACTTTTCTGGCGTGTGGCTACAACCACTTCCGGCAGTTCAAAGTAATTTTCCTGAAGAAAAACAGTATCTTGGTTTAAATTTGCAATCTCTTTTTCCTTAAACCCCATATATCTTACAGTCACAGGAAGATTGGAAGTAGAGATATATGGCGTTTTCCCATTGCTATTACAAATTCCTAATAAATTACCTTTTTGATCGAATAAAGAAGCATTGGGCAATGGCAATCTGCTAATAGAATCGGCAACAATAAAATGATTGTTTTGTCCCATGATATTTGAGACAAAGCAGAGTAAAGACAATATCAGTAACCTATGTCGTAAATAGAATTTCAATTCTATTTTATTAAGATCCTATATCTTCAATTTTAATTTCACAATTTATTGGGACCTTTATTGTAAGAATTCCTGAGCAACTATATTCAACACCATAATTGCTTCCTATGAAAATGGCTTTAAAAGGAACGGTTAATTCACTGAAAGTTAATATAAAGCTATACTTTATGGTTTCCCAAGGATCTGCATTTATTGTAAAAGAAACATTCCCATTAAAGGGATTAAATGAAGTTGTTTCTCCAAAAACAGTTTTTAATGGTTTTGTTTGAGTTTCGCTCCAAGCATCATTTTCATAATCCGGAACAGGAACTTCACATTCTAATCCATCTAAAAAATTATCTATTTCCCCCATTGTAAATTCCACCGATCCTTGATGTAAATAAGGAAAGATGGATATTGGGATTATCCGGTCACTGTTATTCTCAAAACTCTCCTTAAATTCCGGACGTTGAACCTGATTTATCCTTTTTTTGCTGAAATCATATTCTATGGAATAGAATTCCGGAGTGTCATAATGATCCGGATCCGGTTCTTCATTGATTCCCGGTTCTTCTTTGCTGCAAGCAGACAATCCCAATAAAAAAACAAATAAACACAAAATCAAATATTTAATCCTTATCATGATTTCTAAGATATTTTTCCGGTTTTCTTCCTAAAATATTTTATAATTATGTTAATGGAAATAAAAGAAGCGGAGGTGATAATTAAGGCAAAAATCCTCAAGAGACTGATTGAAAGCGTCTTGAGGATTGAAAGGAGTATCTCCATACGGAGTCGAACCGTAATCGTCGGAACCGGAATCCGATATTCTATCCATTGAACTATGGAGACAGGCTGCAAGACGAGGTCTTGCTTTCTTTTTGCAAAGTTAGCCATTTTTTACGAACTTTACAATTTGATGAGGATCTGCATTTTTTAACGATAAAGGTTTTTGGGATAGAATAACCCCATCAAATTAAGGCTTGGCTTTATACTGGCGAAAGATAAATGTTTTAATAAAAGATATAAGGATGGTAAGGATAGAAGACGGCTGGAAGAGTGAACTTGCCGATGAATTCGAAAAGAAGTATTTCAAAGAGCTGACTGATAAAGTTAGAAATGAATATGCAGCTCATCCCGGTAAAATCTATCCGGCCGGAAAAAATATATTTGCGGCGTTTGATGCCTGTCCGTTTGATCAGACAAAAGTGGTGATAATCGGCCAGGATCCTTATCACGGAGCCGGACAAGCCAACGGTCTTTGTTTTTCTGTTAATCCCGGTGTGAAAATGCCACCTTCACTCATAAATATCTTTAAAGAGGTAAGTGATGACACAGGAGCTCCCTTCCCGCAAACCGGAGATCTGACACGATGGGCAAACCAAGGTGTTCTGCTACTGAATTCCTCTCTCACGGTAAGGGAGGGAGAGGCAGCCTCTCATTCGGGAATTGGCTGGGAAACTTTTACCGATGCAGTCGTGGAGTGTTTAAACCGTGACAAAGAGAATCTCGTCTTTATATTATGGGGTTCCCACGCAATCAATAAAGGAAGCAAAATCGACCGCAGCCGTCATCTGGTCCTGACTTCCCCTCATCCGTCGCCATTATCGGCCCACCGGGGATTTTTCGGCAACAAGCATTTTTCCAAAGCCAATGAATACTTGAAAATACATGGGAAAACACCGATAAACTGGTAAGAACAATATTCTCCACATTTTATGAAAAAAATCATAGGATTCCTTTTTTTAATAATTTTAGGAGCCATAACAGTTTATTCTGCAGAGAATGATACACGCACAGGAATTTTCCGTGATGATGTCAAGACATTACAGGTGAAAAACCCCGATTTCTTTATGGCTCCTCCTATTGTAAGATTAGGCTCTCAAGACAGACTATTCATTAATTTCGACATAATCGGAGAGGAGCATGAGTATCTTCGATATAAGCTTATCCATTGCAACGCCGACTGGAAACCTTCCCGCCTGATGGAATCGGAATATATAGCCGGTTTCAATGAGGCGGAAGTGACAGACTATGCCTATTCTTCCAATACTTATATTCATTATGTGAACTATAACATAGAAATACCGAATGCCGACCTTCCCGTGATAAGTTCCGGCAACTATCTTTTACAGGTATATCCCGAGAATGATCCGGACGAGATAATATTGCAGGCACGTTTTGCAGTGACAGAAAACAGTACCGGAGTGGCCGGTGGCAAGACGTCGCGTACTGACAAAGGATTCAATACTGAGTACCAGCAAATTAATCTTGCAGTGGATGCCTCTTCCAATATAAATCCATATCAGGATCTGATAATCACCGTGGAGCAGAACAACCGGCCGGAAACCATGAGGACAATAAGTCATCCAATGCGGGTGGAAGGAGGAAAGGTGATATTCGACCATGACATGAATCTGGTTTTTGAAGCGGGAAACGAATACAGGAGGTTTGAAACGGTCAGGGCCGACTATCCGGGGATGCATGTAGACTCTGTGAAATTCGGAGGCTCAAACTGGCATGCCTGGCTTGCAGAAGACGGTATGAGGGATGAAAGAGAATATATATATGACCGGACACAACACGGACGTTTCAAAATCGATGAATATAATTCCACAGATCCGGATCTTGGAGCCGATTATGTGACGGTTCATTTCACCCTCGACGCACCCCAGATAGCCGGTGCCGACATCTATGTTGACGGGGATTTCATCTTAAATCGGTATAACCGTATCAACAAGATGACCTATGATTTCAACGACGGTAAATATCACGGCTCCATCCCGATAAAGCAAGGGAGCTATAATTATCAGTATGTGGTTGTGCCTCATTCCACAGGTATTCCGGAGCCCGCTCCTATAGAGGGAAATAAATATGAAACAAGCAACGAATATTTAGTGAAGGTTTTCCTCAGGACACCGGGTTCCAGAGCCGACAGGCTGATCGGAATGACAGTTTTATAATCCGGGATTTAAGGACACTTTCATAAAGAAAAGAACAGGACATTCCTAAGGGAATGTCCTGTTGCCGTTATTGCATTTCTGCAATCTTATTTCGCAATCTTTAATGTTTTGCCGTCAGAGATGATGATATAAATCCCCTTTGGAAGGTAATTGATGTCGAGATTGCCGCCAGATCCCTGAGCCACAGTCTGTCCGGCAAGATTCATAACTGTGATGGGTGATTTTCCTTCGGAAATTACCACTCCATTGCTGAACTGCAAACCGGAGGCTGAAGCAATTGTTTCCACTCCGGTGTCATCACCACCGGATGGATCGTCACCACCGGAAGGGTCATCACCACCGGAAGGGTCGTCACCACCGGAAGGATCATCACCACCGGAAGGATCATCACCTGAGGAGAGGTCGAAGGAGAATTTCATGGCCAGTGTCTGAAGATTGAAAGACATGGTGACAACTCCGCCATTCCAATTAGGGAGAACCCATGAATTAAGGCTTCCGGGTGCAAAATTGCCTACGTAAGGAGTGGTTTCAGAGACGTTAACATTGACATTTCCGCTTCCCCACGCTCCAAGTGAGAATCTGTCGTTATTTTCCAGATTTGTGTATATCCTGAAATAAACGTTTTTATCATCGGATGATGGAGCCGGGATCTCAAAAGAACCGGCGTAAGTGTTCTGATCCTGCGGTAGAAGATTATAAGAGCCGTCGGAGAAATTCCAGCCGTTCATCGAACCGATTGCATAAATCTGTTCCGATATTTGCGGAAGGTTAGCTTCATATTCGGAAGTGGATACACATTTTAATTCCGGAGCCGATCCTTCAGGCACCACAAGATAAGAAGTGTTTGACGGGATGTATTCAATATTTGCAGTGATAAAACCGAGAGACCCGTCGGAACACTTGCCAAGGATCCTCATGGTTTTCGGGTTGTAGGCAGTACGGTTAGTTCTGCTTGAACTTGAATAGTCAAAGTAGACTCCACGCAGGGAGTTATTCGGGATTGCAGTTTCTTCGTATTCCAGTTTAACCCTGTTGTCGGAAGCGTTATTTCCGACACATTCGAAAATAACCGGAGTTCCTGCGGGCACTGCGCCTGTTATTTCGATCATTTCAGCCATTCCGTATCCGGTTCTTCCTATATAGTAAGCCTTTGTGCCCGGAGTATAAATTGAATAGGCGAAAGAAGCGAACAGTGGAGCATACATTTTGCCGTCGACAGTCAGTGAAGGTTTCGGGCCGAAAAAGTTGTCGCCGGTTGTCTCAATCGGAAGGATCTGCCATTTAACGAGATTCGAGTTCATGTCAGACACATTTATTGTGGCCCGGCCTTGTTCTTTTGAAGTGACAGCCTCACCGTCGGCGATATATTTCGTATAACCCTGATACTTGCCATAGATCATATAAAGAGACTGACCATTGGCTGAACCGTTGGTGCGGAGGTAAACGGGATAACCCAGAAGGCTTTGCACGCTTGTGCCCTGGGTCGCCACGTTATATTCAGAGCCGGAAAGATTTGAAATATAAACCACCGACCCCGGATCACTAAGGATAGTTTCTGTATCTTTCAGAAGCTGCAGGGAATGAAGATCGGCAGAATTAGCATTGACATCGATAGAACCTTTGTCGTCAACCAGATTGGCCCATCGCTGAGTGCCGTAGTTGCGGACCCTGTAATAGCCGTTTCCATTGATGTCTGCGAAGGCTGTTAGAGATTGCCCCATCAGCAAAGCTGCAGTTGCAAAAGTTAAACAAAATCTTTTCATAACTAATTTTTGTTGAACGGAAATGCAAATTTAATAAAATTATTTTGAAAGAATCAAAGCCGAATATGGATTAAGGGTGATTTCACCCCCCTTAGAGGTGCCCAGGTTACCTTCAGGATCGATTTTTCCATTCATGGCCACAATTTTCCATTGACCGGACGGAATATTTACCGACTGAGGTTTTGAAGCACCGTTAAATACAACCCTGATTTCTTCCCATTGATCGCCGTTGGCGTGATCTTTAAGGGTATAGGAGATAAGATTAGGCGTCTTTTCAGAATCGATTTCATCAAAGACCAGATGTTTGGCGATGTCTTCTGCAGATGTCATCCTAAAAGCAGGATGAGCTTTGCGTAGAGTTATAAGTCCCTTATAGTAATCGAACTGATCACGATATTTAGATTTGTTTGCCCAGTCGATGGCATTGATGGAATCGGGTTTGTTGTAGGAATTATGCACCCCCTTCTTATCGCGGAATATTTCTTCACCGGCAAACATGAAAGGAGTCCCCTGGGAAGTGAAAACTATTGTCTGGGCAAGTTTTGCAGCCTCAAGCATATTCTGTTCCGGTTCACCTTGCATAGAATGTCGCAGTTTATCAGTGAGGGAAAGGTCGTCATGGCATGACACGTAGTTCACGATCATTTCCGGAGATGAGGCATATGCGAATTTAGAATTATTTCCTTTTGAATAATCCACCTGTGGATGGGCGGTTGCTGCCACTATGCCGATTTTTACGGTTTCTTCATTCCCAGGTTTTCCGGTGGCAAATCCACGGTCGGAAGCATCCGTGAAATGTCCCTTCACAGCATCACGAAGATCATCGGAGAAAACTGCAATATCCTGCATACGGGCCACATTCTCCTTAAGGGCACGTCTTTCAACCGGTAATGGAGAATCACCGGCTGTCCATCCTTCACCATAGACAAAAATGTCGGGATTTATCTCTTTCAGTTCTTTTGCCACCCGGTTCATGGTTTCTATGTCATGAATAGCCATAAGGTCGAACCGGAAACCGTCGATATGGTACTCATCAGCCCAATATTTCACAGAATTAACAATATATTCAGACATCTGCCGACGTTCGGAAGCGGTTTCGTTTCCACAGCCTGAAGCGTCGGAATAAGAGCCGTCTTCACGATGACGGTAATAATATCCGGGAGCTGT
Source organism: Muribaculaceae bacterium (assembly GCA_022510445.1). Lineage (GTDB taxonomy): Bacteria > Bacteroidota > Bacteroidia > Bacteroidales > Muribaculaceae > Lepagella. The sequence goes on along the minus strand of JAFLTN010000053.1, from coordinate 9,886 downwards.
CAGAGAGAAATTGGAGCCATCGTTTTCAGCAGTATGGTTATACACCACGTCCATAATAACACCGATGCCCTCGTCATGAAGAGATTTAATCATCTCTTTCATTTCGCGAATTCTGACAGAGGGGTCTTCAGGATTTGTGGAATATGATCCTTCCGGCGAATTATAGTTCTGAGGATCGTAGCCCCAGTTATAGACATTGTCCTGAAGGCGTGTTTCATCGACTGAATTATAATCATATGAAGGGAGGATATGCACATGGGTAATTCCCAATTCCTTCAGATGCTCGATGCCGGTTTTGTCGCCAAGAAGGCTTTTGGTGTCTTTTTCGGTGAGTGCGAGGAATTTACCCTTATTTTCAATTCCCGAAGAGGGATGCATTGAAAAATCGCGGTGATGCATTTCGTAGACTATCACATCCGTAAAATTCTTCACTTCCGGTCCTCGGTCGTTCTCCCACCCGTCAGGATTAGTCAGGGAAAAATCAATGATTGCGGCCCGTTTGCCGTTGACCCCCACAGCTTTTGCCCAGACTCCGGGGGTTTCATCTAGCCATCTGCCGTCGGATTGAACTCTGAAAGTATAGAATTTGCCATAAAGTTGTTCCGGAACTGAAGCTGTCCATGTCCCGTTTTCCTTATGAAATTCCATTGGAATGGTCATGACCGGTTCTCCGCCTGAACCTTCGTCATAAATATTGACTTCTGCTTTATCCGTTTCCGGGCTCCATAAACGGAAATGAGTTCCTGAATTGTCAACAGACAATTCAAGATCCGACCCGGAATATGTGGGATATTCAGCAAATCTGTCATCAAAATTGGCATAGTTTTTGTTGTTGCAAGAGGAGAAAGTCAGCAGCGAGGCGCCTGCGAAAATGGTCGCGGTAGCCATAATGATTTTTAATTGGTTCGTCATTTTAATAAGAATTTGAATGCGAATATAATCAAAAGCTGCAAAAAATTTTTTTTGAAGAATATACAATAAATATGTTTTACAACACGTTTTAAAAACATAACCCAAAAAATATTGCCATACGCCGGACGGCGCACAGGCATTCAGAGAGACAGGAAACGTCTGCCGGGCTTGCAACAATAAAACACAAATGGCAGACCAAGTTTAACTAAATCTGAAAATTGTGAAATTAAAATATTTATTTTTATCATTAATCGCAACAGCATTTCTTTCATCTTATATCCCTGACAACGATACTTTAGAAATAGGATCCAAAGCTCCGGCAATAGAACTCAGATCAGAAAATCCAAAAACCGGGGAAGTGACCTCAGAGGGTTACAGACTTGTCAGTTTCTGGAGTCCTAAAAATCCTTCATCGAGAATCGCCAACAGTGAATATGTGAAATATTTCAAGAATCATCCTGATTCTGACATAGCCTTCATAAGCATTTCAACTGATGAAGACGATAACTTAAGTGCTCAGGTTCTTAATCATGACGGTGTCAGTTCATTAGGAAGCCATCTTCTTTATTCCGATGTAGATGAAAGACTGTTTAAGGATTATGATGTGGAAAATCATCCCCGGGCTTTCCTGATAGGGCCGGATGGAAAAATAAAGTCATTATCACCGAAAATCGATGATCTGACAATATGACAGAAAACCCGGACAGGGTGTGATGTCAAAATAGAGACAAGAAATGGTCCTGCCTTTTGTTAGGCAGGACCATTTCTTGTAACGTATAATCTAAAGGACCCGTTGATTAGTTGGAGAAGACAAGTTCGTCGCCCTTTCTGTCAATCTTAATAGGAGTCTCCCGGTTAACCTTCTGGGCCAAGATATCTTTTGAAAGCTGATTGAGCACCATTCTCTGGATTGTCCTCTTCACAGGACGGGCACCGAATTCCGGATCATAGCCATCTTCTGCAAGCAGTTCGAGGGCTGCCGGTGTAACCTCAAGAGTGACGCCGTTAGAAGCAAGCATCTTCTGTACTCCCTTGACCTGAAGGTCAACAATTTCCTGAATCTCTTTCTTGTTGAGGGGGGTGAACATTACAATCTCATCGATACGGTTCAGGAATTCCGGACGGATCTTCATCTTCAGCAGATCCATCACATCCTGTTTGGTCTTATAGATGATTTCCTCACGGTCTTTTTTCTCAATATCATTGAAGTTCTCACGGATAATAGAGGAGCCTTCGTTTGAAGTCATTATAATGATTGTGTTCTTGAAATTGATGAAACGTCCTTTATTGTCGGTGAGACGACCATCGTCGAGCACCTGAAGAAGGATATTGAAAACATCCGGATTCGCCTTTTCAATTTCATCAAAAAGCACCACACTGTAAGGTTTACGCCGCACTGCCTCAGTGAGCTGGCCACCTTCTTCATATCCTACGTATCCCGGAGGAGCGCCGACGAGACGGGAAACGGAATGTTTCTCCATATATTCCGACATATCGATGCGGGTCATCATATCTTCGTCGTCAAACAGATATTCTGCAAGAGCCTTGGCAAGTTCAGTTTTTCCGACACCGGTGGTGCCGAGGAAAATGAACGAGCCGATAGGACGACGCGGATCATTAAGTCCGGCACGGGAACGGCGCACGGCGTCGCTCACAGCCTTTATGGCATCATCCTGTCCGATAACCCTGCGATGGAGCTCTTCTTCAAGATGCAGAAGCTTATCTTTTTCGCTCTGTGCCATCTTCTTCACGGGAATGCCTGTCCATCGGCTGACGATTTCAGCTATATCCTCGGCATCCACTTCCTCCTTTATCATTGCGCCTTCACCCTGCAGCTGACGGAGACGTTCCTGAGTGGCCTTATTCTCCTCTTCCTTCTGCTTTATCTTGCTATAGCGTATTTCTGCAACCTTGGCATAATCACCCTCACGCTCGGCAATTTCAGCTTCATGATTGAGTTGTTCGATCTCTATTTTATTTTGCTGGATCTTGTTGATCTCCTCTTTTTCAGCTTTCCATTTAGCTTTCAGCGATTTTTCTGTGTCACGCAGATTGGCAAGGTCTTCATCGATCTCTTTGATTTTATAATTGTCGCCTTCACGTTTGATGGCCTCTCTTTCAATTTCCAGCTGTTTGATCTTTCTGGAAGCTTCGTCGAGTGCCTGTGGCATAGAGTCCATTTCAAGACGGAGCTTAGAGGCGGCTTCGTCGATAAGGTCAATGGCTTTATCCGGGAGGAAACGGTCGGTTATATAACGCACGCTCAACTGCACGGCAGCGATTATGGCCTCATCCATTATCCTCACCTTATGGTGGTTTTCGTAACGTTCCTTAAGACCTCTCAAGATAGAAATTGCAGCAAGTTCATCAGGTTCGTCGACCATTACTTTCTGGAAACGACGTTCAAGAGCCTTATCCTTCTCAAAATATTTCTGATATTCATCGAGGGTAGTGGCGCCGATAGAGCGGAGCTCACCGCGTGCGAGGGCAGGTTTCAGAATATTTGCGGCGTCCATGGCCCCTTCGCCTTTGCCGGCTCCTACGAGAGTGTGAATCTCGTCGATAAAGAGAATTATTTCGCCGTCGCTTTGAGTCACTTCATTAACGATGGCCTTAAGTCTTTCCTCGAATTCACCTTTATATTTTGCACCAGCCACAAGTGCTCCCATGTCGAGAGAATAAATCTGCTTGGATTTAAGATTTTCGGGTACATCGCCACGCACGATCCGATGGGCCAGACCCTCTGCTATGGCGGTCTTACCTGTTCCCGGTTCTCCTACAAGCATAGGATTGTTCTTGGTGCGTCGTGAAAGGATCTGAAGGACACGACGAATCTCTTCATCGCGGCCGATTACCGGATCAAGCTTACCGTTTCTTGCGCGGTCGTTAAGGTTTATTGCATATTTTGAAAGGGCCTGATAAGATTCCTCGGCACTTTGCTGAGTCACTTTATTTCCTTTGCGGAGCTCATTGATGGCTGCTTTAAGTCCATCTTCAGTGACACCGGAGTCTTTCAGAATCTGTGATGCCTTGCAACGGGTGCGGAGAATACCCATGAGAATGGCTTCGACCGACACATATTCATCACCCATAGATTTAGAGAAATCGATGGCTTTCTGCAGAGCATCGTTAGATTCCCGGCTTAGAGTAACATCTCCGCCCGAAACTTTCGGAAGAGACTGGATCTCTTTATCAATCATCATATTCACAGAATTCAGATTGGCTCCGAGTTTCTGGAACACGAAATTTACAATTGTTTCGCTTTCGCTGATAAGAGCCTTTAAGATATGCACCGGCTCAATCAGCTGTTGTCCGTTCTGCCGGGTGAGGTCAATAGCTTTCTGGATGACCTCCTGCGATTTGATTGTGAAGTTATTGAAGTTCATATATGGAGTATTTAGTCTTTAAGTCCTTAAGTTGTTGATATTTATTTGGGAGAACAGGAAAAATTCCGGATTATCCCTTTTGTTCATCACCTTTGGGTTACATTATTTGGGTTAAACGATAAGTTTTATTCCGTTGTTATTTTACTAACACTTATTGAGAGTGAATGGTTGTTAAAAGATAAAAAATTAGAAAAACCTCTTTCACAATATTAGGGAAAATGAGTGGAAATTTTGAAAAAAAGATTAAATTTGCGGATAACAAAAAGAAAAAATAATAAACCCATAAAATCATTATCATGCTTAAACCGTACGTATTAGGTATCGACATAGGCGGCACCAACACCGTTTTTGGAATTGTCGACGCTCGCGGGCAGGTAATCGCGAGCGATTCCATAAAGACAAAGAAACATTCTAAGTTTGACGATTATCTTGAAGATTTATGTCATGGCATCCAGCATCTTCTTGAAAAGAACGAGGCGGAAGGTAAGATTCAAGGTATAGGCATTGGAGCACCGAATGCCAATTATTATACAGGCGAGATATTGAATCCGCCAAATCTCCCCTGGGGAGAGCCCGTGATACCTTTGGCAGAAAAAGTCAGCAAAGCTTTAGGCTTGCCGGTGGCAGTCACTAATGATGCCAATGCGGCGGCCCTGGGTGAGATGACTTATGGTGCGGCAAGAGGAATGAAAGACTTCATCATGATCACGCTTGGAACTGGCGTCGGCTCCGGTATAGTTGTAAACGGCCAGTTAGTGTATGGTCATGACGGATTTGCCGGCGAACTGGGTCACCTGATCATGAAGAGAAACAACGGAAGAATGTGCGGATGTGGCAGGACCGGTTGTCTTGAAGCTTATTGCAGTGCTACGGGCGTGGCGCGCACAGCCCGGGAATTCCTTGAGGTGCGTACCGAACCGTCGACCTTGCGCGATTTACAAATTGAAGACATAACATCGAAAGATGTCTACGATGCAGCGGTGGCAGGCGACAAACTTGCACAAGAGATTTTTACTTATACAGGCACAATCCTCGGGGAAGCTTTTGCAGATATGGTGACCTTCACAAGTCCGCAAGCCATAATACTTTTTGGAGGACTTGCAAAGAGCGGCGAACTGCTCATGAAACCTCTTCAGGAAGCCTTCGATAAGTCGTTGATGCCGGTCTTCAAAGGGAAGACCAAGATATTGCTTTCGGAATTAAAGGAGAGCGATGCCGCTGTTCTCGGTGCTTCGGCTCTCGGATGGGAGGCAAAATACCGTTCTGACAATGCAGGGATGGAAAACACTGCTTCCGAATAAACAAGATTGATCCCCTTTTTTGACAAAATTTAGGGGCCTGAAATAAACCATATCAATATCAAAAGGTGAGTCGTAAAAAGATTCACCTTTTGAATTTTTTGAGTTCCTGATATAGACGATGCACCGGCAATCCCATTACGTTATAGAAGCTGCCGTCGATTTTTTCCACGGCGACGGCTCCGATCCATTCCTGGATGCCATATGCCCCGGCTTTGTCTAAAGGATGAAAAGAATCGACATAGAAACGGATCTCCTCATCAGTGAGATGAGAGAATGTCACTTTCGACACGGATGTGAAGGATATGGTTTTTTCCTTTGTGGATAAAGTGACGCCGGAAGTGACTTCATGGGTTTTGCCGGAAAGGAAACGAAGCATACTGACCGCGTCTTCAGAATCTTTCGGTTTCCCCATAATTTTGCCATCACAGATCACCACAGTGTCGGCCGTTATGAGCAGATCATCATCGCCGATTCTGGAGGAGAAAGCCTCAGCTTTTTTTCTTGAGATATATTCGGAAACTTCTGAAGCCGGTAAATCGTGAGGATAACTTTCGTCGATCCCCTCTATAGTAACAACAGTGAAGGGGAGTCGCAATAATTTGAGAATTTCACGGCGTCGAGGAGATTTACTTGCGAGCAGAATCTTGTAAGGTATCATAGAGAATATGTGTTTTTAAATTTTTAAAGAGGAAGATATAAATCGTGTTATTTCAGAATAGATTTCTCTCAGCTCAGGTGAATCTTTCAGCATGTCGAGATGTTTGCCTATCGTTCCGATGTCACCTCTGGCAGCAGGGCCGGTCTGAGCTTGACCGGGATTCTGCCATTTCAGTTTGTCGACTGTCTGTCTCATTAGAGGGAGCAATACTTTTGGATCAATCCCGGTTTCCGACAGGATATTGAAACCAATATTTGCCATTGCATTCGTGAAATTACAGGCAAAAACCGATGCCAGATGCAGTTTTCTTCTTTCTTCCGAACCGGCAGAATGAATTGAATTTGTGAACAGGGAGGCAATTTCATAAAGCAGATTCTTTACCTCCGGTGAGGATGCTTCAATAAAAACGGGAATCTCACTGTAATTTAGCGGGATGTTTTTAGTGAATGTCTGAAGAGGGTAAAAAACTCCATAATGTTTCCCTGTATCTTTCAAAGCCGAAAGAGATACGGATCCCGAAGTGTGAGCAACAACGGAGTCTATATCATGAAGTTTACGGGAGAGAGCCTCAATGGCATCGTCACTTACACACAAAAGTATAAGATCGGGCTCTTCCTGAATTCCTTCAAGGGTGTGAGGATTAACAAGGCATACATCGGCCTTCCCTTTAAATGCTTCCGAGAGATGGGTAGCCACATTCCCTCTTCCTATGATTGCTATTTTACGAGGGTTGCCGCTTTCAAAATTCTTTTCCATATCTAAAAATTTGCACGTGGCCCATAGTGATTCGCAGGTTGATTTCCACGCAGGGATTAATGTTACTTTCCTCATCGCAGAGCATATCGATCCCTACGGCTCCGGAATAGAAGGGGGCTATCATTTTCTGCAAGGTCTCCCGTTGCGCCTCTATAAACCTGTTGTCCCAACCGGGACAGGCTTCGGTGATTAATAGAGATAATTCCTGCTGGGAAGCGGATATGTTGCCCTGATATTTGCCCCGTGGTGATGTCTTGAAGACCGAGACACCTAAGAAAACCGGGTCGCCGTCTTTACATATCCATTCGGTAGCGAAATCGAGTTTCCGGTTGTAGCCCGGTTCCGCGAGTACACTTCCCTGACGGCTGATGCTGCCGGAAGCCCATTCCATCAAACCCTTTTCTGATATATGAGTGGATGAAACCACGCCTCTTCCCGAAGAACTCCATGGAGTTTTGAAATATGAATAAGGGTAAACGGAAAGAAAATTTTTTACTTCGCCGAGGGAAAAAAGCTCTTGTCCGCAGTGATAGAAGGGAAGATCAAGTTTGTCTGCAAGCATTTTGCGGAATGGTATGCAGGTTCTTCGATGTGCCAGATCGCGGAGTTTCCCGAGACTTGAATCGGAAGGGAGAAGATCGGCACTGACTCCGAGAGCAGTGAGAAGACGTTTAAGGTTGAGATTCCAGCCCCAGGGGAGCACGGAATCAATTTCCGGCAGAAAAAGGGAAATATTTTCTTCGGTGGCTATGGTAATTTTTTTTGAAGAGATAGCCTCTAAGAATTCCGGGTTCGATTCTTGTTCGGGGCAGAAGTCCCCGGTGACCAGGATGATATCTTTCGGAGCTGCGTAAACCGAGGGCAGGAGCGCGAATTTTTGCCGGAGAGCGGCCACATGTTTTGGAGGAGTATATGGTCCTTCGCCAACAGCCAGCGCGTAATCTGTTTCCGGATTAAAGATATGAAGGGTCATCTCTTTGATATGACAAGCGGGGATATGACAAGCGGGTGAAACAAATAAATGATTTGAAACACCCGCAGAATTCGGTTTGACAATAAGGAAGGATCAGTCGCTGAGACGGTCTCTTTCCTTGCTTGGGTTAGCGAAATAGAGTTTATGCTCCACATATTCCTGAGTGGCAATCAGAGTGGGCTTCGGCAGTTTTTCGTAGAATCTGGAGATTTCGATCTGCTCGCGGTTTTCGGAAACTTCCTCAAGATTGTCGGAGGAAGCGAACTCCTGGAGTTTCTTCTCCAGTTCTTTTTTCATTTCAACAGCGATCTGATTGGCTCTTTTGCCGATAATGCAGACAGTTTCATAGACATTGCCGGTTTGTTCAGCCATAGCGATCATATCACGAGTGACAGTGTTGAGGGGAGCGTTGGTTTTCTTATAGTCCATATAAAAAAGTATTGTCTTTTATTGCGGTTGAAACAAAGTTTTATTCCTGGGCATGCCGGCGGGCTATTTCGTAAATGTTGTCGGCCTCGCGCCGGTTTTTAGTGTCAGGGAAATTATTTGTGTAGGAATAATATTCATCTATAACGTCGCGATAACGCTCGGCTCTCTTCTCTTCAACGCTAAGGCGCGCCTCCTGATATTTAGACTTGAGGATGAGAAGCTCGAAGTCTTCGCGATATTTGGAATAGGGGTAATCTTTAAGGGCATTCTGGGCAGTGATTATTGCAGCTTCATAATTATTGCCCATGAAATTACCGAGATTATAATAAAGCTGTGCGTTCTGTAGCTCCTTTAGCGTAAGTTTATCCTGCATTTCGAAGATAGCGTTCTGAGCAATAGAGACACGGTCGCTTTCCGGATAGAAATCTATGAAACCCTGAAGTTCCTCGATAGCTTTCCTTGTAGGTTCCTGGTCGAGTTGGGGATCGGGTGAATCGAGGTAATATCCGTAGCCGGAATAGAAACGGGCCAGTTCTGTAAACTTACCGCGAGGATATCGGGAGTAATAAGTCTTGAAATAGAGCCCTGAGTTAAGATAATCTTTGTTCTCAAAATAAGACATGGCGAGTAAGAAAAGTGCTTCTTCTCCGTTTGCCGTACCGCGAAGTGGCGTGTAAATTGTCTCGAGAACTGTAGCTGCCTGTGCGAATTTTCGTTCGTCGAAGGCTCGTTTAGCATAGTCGAACCTGTAGTCTACATCCTTGCTTTTCAGTACCTTGTTATATTCTCCGCAGGAGGAGAGGATAAGGAGCAGGGGAATAAAATAAAGAAATTTGCGCATTGAGTAGACAATTTGGGGTGCAAATTTAATAATAAAATTCAGAATATAAAACGTTATGGAGTTAAAAAGACTGAAAAAAGAACGGTCGGAATGTGATCGGAATGTGGTCGGAGTGAAGTCGGAATGAAGTAATCAAATAAGATATTGATTTTTATCAAATTGCAAGAAAAACAATGAAAATAAAACATAGACTTTAAAGTTTATGAAGAGTCTGTGTAAGGAAAATGTGTCTAAATGTAGCAAAAAGAAAGCATATTAAGATTTATATGGGTTAAAACCGAATGAAAATTCTATGGTTTGATAACTAAAAGATAAAATTTTTTTAATTTTTATTTTCAAATGATAAAAATAATATATAATTTTGCACCGTGTTTTTCATGGTATTAGATTTAAGGTTAGAGGATTAGTTGTCGTGAGACCCCTAATCCTTTTGTTTTTCACGACTACTAATCCCATCATTTATCCTTTGGAAAATGCTCCGCATTTTCAGTAGTCGTGAGACCCCTAATCCTTTTTTGTTGATGCCTCAGAATTTGAAACAGATTTAGTTTATAAGACTCAAAATTCCGGGGAATCCCATAAAAAGAAGACGTCTGAAAATCTTATGATCCTCAGACGTCTACTTTTCAT
>JAFLTN010000052.1 GCA_022510445.1 Muribaculaceae bacterium | reverse complement strand
TATTAAATAGAATTTAAACAGATAAATCTAAATAGACATATCAATGGAAGTAAAAGACCTGAAGCCCACATTACTGTGGAGCACATTTGATGAGATAACTAAAGTCCCGAGGCCGTCATGTCATGAGGAAAAAATACGTGAATACCTTCTCGAATTTGCTAAAAAACATTCCATAGAAGCCAAAACCGACGAAGTCGGGAATGTCTTAATGAAGAAACCTGCCACTCCCGGTAGAGAAAATGCTCCGGTTGTGGTTCTTCAGGCACATATGGATATGGTGGCTGAAAAGAACGGAGATATAGAACACGACTTCATGAAAGACCCTATCAAGACCTATATCGACGGAGAATGGGTCAGAGCTATGGGGACGACACTGGGTGCTGACAACGGAATAGGAATGGCAGCCGCGTTGGCGGCAATCGCTGATGAAGATATTCAGCATGGACCTATTGAAGCCTTATTTACCGTTAATGAAGAAATAGGCCTTGAAGGTGCCCAAAATTTGGGACCGGATATGATTTCAGGAAAGACTCTGATTAACCTTGACTCAGAAGACGACGGAGAAATCTTCATCGGATGTGCCGGAGGAATAGACACCACAGCAATTTTTGAATATAAAAGGAGTTTCTCTCCCGATAATTTCTCATATTTTAAGATTAGTGTGTCGGGTCTGCTTGGCGGACATAGCGGTGGTGACATTCACTTAGGCAGGGCCAATGCAAATAAATTAATAGCCCGTTTCATTTGGGAATGTTCAAATAGATGGGATATTGAAGTTAGCAGCTTTAAGGGGGGTAATTTAAGAAATGCCATACCGCGCGAAGCTGAGGCCGTTTTCGGAATTCATAATGATCATAGCGAGGCCATCGATGAATTTGTAAAAAAATATGCCAACGAGATAAAGAATGAATATAAAGGGGTAGAGCCTTCCATGGTGCTTTCGATTGAATCTGTGGCCAAGCCGGATTACTGTATTGACTCTAATACGTCATTGAGGCTCATCCGGGCTCTTTATTCCGCACCTCATGGAGTGATCAGCATGAGCCATGATATCCAGGGGCTTGTTGAGACTTCCACCAACCTTGCTGCTGTAAGAATGGAGGATGATTGCAAGATTAAGGTCACAACTTCCCAAAGGTCTTCTTTGGAGTCAAGAAAGAATGATATTGCCGGACAGGTTGAAGCTCATTTTCAGCTTGCCGGAGCAGAGGTTTCCCATTCTGACGGATATCCCGGATGGGCCCCTAATATTGATTCGAAGATTATGAAGGTAAGTTCAGAGGCTTATGAAGAACTTTTCGGTGTAAAACCTGAAATCAAGGCAATACACGCCGGTTTGGAATGTGGCCTTTTCCTTACTAAGAACCCCGGTTTGGATATGGTAAGTTTCGGACCCACCATGCGCGATGTTCATTCTCCCGATGAAAAATTATTGATTCCGACAGTCGAAAAATTCTGGAAACATCTGTGCAGAGTACTTGACAAAATTTCTAAGGAATGAAGTTTTCAGGACTTAGAACATCTATTTCAATGGCAATCATTGCAACAGGGGGAGGCCTGGCCTTCGCCCTATGCAATGCGCCGGATCCTGCGGAAAGCCCTGATCAGACGTCAATATTTTCAGATTCTGTATCCTTTTTAGATACAGTGCTGTTAAATCGAAATCTACCACTTGAAATAAATCATTTAGATAGTCTCGGCACCGATCCCGATAGCCGATATGATCATCTCACAGATGCAGATTTTGAATTAGTGGCCAAGGAACTTGATGTAGAAGTAGCGGCAATTAAGGCAGTGGTTGAAATTGAAGCAGGAAAAGCCATGAAAGGGTTCTGGGGACCGGGAATTCCGGTAATTAATTTCGACAGGACCATGTATCTGAAATACCGGAATAAAGTGGCGTCTAAAGCAGGGGCTAAAGGAGAAAAAATTCCGGAAGGATTGAAAGGATATGCTCTAAGGGAATGGACTGAATTAATCAATGCAAGGAAAACCAATGCTCAGGGAGCCAATATGGGGACTTTCTGGGGGATGTTTCAGATCGGAGGGTTTAATTATAAACTCTGCGGATGTGAAACAGTAGATGAATTTGTAAAAAGGAATGCTTATTCGGAGCTTGAACAGCTTCAGCTTTTTGCAATATTTATAACAAAAACCGGTATGGTGGAATTCTTAAGAAAAAAAGATTGGAGAAATTTTGCAAGAAGATATAACGGCCCCTCTTATGAAAAAAGAGGATACCATACCAAAATGGCAAAAGCATATAAGAAATACTCTCAGTGATAAATTAATCGAAAAATAAATCTACCATGAAAATAACAGAACTTCAGCCGAAATTAGTTTGGGAATGTTTTGATCTGATAACAAAAGTCCCGCGTCCTACGCATCATCTTGAAAAGATGAAGGAATTTCTTGTTTCATGGGCTAATTCTCATAATATTCCTGTTGCCACTGATGAAGTAGGGAATGTCGTTATGAGGAAAGAGGCCACACCTGGACATGAAAATGCCCCGACAATTATTCTTCAGGGTCACCAGGATATGGTGGCGGAAAAAAACGGAGACAAGAATCATGATTTCCTCAATGATCCCATCACCACTATAGTAGAAGGAGATTGGGTCAAAGCCGATGGCACTACTTTAGGCGCCGATAATGGTCTGGGATGTGCCACAGCAATGGCAGTTTTATTGGACGACAGTCTTGTCCATGGTCCCATTGAGTGTCTTTTCACAGTTGACGAGGAACAGGGACTGATCGGTGCCAATGGTTTGCAACCCGGTTTTGTGACCGGTTCTATTCTTCTTAATCTGGATTCGGAGGAACATGGGCAGCTTGTTATTGGTTGTGCAGGAGGGAAGGTCACTATATGCTCAAAAAATGTAGAGTTCCAGGAGGCTCCTAAGGATAAAAGATATTATAGGGTCGAGATAAAGAATTTCAAGGGAGGACATTCCGGAATGGAAATTAATCTGGGACGCGGAAATGCTAACCAGCAGCTTGCCAGATTCCTTAATTCAGTTTGGGAGGAATTCGACCTCACCTTATCAAAATTTGAGGGGGGCGGTCTTGCTAATGCAATTCCCAGAGAGGCTTTCGCTATAATAGGAGTTGATCCTTCAAAAATTGAAGATTTCAAAATCAGGGCTAAAAAATTTGATGATATGCTTCATGCCGAATTCATCCTTTCTGAAGGAGATGGATTCTCTTTTGAAGCAGAGGAAGCTCAAATTCCCGAAAAGATTTTTAAGAATGAGGATGGCAGGAATCTGATAAGGGCTTTATTCAGTTGCCCAAACGGTGTCCAGGGAATGTCAAATGCTGTTGAAGGACTTGTGGAGACTTCCTGCAACCTTGCTTCTGTGAAGATGGATGGAAATCTTGTGACAATTACAGATCATCAGCGCTCTTCTTTAGATTCCCGTAGAGATGAAATTGCCGATCGAGTTAAGTCTCTCTTTGAAATTATAGGATTTAAAGCCGAATTTGACGATGCCTATGTCGGTTGGGCGCCTAATCCTGATTCCAAAGTTCTTGCGGTAGCAAAAGAGAGTTTCAAATCGTTGTTTGGGAAAGACCCGAAAGTTGAAGCATTGCATGCCGGCCTTGAATGTGGACTATTTTTGGAGAAGATGCCCGATCTCGATATGATTTCTTTCGGCCCGACTCTCAAAGATATTCATTCCCCCAATGAAAAAGCTTATATCCCATCAGTCTTGGAATATTGGCAATTCCTGTGTGATATTTTAAGACGTCTGGCTTGATAAAATTTTGATGCATGCAAGGATATATATCTATCGGAGTGTTTATCGATGGCGGTTACTATGCCAAAGTAAACCGTGCTCTGAAAGCTATAGAAAGCTCGATAATAAGGGTTCGGTCTCTTTTTGATTTCATATGCCGGCGCCTCGCTTTTTTTGAAAAAGTAGATCCTGCCAATTGCCAGATCACCGAAGCTCATTATTTCCGGGGGAGATTTAGGGTTAAAGAGGCGTATGACAAACATCTATTATATAATGAGAGAAAATTTGAAGACACTCTTATAGAAAATGATGTGGTTTTTCATTATAAACATCTCCGTGAATTAGGCAAAGAGGGAGAAAAACAGGTGGTGGAAAAGGGTATTGACGTTTGGTTTGCTCTTGAAGCCTATGAATTATCTACTTTCCGCAAATTCGATTATGTGGTTTTGATCACAGGAGATGCCGATCATGAGATGCTGGTCAGGAAATTGAAAGCTCTTAAAATAAAAACAGTTTTGCTGACATGGAATTTGGCAGAAGTGGATGCCACTTCGCCCTTATTGAGTGAGGAGGCCGGACACCATTGGGAACTTTCCGATTTGCTGGCCGACCATCCGGATGAAAAGAGATCTCTCTTATATAAATTACGGGATTCTGCTCTTTCTCCATTAGGAGATGAGTTTTAGGTCCCATGGCACAAAAATGTTTGCGCAAAGGCGAAATCCTTGCTGTCATCAGCAAAGTCTCGTCGGCCACAATATCTTAATGAATTAGAAATAAGGATTCCATAAATTTATGGAATCCTTATTTTAGGATTTTAGGGTCTTTTCCTTCTTAATTAGAAATAAGTTCATAGATATATTTTGAGAATTTTAGTTACAATAAGACTTTAACGAATCCGTTGTGTAATTAGAATTACTGTCACTATATCAAATTGTTTTTCATTTAAGAAGATCGGGTGATAGAAAATTACAATTAGTTTATTGCATTTTTCGTAATTACATTATGTGTGGAATAGTAGGTTATGTGGGGGACGGAAATGTTTATGATATCCTCATAAAAGGTCTCCATCGTCTTGAATATAGGGGGTATGATAGTGCAGGGATTGCTCTTGGGACCCCGTCGGGGAAAATAAATATTTATAAATCGCAGGGTAAGGTTTCAAATCTGGAAGATTTCTGCAAAGATAAGAACCTTGAAGCGACATCCGGAATAGCTCACACCCGATGGGCCACCCACGGAGAACCCAGTGATACCAACGCCCACCCTCATTTCAGTGAAGACGGTAATCTGGCTTTGGTGCATAATGGAACCATTGAAAATTATAAAGTTCTGAAAGATGCCTTAATCCAGCATGGGTGCACGTTTCATTCCGAGACAGATACTGAGGTTCTGGTGCAGCTGATAGAATATATAAAATTAAAAAATGATTGTTCTCTTCTTGATGCAGTTCGAATGGCCTTAAAACAGGTTGTGGGTGCTTATGCCATAGCTGTGATAGAAAAGAATCATCCGGATAAGATTATAGCAGCCCGCAATAGCTCTCCTTTGGCTGTTGGCATCGGTAATAATGAAATGTTTCTTGCTTCCGACGCCACTCCTTTTGTAGAATACACAAATGAATGTGTCTATTTGAAAGACGGAGAGATAGCCATAATTGAAAAGGGAGAGCCATTAAAGATTGTAAATCTTGATAACAGGGAAACTCAGATTGATGTCACTACCCTTGAGCTGAGCATTTCCCAGCTTGAGAAAGGGGGCTATGAGCATTTCATGCTAAAAGAAATTTTTGAGCAGCCGACAACTCTTCGCGACTGTATAAGGGGCCGGGTGATCGAAGGTGGCAAAAAGATTATGTTGTCGGGGGTCATAGATGGCAAAGAGAAATTCCTTAATGCCAAAAGGATTGTCATAGTGGCTTGTGGCACATCTTGGCATGCCGCACTTTTGGGAAAATACCTGATTCAGGATATGTGTAAAATCCCGGTAGAGGTAGAGTATGCAAGCGAATTCCGTTATTCAAACCCGATCTTGGATGAAAAGGATGTTGTGATAGCGATATCTCAGAGTGGAGAGACGGCTGATACGCTTGCGGCTGTGAAAATTGCGAGGAACATGGGTGCGTATGTTTATGGAATAAGTAATGTGGTTGGCAGTTCAATACCGAGAGAGACGGAAAGCGGCACCTACATTCATGTCGGGCCGGAAATTGGCGTAGCTTCTACCAAAGCGTTTACAGGCCAGGTGATGGTCCTGACTCTCTTGGCCCTCAGTATAGCCCAGCTTAAGGGCACCATGACATTGGAAAAGATTAGTTGGCTCGGTGAGCATATCCTCAAGATCCCGTCCACGGTTGAAAAGGTCCTTGCACTCAACGATAAGATAGAGAGATTGTCGATGAAATACACCTATGCCAAGAATTGTCTTTATTTAGGCAGAGGCTTCAGTTATCCGGTTGCCTTGGAAGGTGCTCTGAAATTAAAGGAAATTTCATATATTCATGCCGAGGGATATCCCGCAGCTGAAATGAAACATGGTCCCATAGCCTTGATTGATGAGGAGATGCCAAGTGTTATAATAGCCCCCAAAGATCATGTCTATGAAAAAATTGTGAGCAATGTGCAGCAAGTTAAGGCCAGGGGTGGTTCCATAATTGCAATTGTGAATGAAGGAGATGAAATTATAAGCAAGATGGCTGACCATGTGCTGGAAGTTCCCGAGATGCCAGAGTGTCTGACACCGATCATTACGAGCATACCGCTTCAGTTATTAAGCTATTATATCGCTATTAATAAAGGAAAGGATGTGGATATGCCCCGAAACCTGGCAAAGTCGGTGACGGTGGAATAGTCTGGTTCTCAGTCGATAAGATGTGATGAAAAGAATTTTTTCAAATAACGATCCATTAAAAGGCGTTAAAAAGATAATTTTTTTCAAAAAAAATTTGAATTAGAAGCGAAAGTTATATAACTTTGCACTCGGAAATTCGGGCGGGAGAAAAAAAGACCGTAATTCAATTGATCTTTTGCCGGAATTTTAGGGCGAATACCAGAGTGGCCAAATGGGGCAGACTGTAAATCTGCTGGTTGATACCTTCGGTGGTTCGAATCCATCTTCGCCCACGAAAAAGGAGTAATCCTAATGCGGAAGTAGCTCAGTTGGTAGAGCATTAGCCTTCCAAGCTAAGGGTCGCGAGTTCGAACCTCGTCTTCCGCTCAAAATCCGCCCATGTAGCTCAGGGGTAGAGCACTTCCTTGGTAAGGAAGAGGTCACGGGTTCAAATCCCGTCATTGGCTCTACATTTTCAAGGAATTCAATAATACAATATAATTAAGACAAATTTATGGCAAAAGAAAAGTTCGAAAGAACCAAACCGCACGTAAACATCGGTACCATCGGTCACGTTGACCATGGTAAGACCACTCTTACTGCAGCCATCACTCAGGTGCTTGCAAAAAAAGGTCTTTCAGAAGTACGTTCATTCGATTCAATTGACAACGCTCCGGAAGAAAAAGAGCGTGGTATTACAATTAATACTGCTCACGTTGAGTATCAGACTGCAAATCGTCACTATGCACACGTAGACTGCCCGGGACACGCTGACTATGTTAAGAACATGGTAACAGGTGCTGCTCAGATGGACGGTGCTATCATCGTTGTTGCTGCAACTGACGGTCCGATGCCTCAGACTCGTGAACACATCCTTCTCGCTCGTCAGGTTAACGTTCCTCGTCTCGTTGTGTTTATGAACAAATGCGACATGGTTGATGACGAAGAGATGCTCGAACTCGTTGAGATGGATATGCGTGACCTTCTTTCACAATATGAATATGACGGTGACGAAACTCCTATCATCCGTGGTTCTGCTCTTGGCGCTCTCAACGGCGAAGCTGAATGGGAAGACAAGGTTATGGAGCTGATGGATGCCGTTGACACATGGATTCCACTTCCTCCGCGCGATGTTGATAAGCCATTCTTGATGCCGGTTGAAGACGTGTTCTCAATCACAGGTCGTGGTACAGTTGCCACAGGCCGTATCGAAACAGGTATCGTTAAGGTCGGTGATGAAGTTCAGATCCTCGGTCTTGGTCAGGATCGTAAGTCAACCGTTACCGGTGTTGAAATGTTCCGTAAACTTCTTGATGAAGGTCAGGCCGGTGATAACGTAGGTCTTCTCCTCCGTGGTGTTGACAAAGATGAAATCCGTCGTGGTATGGTTATCTGCCATCCTGGAAAAGTTAAACCTCACGATCACTTCAAGGCTCAGGTTTATATCCTGAAGAAAGAAGAAGGTGGCCGTCACACTCCGTTCCACAACAAATATCGTCCTCAGTTCTATATCCGTACTCTTGACGTGACAGGAGAGATCACACTTCCTGAAGGAGTTGAAATGGTAATGCCTGGCGACAATGTTGAGATCGACGTTAAGCTCATCACTCCGGTAGCTTGCGATCAGGGTCTTCGTTTCGCAATCCGTGAAGGTGGCCGCACAGTAGGTTCAGGTCAGATCACACAGGTAATCGACGACTAATTAGAGACAGCAAAAAGAATTGCAAAATAAAATGGGGCCTTCGGCTTGGTTGAAGGCTCCATTAATCTACGGGAATAGCTCAGTCGGTAGAGCACTGGTCTCCAAAACCAGGTGTCGGGAGTTCGAGCCTCTCTTCCCGTGCGAAGTTACTAAGCTATGAAATTAATAGAAAATATAAAGGAATCTTACGACGAGTTAGTCTATAAGGTTTCTTGGCCAACTCAAAAGCAGCTTATCAACAGTTCAGTGCTCGTGCTGATAGCTTCCATCATCATAGCAATTTTCATATGGGTTGTTGATAAGATTTTCAATATGCTGATGGAAATCATCTACAGTATCGGTTTCTAAAGGACTACTCAATGGCTGAAAACAAAAAAGAATGGTACGTTCTTCGTGCCATTGCAGGTAAAGAAGCTAAGGTTAAAGAAGTGCTTGATGCAGCCATCAAGAATTCCGATCTTGGCAAATATGTTTCTCAGGTATTGATACCCACCGAGAAAGTTTACACATCGCGTAACGGTAAGAAAGTTGTAAAGGAAAAAAACCTTTACAGCGGTTATGTATTTGTAGAAGCTGAGCTTACGGGCGAAGTTATCTATGAACTCAGAAACACCACGAATGTGATAGACTTCCTGAGGGGTAGAAGTAAGCAGGCACCGCCGGAACCTTTGAGGGAAACGGAGGTGATGAGAATGTTAGGAACCTTAGATGAAAACAAGACTCCTCAAAATGACGAAGCTTATGATTTCGTTGTTGGAGAGTCTGTCAAAGTTAATTACGGTCCCTTCTCCGGTTTTAGTGGAACAATCAGAGAGATTAATCCTGATCGCCGGAAGATAAAGGTGGAAGTGAAGATCTTTGGTCGGCCTACTGATTTAGAGTTGGAAAACACGCAGGTTGAAAGAATATAGAAGTTTTGTTACGGACTTCGATATCTCTTCAATTGCAAAACACAATTAAAATTTTATTTGAAAATGGCAAAAGAAATTGCTGGACAGATTAAATTACAGATAAAGGGTGGAGCGGCGAATCCTTCGCCCCCGGTTGGACCTGCCTTAGGTTCGAAGGGCATCAATATCATGGAATTTTGCAAGCAATTCAATGCCCGCACTCAGGATAAGGCTGGAAAGGTATTGCCGGTAGTCATTACATATTATGCCGACAAATCTTTCGACTTTGTTGTGAAAACTCCGCCGGTTGCAGTGCAGCTTAAGGAGGTGGCAAAAATCAAGAGCGGTTCTGCTCAGCCAAATAGAACAAAGGTAGCTGAAATCACCTGGGATCAGGTAAAGACTATTGCAGAAGACAAAATGCCTGATTTGAACTGCTTCACTGTGGAATCAGCCATGAGAATGGTTGCAGGTACCGCAAGGAGCATGGGTATCACTGTAAAAGGGGAATTCCCCGGTAACAATTAAATAATCTTCAACAATGGGAAAACTTACAAAAAAACAGAAGTTGGCTTTGTCGAAGATTGAACCCGGCAAATCCTATACACTTGCTGAAGCTTCTGAAAAGGTTAAGGAAGTTAACTATGCCAATTTCGATGCATCGTTTGATATCGATGTTCGTTTAGGTGTGGATCCCCGTAAGGCCGATCAGATGGTAAGAGGTGTTGTTTCCTTGCCTCACGGTACTGGAAAACAAGTGAGAGTATTGGTTCTTTGCAATCCTGATGCAGAAGCTGCAGCAAAGGAAGCGGGAGCTGACTATGTAGGTCTTGACGAATATATCAATAAAATTAAAGGTGGTTGGACCGACGTTGATGTAATCATCACGCAACCCTCTGTAATGGGTAAACTTGGTCCTTTGGGTAGAATTCTTGGTCCTCGCGGACTTATGCCTAACCCGAAGAGCGGTACAGTTACCATGGATGTCGCCAAGGCAGTTAAAGAGGTTAAACAAGGTAAGATAGATTTCAAGGTTGACAAAACCGGTATTGTACATGCTTCTATCGGTAAAGTTAGCTTTGCTCCTGAGCAAATGGCAGAAAATGCCCGTGAGTTTATCAATACTTTGATTAAGCTTAAACCGGCTACTGCAAAAGGAACCTATATCAAGAGTATTTATCTTTCAAGCACCATGAGTCCGGGCGTGAAAGTTGAGCCTAAATCAATTGGTGATTAATAAAAGAAATTTGTTATGAAAAAGGAAGATAAAGGTCTTATAATAGAAAATATAGGTAAGACTCTTGCTGAATATTCTTGTGTCTATCTCACACAGACACAAGGTATGAATGCAGAGAAAACCAGTGCTTTGCGTCGTGCTTGCTTCAAAGATGACATAAAGATGCTTTGTGTTAAGAACACACTTCTCAAGAAAGCATTTGAAGCAAGTGAATTAGATTATTCAGAACTTTACGGTTTGCTTCATGGTGAAACCACATTGCTTCTCAGCAACGTAGGAAATGCACCGGCTAAGCTCATCAAGAAATTCAGGCAGAAAAATGACACACTGCCAATGCTCAAGGGAGCTTTTGTTGAAGAATCCGTCTATATCGGTGAGGGTCAGTTAGACGCCCTCAGCAGTATCAAGAGTAAGAATGAACTTATTGGTGATATCATTGGCTTGCTTCAAAGTCCTGCCAAGAATGTTATCAGCGCTCTTACAAGTGGAGGTGGCAAACTCCATGGCATACTGGAGACATTGTCTAAAAAAGAAAACTAATTAAGTAAAAAATTAAAAAAATATAAAACAATGGCAGATTTAAAAGCATTTGCAGAACAACTCGTTAACCTCACCGTAAAGGAAGTGAACGAACTCGCACAGATCCTCAAAGATGAATATGGCATTGAGCCAGCAGCTGCTGCTGTAGCTGTTGCAGCCGGTCCTGCTGCCGCAGGCGCTCCAGCTGAGGAAGAAAAGTCAAACTTCGACGTTGTCCTCAAATCAGCCGGTGCAGGCAAGCTCGCAGTTGTTAAACTCGTTAAAGAACTTACAGGTCTTGGCCTTAAAGAAGCTAAAGCTCTCGTTGACGGCGCACCCGGTGTCGTTAAGGAAGGTCTTCCCAAAGCAGAAGCTGAGGGCTTGAAGAAACAGCTTGAGGAAGCAGGAGCTGAAGTTGAGCTTAAGTAAGAATAAATTTGTCTTTCATATGGGTTAAGAACACGCGAAAGGTAGTGTTCTTAACCTTTTTTTGGCATACATATTGCACCTGCCCTGTATTGGGTTGATTTTTAGATAATAACCGATAGACGGTTATAGACCGCATATAAATTAGAGCAGCAAATCGCAATGTCAGTGAATTCAACAGAAAAAAAACGTGTAAATTTCGCGTCGATAAAAAATCCTTTGCCTTTCCCGGATTTCCTGGAGGTGCAATTGAAATCGTTCAAAGATTTCCTTCAACTCGACATACCGCCGGAGGAGAGAAAAAACCAGGGTCTTTATAAGGTTTTTGCGGAAAATTTCCCTATAGCAGACACAAGAAACAATTACGTTCTTGAGTTTCTTGACTATTATATCGATCCTCCGCGTTATACCATCGAGGAGTGTCTCGAAAGAGGCCTTACATATAGTGTCCCTCTCAAGGCAAAACTGAAACTTTATTGCACTGATCCTGATCATGAGGATTTCGATACCACGATACAGGATGTATATTTAGGTCCCATCCCTTATATGACCGAGCAGGGCACCTTCGTTATTAACGGTGCTGAAAGGGTGGTTGTGTCTCAGCTTCACAGATCCCCCGGTGTTTTCTTCGGTCAAAGCACACATGCTAATGGAACAAAATTATATTCGGCTCGAATCATACCGTTTAAGGGAAGCTGGATTGAATTTGCAACTGACATCAACAATGTGATGTATGCCTATATCGACAGGAAAAAGAAACTTCCTGTCACAACGCTGTTGCGTGCCATTGGCCTGGAAAGCGATAAAGATATAATCCAGATTTTTGACCTTGCCGAAGAAGTAAAAGCCGATCGTCAGAGTCTTGAGAAAGTAATCGGAAGAAAGCTTGCCGGTAGAGTGGTGCAAAGTTGGATCGAAGATTTCTCCGACGATACTACAGGTGAAGTCATCTCCATCGAGAGAACAAAACAGATTGTAGACCGTGGTGTTGAACTTACTGAAGAACATATCGACGCTATTATCGAAAGTGGTGCCAAAACAATCCTTCTTGAGAAAGAAAATGTAAGTGCCGTTGACTATAGCATTATTTTCAACACTCTTCAGAAAGACCAGTCAAACTCTGAAAAAGAGGCTATACAACATATCTATAGACAACTAAGAAATGCAGAACCACCAGATGATGCTTCTGCAAGAGAGGTCATCACAAATCTGTTCTTCTCCGAAAAAAGATATGATTTGGGAGAAGTAGGCCGTTTCAGAATCAATAAGAAACTGGGCCTCAATATTCCTGACAATATAAAAGTGCTCACCCGTGAAGATATTATCGCCATAATAAAATATCTTATCGGACTTATCAACTCTAAGAGCGATGTAGATGATATCGACCACTTGAGCAACCGTAGGGTACGCACTGTAGGTGAACAGCTCTATAATCAGTTCGGGGTCGGTCTTGCAAGAATGTCACGTACAATTCGTGAAAGAATGAATATTCGTGATAACGAGGTCTTTAAACCTATCGACCTTATTAATGCCAAGACGATTTCCTCTGTTATAAATACATTCTTCGGCACAAATGCCTTGTCTCAGTTCATGGACCAGACCAATCCGTTGGCTGAAATTACTCATAAGCGCCGTATGTCGGCTCTCGGTCCCGGTGGTCTTTCCAGAGAGCGTGCCGGCTTCGAGGTTCGTGACGTACACTACACACACTACGGACGTCTTTGCCCTATTGAGACTCCTGAAGGTCCTAACATCGGTTTGATTTCTTCACTTTGTGTTTATGCAAAGATAAATAACTTAGGTTTCATTGAAACTCCTTATCGCACGGTTTCAAACGGAAAAGTAGACATCGACAATAAGGATGTTGTCTATATGACGGCTGAAATCGAGGAGGGCAAAATGATTGCTCAAGGTAACGCTCCTTTGAATGACGACGGCACCTTTGTGAAGTCGAAAGTTAAGGCAAGATATGAAGCCGACTTCCCGATCGTGGCTCCTGATAAGATTGATTTGATGGACGTTTCCCCGATTCAGATTGCTTCTATTGCCGCATCGTTAATTCCTTTCCTTGAACATGACGACGCCAACCGTGCATTGATGGGATCTAACATGATGCGTCAGGCCGTTCCATTGTTAAGAAGCGAAGCTCCGATTGTCGGTACAGGCATCGAGGGCCAGCTTATCCGTGATTCCAGAACCCAGATTACAGCTGAGGGCGATGGAGTTGTGGAATATGTTGATGCAACTGTTATAAAAATTAAATACGACAGAACTGAAGACGAGGAATTTGTATCATTCGAACCATCGGTAAAAGAATATAAGATACCTAAATTCCGTCGCACCAACCAGAGCACCACTATTGACCTTCGTCCTATCTGCGAAGTAGGGCAGAGAGTTAAGGACGGAGATATTCTTACTGAAGGATATTCCACAGAAAAAGGAGAACTCGCTTTAGGCCGGAACCTTAAGGTTGCGTTCATGCCCTGGAAGGGTTATAATTATGAGGATGCCATCGTGCTCAATGAAAGGATGGTGATGGAAGATATCCTGACTTCTGTTCATGTTGATGAATATTCCCTTGAAGTCCGCGAGACCAAACGAGGCATGGAAGAGCTTACGAGCGACATCCCAAATGTGAGCGAAGAGGCTACCAAGGACTTGGATGAAAGAGGAATTATCCGTGTTGGGGCACATGTGGTTCCGGGTGATATAATGATAGGAAAGATCACTCCTAAGGGTGAAAGCGATCCGACACCGGAAGAAAAACTTTTGCGTGCAATCTTCGGAGACAAGGCCGGAGATGTAAAGGATGCTTCTCTTAAAGCTACGCCATCCTTGAAAGGTGTGGTTATCGGGACCAATCTATTTTCCCGGGCCGTTAAAAACAAGAACAACAAGAAGAGTGCAAATGCACAACTTCCTATTCTTGATGAACAATACGAAGACAAGCAGGCAGAGCTTAAGGAAGTCCTGATAGGTAAACTGCAGACCTTGCTTAAAGGCAAAATATCTGCCGGTGTGAAAGATTTCATCGGCGCAGACATTATCCCTGCAGGTGCGAGATTTGCTGATCAAACCTTCGGAAATATTGACTTTGAAACAATTAATCTTGCCAACTGGACCGATGATGAAAGGATAAACAAGATGATTGTAGATTTGGTGACCAATTATCTCCGTAAATCTAAAAAGATAGACAGTGAGCTCCGTCGTAAGAAATTTGATATTACGATAGGCGACGAACTGCCTACAGGCATAATGCAGCTTGCAAAGGTTTACATTGCCAAGAAACGTAAGATCGGCGTAGGAGACAAGATGGCAGGTCGACATGGTAACAAGGGTATTGTTTCCAGAGTTGTCCGGCAGGAAGATATGCCGTTCCTCGAAGACGGAACCCCGGTGGATATCGTATTGAATCCTTTGGGTGTGCCGTCCCGTATGAACCTTGGACAGATCTTTGAAACAGTATTAGGCTGGGCCGGTAAGGAACTTGGCGAGAAATTTGCAACTCCTATTTTTGATGGTGCAAGTCTTGATGACCTCAATGAATGGACAGACAAGGCGGGATTGCCCAGATATGGAAAGACATATCTTTATGACGGTGGCACAGGCGACCGTTTCGACCAGCCTGCTACGGTAGGTGTGATCTATATGCTGAAATTAGGTCATATGGTTGAAGATAAGATGCATGCCCGTTCAATCGGTCCGTATTCACTGATTACTCAGCAACCTCTTGGAGGTAAGGCACAGTTCGGTGGACAACGTTTCGGAGAAATGGAGGTATGGGCGCTTGAGGCATTCGGCGCGGCCCATATCTTACAGGAAATTCTGACTATCAAGAGTGACGACGTAATGGGACGGAGCAAAGCTTATGAAGCTATTGTGAAAGGTGATCCGATGCCTAATCCCGGAATACCGGAATCACTTAATGTATTGCTGCATGAGTTGCGTGGTCTTGGACTTAGCATCACCTTAGATTAATAAAGAAAAAGGAGAAAACGATATATGGCATTAAAAAGAGATAACAAACTTAAAAGTAATTTTACCCGGATCACTATCGGCCTTGCCTCTCCCGAGGAGATTAAGGCTAAGAGTAGCGGGGAAGTGCTGAAGCCGGAAACAATCAACTATCGTACCTATAAACCGGAAAGAGACGGTCTCTTCTGTGAGAAAATCTTTGGTCCTGTTAAAGATTACGAGTGTCACTGCGGCAAATACAAACGTATACGCTACAAAGGTATAGTTTGTAATCATTGTGGTGTGGAAGTAACCGAAAAGAAGGTGCGTAGGGAGAGAATGGGTCATATAGAACTTGTCGTTCCGGTGGCTCATATCTGGTATTTCCGTTCTTTGCCTAACAAGATCGGATATCTTCTTGGTCTTCCTTCTAAGAAACTTGATTCTATCATCTATTATGAAAGATATGTTGTGATTAATCCCGGCACCACCGGAAGAGAGAAACTTGATCTTCTCACCGAAGAAGAATATCTTGAAATAATAGATAATCTTCCCGAGGAGCAGAGACTCCTGCCGGATGATGATCCCAACAAGTTCGTTGCCAAGATGGGTGCAGAGGCGGTCTATGATTTATTGAAAGAGATAAATCTCGAAAGTCTTGCCAATTCACTGCGTCATGGAGCCGATCAGAGTGGTTCGCAGCAGAAAAAGACCGAAGCCCTCAAACGTCTTCAGGTTGTAAATTCCTTCATTGCCAGCATCGACCGCAACCGTCCGGAATGGATGATATTAAAGGCAGTACCGGTTATTCCTCCTGAACTCCGGCCTTTGGTTCCTCTCGACGGAGGTCGTTTTGCAACTTCTGATTTGAACGATCTTTATCGTCGCGTCATCATAAGAAATAATCGTCTGAAAAGACTTATCGAAATAAAAGCCCCTGAAGTGATCCTCAGAAATGAGAAGAGACTTCTTCAGGAAGCAGTTGATTCATTGCTTGACAACAGTAGGAAAGCCTCTGCAGTCAAGAGTGAGGTAAACCGCCCGCTCAAATCTCTTTCAGATTCCCTGAAAGGAAAACAAGGTCGTTTCCGTCAGAATCTTTTGGGTAAGAGGGTAGACTATTCAGCCCGTTCCGTAATTGTGGTTGGCCCTGAACTTAAGATGCATGAATGTGGAATTCCTAAGTTAATGGCTGCGGAACTATATAAGCCGTTTATTATAAGGAAACTCATAGAACGTGGCATAGTAAAGACCGTAAAGAGTGCCAAGAAAATAGTAGATCGTAAGGAACCGGTTGTTTGGGATATTCTTGAACATGTGATGAAGGGACATCCGGTCTTATTGAACCGAGCTCCGACACTTCACCGTCTTGGTATTCAGGCTTTCCAGCCCAAAATGATAGAGGGTAAGGCCATACAGCTCCATCCGCTGGCTTGCACGGCTTTCAATGCCGACTTCGACGGCGACCAGATGGCAGTGCACCTTCCTTTAGGAAATGAGGCGATTCTGGAAGCTCAGATGTTGATGCTGGGTGCGCATAATATATTGAATCCGGCCAACGGCGCTCCGATTACAGTGCCTTCACAAGACATGGTTCTGGGTCTTTATTACATCACAAAATTGCGTAAAGGCGACAAAGGAGAAGGATCTGTTTTCTATGGCCCTGAAGAGGCCGAGATAGCTTATAATGAAGGTAAGGTTACACTTCATGCTCCTGTCACAGTTCTTGTTGATGACATAGATGAGAATGGCAATGTGAAGAAGGTATTGCTTGAAAATACCTCTGTGGGCCGCGTGCTTTTCAACCAGTATGTGCCGAAAGAAATTGGTTATGTCAACGAAATCATCTCTAAGAAATCTCTTAGAACCATTATCGGAAAGGTAATCAAGTCTTGTGGTGTGACCCGTTCTGCCCAGTTCCTCGACGACATCAAAAATCTTGGATATAAGATGGCGTTCAGGGGAGGTCTTTCCTTCAACCTCGGAGATGTCATTATCCCCGATAAGAAAGAAGAATATGTAGCAGAAGGAAATGCCCAGGTAGAAGAAGTTCTTGCTAATTATCAGATGGGTCTGATTGGTGATAAAGACCGTTATAATCAGGTGATTGATATCTGGACCCACGTCAACAAG
>JAFLTN010000051.1 GCA_022510445.1 Muribaculaceae bacterium | reverse complement strand
AATATGTATTGGCTTGATAGGAATATAGGAGCCAAAAATAACAAAATGTATGTTGATAACGGATCTCACCTTGAGTCGGAAAAGGGTCTTGGTGGATTGTATTATACGGTAGCGACTGCTGTTTCATACGATACTCCTATGATAGATATGGGGATGTGTCCCAGAGGTTATCATATCCCGTCAACTTCCGAATGGAATAATCTTCGCTTATCATCTGATTTCGTTTCAAGATTCGAAACCGATGACAAGGGATCAACTTATATGTCAACCTATTTTGATACCAATGATCCTAAAATTGGTAAAGTTTATTTCCCTAAGGGTTGTTTCTTAAATGATACAGGTTCCGGTCTCAAATCATCAAGATTTTCTGAAGAACCGAATTCGGGAGACAATAGCTCCGGTTATTACTGGACCGCCACTGAGGCGCCGGGAAAAGAGAAAGAACAGATGGGTAACTGGCTTCGTGCTCTCTATATTAACGGAGCCTCAACAAGTTATATGGATGGCAGCATTTTAGACCATCAGATGTATGTCCGTTGTGTCAGTGGTACAAAAGTGCCTCCACAAGATAATAACTATATTAGCTTCAATGTGCATAATGTGACACATGTCTATCTTTTTGATGAAAATGGTTCAGCACTTTATACTTTCCCGGGAAAACCTGTAGGTACTTCCAAATCTTCTGTAAAATGGCAATATTTCTATTGCACAACGTCTGCTGATAAATCAAATTTAAGGGTAATTTTTACAAATGTTGATGAAAAAGGTAACGTAACAATTTTTACCAAAAACGGTAACAGTTTCGATAATGATAAAACCTATTTTGATTTTTTTACTAACAAAGAAAATTTTTCCTGGACAGTTGGGGAAGTGCAAGGCAAATATCTCGATTTCTGCGATTTCAATAGTGAGGCTCACGCTAAAAACCCTGAGATTGGAAACATCTACGAAAAAGAATCTGATATCAAGCCCAATGAAAATTGTAGCGGAAACACCTCTTCCTCCGGCGGTGGCAACACAGGTGGCGAAGATGGAGAAGACAATAATGATTTTGTTTTCCCGAAAAATACTAAGTTTACATTCCATTGGTCTTATAAATATGAAGATGTAATCCACAATTATATTTTTGGATGGGATATGGATTCTAAAAAAAGTTTCTATCCTAACGATAAGTGGAATAATGGATGGTTAGGCATTCCGGCAGATGTTGATTCAGATCACAAATACTATAAAGAAGTCACTCTTGATCAAGATTATAAAGGATTTTACATTGTTGTAAGATGGTATGAAAATGATGCTCAACATGATGAGTCGAGAATGAGATTTGATATTACATATAATGGAGATGGAACCTGTAAAGTCACCAGTGCTCAAAATAAAGTATCACCTTGTCAAAAATTACAAGATACCCCTCCTACTCAAACCATTACAGGAGAGTTAAATAGTGATGGAATCTATGAATTCGATATAACTCTCTTTGATGACGGAACAACTACTGATAGTGGTTCGACAGGCGGTGGCGATTCCGGCGGAGGCGATAATCCCGAACCTCCAGGAAGTGTTACTAAATACGATCCCACTGATCCATCTGAACAAACAGTCTGGGAAGGTTCTTATGAATGTGATGGGTGGACATTCTTTTTAGAAATAAATGGATTTAATATTGTAGATTGGCAAAATGTTCCTGTTAATACAATTGTTCGTGTTTACATAACTCCATTAGGTGATACTAATTGGTGGCATGTAGGATTCTGTGATGGGAATACAAGTGATCTTCCAAATAATGAAGGTAAACAATTTGATTCTCCAAAAAATTACCAAGATTTTACACTGTCTGAGACAATATTAGATTACATTAAAGAAAATAATGGATTAGGCATAGCTGGACAAAAAATGATTATAACCGCTGTCTCTTTAAGGCAAAAAGATTGAGAAAAATAATTGAATTGTTATCATCTATTTCACCTCGGTCCAACTCACTGATTCAATAACTCCCCTTATCGAGGAGTTGAGTGGACTCCATTCTCAGTTTTCCTCTCCTTTAGGTGTTAAAAAAACTCAATAACAGATATATTGGAAAATTACGGCCTCTCAGGTCTTTTCATCGGATTGTGTACCTTCCTAATCATCGGACTCATTCGTCATTGGGCACACGTTTATTTGGGAAAGAGATAGGGAGAGAAAGGGAAGAAGAGGTAGAGGATTAAATAGGAAAGGGAGTTTCCGAAAAAATGGTTATATTTGCCGTATGGAAGCAAAGAAACAGAGGTATCCCATCGGTCAGCAGGATTTCGCCAAAATAAGGGAAGGGAACAGTGTCTACGTAGATAAGACAGCGATAATCTACGATCTCACTCATGCAAGCGATTATGTCTTCCTTGCCAGGCCCCGCCGTTTCGGCAAGAGCCTTCTGCTTTCGACAATCAGATACTATTTCGAGGGGAGGAAAGATCTCTTCGAGGGTCTGAAGATAATGGATCTCGAGGAGAAATGGACCCGGCACCCAGTGCTGCATCTCATGCTGTCGCGCATAGATAAAGAG
The DNA here is from genome assembly GCA_022510445.1 of Muribaculaceae bacterium. Taxonomy (GTDB): domain Bacteria; phylum Bacteroidota; class Bacteroidia; order Bacteroidales; family Muribaculaceae; genus Lepagella. Next base: position 14,898 of record JAFLTN010000051.1, on the reverse strand, counting down.
GACCCGGATTCCCTGAGATCAGCCCTTGAGCAACAGTTCCGTATCTGGGAAGAAGACTATGAGGTTGAAAAAAACGATATGGCATTCTCCCAGCGCTTTTCAGAGATAATCCGTCATGCAGCTAAAAAGACAGGTGAGAAGGTTGTCATCCTGATTGATGAATATGACAATCCTCTGATCAACACTATAGATAAAACTGATATTCACGAGAATTATAGGAGCCTTCTGAAATCGGTATATTCAACCATGAAGGATCTTGACGAATATATCCGTTTCGCGATGATAACGGGAGTAAGCCGTTTCAGCAAGACCTCGATCTTCTCCGGCCTCAATAATATCAACGATATCTCCTTCGACAGTGACTTCTCCTCAATCTGCGGCTTCACCTTAGAAGATATAAAGGAATATCTGTGGCCGGGAGTCGTCGGATTAGGTGAACGACGAGGGATGACACATGAGGAAACATTGGCAGCCTTGAAGGACCGGTATGACGGCTATCACTTTACGGAGGATTCACCTGACATCTATAACCCTTTCAGTCTGCTGAATGCCTTGTCAAAAAGGGATTTGGGAGATTACTGGATAGCGAGCGGTACGCCGGAATTCCTGGTCAGGAAACTTTCCGACTCGGACATCGATTTTGAAAAGACTTTCAACGGCGAAGGTAATGAGAAGACTTTAGGTACTATCGACGTTGCCTATTTCTCGACCGAAGCGTTGCTTTATCAGACCGGTTATCTCACAATAAAGGATTATGATCCCGAGACGGGTCTTTTCTCTCTGCGTATACCGAACCGGGAGGTAAATTATGGTCTCTTCTCAGCATTACTTACAGATTTCGCCAGGAAGGGCGAAATTGCCACCCTCAAGACCGCGATGGCCCTGAGGAAGGACCTGCAGGAGGGGCGACCCAAGGAATTCTTCGACAAGCTTAAATCCTTCCTTGCGGGGATACCATACGACAAGCTGCCACACGGCTTTGAACTGAATTTCGAGAAGGTTCTTTTCTCGATGATGCGGTTGCTCGACCTTGACGTACAATCGGAGGCAGAGCTTTCGAACGGCCGTATCGACCTGCTCGTGAAGACCGAAAGATACATATACGTCATCGAACTGAAGATGGATAAACCGGCCAAGGAAGCCCTGGCCCAGATCGATTCCAAAGACTATGCGTTGCCTTTCGCTTATGACGGACGCAAGCTCTACAAGATTGGCATAGAGGTTTCCAAAGAAACCCGCAACATCACCGACTGGCTGATCGACTAACCTTATCTCTCACTCCACATTCAGTCAGCAGAGTACTGAGGGACTTACTCCATTCCGGTTGATTAGCCCGAAGGGCTTATCAACGCTTAACTTCCCCAGCAAGTTCTGCTTCGCTTCACTTATGCTGGGGAAGTATTACTTATATCTGTTCGCTTATCACCGGAGTTTCTACAGGAGCTTCCTTGGGTCCCTTTCCTTCTTTGATGATAAACACGCATATAGCACCTATCACGATGGAAATTCCGGCAATAAACATCATCATATATTCCGGTGCCAGTTCACCAGGTTTGCTCATAAGGGATAGAATCCAGCCGCCTGCAAGAGCCGCTATAATCTGGGGGATACAGATTGTGCAGTTGAAAAGACCCAAATATGCACCGATATTACCACCTGTCAGTGAGTTCGTGAGGATGGTGAAAGGCCAAGCCAGCATTGCAGCCCAACCGCATCCAATCAATATGAAGGAAATGAAAAGTATCCAGGGATTAGTTACGAAAGCAAGCATCATGAATCCTCCTCCTGCCAAAACAAGACTTAAAGAATAAGAAAATTTCCGGCTCTTGAAACGAGGCAAAAGAAGTGCCCAGCACACTGACCCCAAAGCCTGTACTGCATAGAGAAGACCTACCCAATTACCTGCATCATTATATTGAGGTGTTGCGGAATTGAGTACAGTCTTTGTTTCATAACTGCATTTCGATGCATCGGCTATTTCATAAGAAGTAGCATCTTCTACGCTTACCTTTCCGTTGGCTGAAGTGGCTACAATGGCCGCCTCAGTTAGTTTGAAGGGACCTGTCAACCTTGACAGATAGTCTTTTATTTCTATATTAGAAGGGTTTTCTATAGCAACTCCGTCTACGGAGAGTGAATTCACGCCTTTTATCAGTTCTCCGAATTGAGCTTTGCCGATACCTTCATCATTGCTTACAATAGAATGATTTCGGACAATAGTGTCGTTTCCATTGATAACAATATCGCCACCTTCATAGAACTTCCCTCCTGATTGTACCCCAGACACCATAAGATGTCCATGGTCAACAATCGTCACATCATTATCTATCAGAAGATAATTGGCGGCATATGTCCTATTGTCATAGTTAATTCCGACTATTCCCGTTGTAGTAGGTGTTTTAAAAGCATTGTGTGCTACCGTGTTGGTTGCATATGTCCATAAGAAGAGGAAAGCGAACCAGCAGAAGAACTGCACGAGACCGACTGTCCAGAATGTAGAAGGAGCTTTTACAAGAAGTTTAATAATGTTTGGAGTCTCTGTTTTATCGCCTTTTTCTGTTTCAACCCCGTTATATTCATTATAAACATGTGGAGGCCATTCCTTTATCTTTATGAGTGAATATATCACGCAGATCAGAAGAATAGCAGCACCGATATAGAAAGCCCATATCACCGTTGGTGGCACTACACCTGTCGGAGCTGTGTTTTTCATCCCTAACCAACCTAAGCAGATCGGGAAAATGAATCCCACAACGGAACCTGCGTTACATAAGAAACTCTGGATTGAGTAGGCCAAACCTTTCTGCTTTTCATTCACCATATCACCCACAAGCATCTTAAAAGGTTGCATCGCCATATTGATAGAAGTATCAAGAAGCATCAGGGCTACTAACCCAAAAAGGATTGCGCTTGAAACAGTGAAATGGAAACTTCCTGCATTTGGCAGGAGACACATCACTATTACTGCCAGTGTTGCACCTAAAATAAGATAGGGGAGACGTCTGCCGAAACGATTCCAGGTCCTGTCGCTGAAAATTCCTACGAGCGGTTGTACGATCAGCCCCATTAAAGGAGGTAAAATCCAAAAATAACTCAGGTCATGCGGGTCTGCTCCAATGGTTGTGAAGATTCGAGACACATTTGCGCTCTGCAACGCGTAGGCTATCTGGACTCCGAAAAATCCGAAGCTGAGGTTCCATAACTTCCAGAAGCCTAAATCCGGTTTAGTTTTCATAGATATTATGTAGTTTTTAAGATTTTATCTGATTGTATAGCCAGGCTATCTCTTCCGGCCATAAACTTTCATTGGGGGTTTCCAGAATCAACGGGATATTGTCAAAACGTGGATCGTTCATCAACCTTACGAAAAATTCTTCGCCTAAAGTGCCTTTCCCGATCTCTGCATGCCTGTCGATTCTCGAGCCGTGTTCACGTTTGTCGTCATTCAGATGCATTCCTCGCAGATATTGGAATCCGATTATATCATCGAAATTTTTCCAAGTTTTTTCGTAGCCTTCAGCTGTCTTGAGGTCATAACCGGCCGAATAGGCATGACACGTGTCAATACACACACCCACACGGCTCTTGTCTTCTATTTTGGAGATTATATGGGCAAGCTGTTCAAAGGTATGACCTAAATTTGAACCCTGTCCCGCCACATTTTCAAGCACTGCAGTCACTCCATTAGTCTTGTCTAATGTGATATTAATCGATTCTGCTATCTTATCGAGACATTCTTCTTCGCTTATCTGATCTACATGGCTTCCGGGATGGAAATTCAGCATTTTAAGCCCCAGAAGTTCGCATCTTCTCATTTCATCGAGAAAGGACTTCCTTGACAATGCAAGTTTCTTTGCATCAGGGCTTCCTAAATTGATCAGAAAATTATCATGAGGCAGTATCACTTCAGGTGTGTAGCCATAAAGCCCGCAATTATCCTTAAATTTGGCAATCTCCTCTTCTGCAGGATCTTTCGACACCCATCTCGAACTGCTCCCGGTAAAGAGCGCGAATGCCTTGGCACCGATAGCCCGGGCTTCAAGCGGAGCATTTGATACACCCCCCTCTACACTTACGTGTGCACCTATATATTTCATTGTTAATAACCTTTCTAAAATAATATTTCCGAGTCTTGCTAAAACCCCGTCGGAATTATCACAACAAAATTAGAAAAATTCAATAAGATGTCAAAAAAACTGACTATCTTTGACATTACAATGGAGTTTGAAATTTTATCGAAGAGTAAGGCCCGTGAATTAAAGGGTTTGGCCTCAAAGAAAATAAGAGACAGGGAGAAACTTTTCCTCGCTGAAGGGGAGAAGTGTGTGTTAGCTACTTTAGGTGCTTTCGATTTGGAATTACTCATTGCTTCAAGTCAGTGGCTGCAAAGCCATTCAGATCTCCCGCAAGATGTTATGAAAAAGATTCGGAAGGCTGATATGAAGACGATATCAATTTTCTCCACTCTCTCCACACCCTCCGAAGTGACTGCTGTTTTCCGTAAGCCTGACGGATATGAGGTTGTTCCGGAACTCAACCAGGATTCTCTTTATGTTTTGCTTGATGAAATTCAGGATCCCGGGAATCTCGGAACCATTATACGGACCTGCGACTGGTTTGGAGTCTATGACATATTTGCGTCTGCAAATACTGCTGATGTCTATAGCCCAAAGGTCGTACAGGCCACTATGGGTTCTCTTAGGAGAGTGAGGGTCCATTATGTAGACATCAGTGAATTAATTGATAAAAACAGACAGCTCCCTGTAATTGGCACTCTTTTGAATGGTTCCCCATTGCAATCTGTTAAACCCAAAAAAGGAGGAATGATCTTGTTGGGAAACGAAGGGCGCGGAATCTCGGACAACCTTAGAGAAAAGATTGATGTGCCTGTCACCATTCCTCCTGTCAATAGTTCCTCACATCCTGATTCTCTCAATGTGGCTATCGCTAACGGCATAGTGCTTTCTCATTTCCGAAAAATATAATATGGCAAAGACTTCTAAGACAAAAAGCGTATATTTCTGCCAGAACTGCGGTTACGAATCTCCCAAATGGATGGGGAAATGTCCGGGATGCGGTAATTGGAACACATTTGCTGAAGAGAAAATAAATGTATCCTCTAAAAGCAGTGGTTTAAAAGATAGACTTGAAAGTGAAATTCCTGTTAAACTATCTGATATTGAGCCATTGGAAGAAACCCGGATAAAAATGCCATCAGGCGAATTAAACCGTGTCTTGGGAGGAGGTCTGGTGGTGGGTAGTCTTACCTTGATTGGAGGAGAACCGGGTATAGGTAAATCTACTCTTCTTTTGCAGAATATTCTTTCCATCCGTAATAAGAAAATTCTTTATGTGTCGGGTGAGGAAAGTGCCTCGCAACTGAAGTTGCGTTCCGACCGTCTTGGAAAAGTCTCGGATAAGACCTTTATCCTCTGTGAGACCAATCTTGAAAATATCTTTACTCAGATAAAGAAACTTCAGCCACAGCTTGTCATTGTAGATTCTATCCAGACTATTATAACAGAAAATGCAGAGTCTGCTCCGGGAAGTGTCACACAGGTGCGTGAATGTGCCGTGGCTTTTTTGCGTTATGCCAAGGAAAGTGGAGTCCCGGTGCTTCTTGTGGGACATATTAATAAAGATGGTGCAATTGCAGGTCCCAAAGTTTTGGAGCATATTGTAGACACTGTCTTGCAGTTTGAGGGTGACCGTCAATATCTTTACAGAATCTTACGCTCTATTAAAAACAGATTCGGCTCCACATCAGAGATCGGAATCTACGAAATGGTTGAGAAAGGTCTTCGTGAGGTGACTAATCCTTCCGAGATGCTATTGTCGGATAACCGTCGGGAAGAGATGAGCGGCATTGATATAGGTGTCACTGTAGAGGGGGGACGGCCTCTGATGGTAGAAGTGCAGGCTCTCGTTTCTACGGCGGCTTATGGGACACCTCAGAGAAGTGTCACCGGCTATGATCATCGACGTCTTAATATGTTGCTGGCGGTCCTTGAAAAAAGAGCCAAATTCCGTCTGGCTCAGAAAGATGTTTTCCTGAATATTGCGGGGGGGCTCAAAATCACCGATCCCGGACTGGATCTTGCCGTGGTGACGGCTGTAATGTCTTCTAATTTCGATGTCTCTGTTTCCAGAAAAACAGTCTTTGTAGGTGAAGTGGGACTTTCCGGTGAAATAAGAACCGTCACCAGAATAGAGCAGAGGGTGGCAGAAGCTGAAAAGCTCGGATTTGACTCGATTGTCATCCCTCGGGAAAATCTCAAGGGATTAAAAGATAAATTCAGAATTAAGATTGTTGAAGTTGCAAAAATTGAAGAACTTCTAAGATATCTTTTCCAATAAATGTTTAGATAATGCAAAACTTGGTTTCATATAAAAATGTAGAAATTTTCCGAAAAGAAAAACTTGTTCTCAAAGAAGTAACATTCACTCTTTCTCAAGGTCAGTTTTATTATCTTGTGGGCAGGGTCGGAAGTGGTAAAAGTAGCCTAATGAAATCTATGTATGCGGATGTGCCCCTCCGTCATGGAGAGGAAGCATCTGTGATAGGCTTTGATCTTCTAAAAATAAAAGAGAGGGAAATTCCTTGGTTAAGGAGGAAAATCGGTATCGTATTTCAGGATTTTCAATTGCTACAGGACCGTTCCGTCCATTCCAATCTTGAATTTGTCTGTAGAGCCACCGGATGGCACGACAAAAATGAGATAGACCATAGGATAAATGAGGTATTGCTTCAAGTTGGAATGTCAAACAAAAGTTATAAGATGCCTCATGAACTGAGTGGTGGCGAACAGCAACGTGTAGTCATTGCAAGGGCATTGCTGAATAAACCTGAACTTATTCTTGCTGACGAACCTACCGGAAATCTGGATCCTCAGACAGGCTTTCAGATTCTAACTCTTCTTCATGGTCTTGTAGACAGCGGAGTCACTATCCTCATGGCCACCCATAACCTTCAGCTTCTCGACGATTTCCCGGGGAATGTGTTCCGCTGCGCCGATAAACATATGATTATGGAATAGCCTTTCTCGTCATACTATCTGTCATTGAGGGTTCGAAATTTGTTTATTAGTCGCAGTTGAAGTAATTTTGTACCTCAAAATCAGTGAGGATTTATGAAAACTAACGTAGCTGTCTTTTTCGGAGGTAGGTCCGTAGAACATGAAATTTCCGTAATCTCTGCCATTCAGGCAATTAACGCCTTCGATTCTGAAAAATACAATGTTATACCTGTTTATATCACAAAACAGGGCAAATGGGTATCGGGTCCGGAGCTTCTCAATATCAGCAACTATCGAGATATGAAGGCTTTGGAACAAAATGTGGAGGAAGTTTATATGCGCCCGCTCTTTGGGGATTATAATCTATATAAGGTTAATCCCGGAGGCAATATCTTCACTAAAAAAAATCCGGTCTTTTCAGAACTTCACGTTGCTTTTCCGGTGCTCCATGGTTCGCACGGGGAAGATGGAATGTTTCAGGGACTACTTGAAACAATCGGAATACCATTTGTCGGTTGTGATACTCTCTCTTCAGCTAACGGAATGGATAAGATCACCATGAAAATGATTCTCCGTGAATCCGGTATTCCGGTTGTAGATTTCGAATGGTTCACCGACCGTGAATGGATCACCCGTAAAGAAGAGATAATCTCCGCAATCGAAAAGAATCTCGGATATCCCGTTATTGTAAAGCCAGCCAATCTGGGATCAAGCATCGGCATCAATAAGGCTGCCGACAGAACTGAACTCATTTCAACAGTTGAAACGGCTTCAAAATTCTCATCACGTCTGATTGTGGAGAGCATGGTGTGTGACATGATGGAGATTAACTGTTCTGTGCTTGGAGATGCTGACGTTCATGAGAGCAGTGTTTGTGAAGAACCTATTAAAAAGAAAGATTTCCTTACCTACGACGAAAAATACGGCTCCGGTTCTAAATCAGGAATGCAGGCTTCAGAAAAGAAAATTCCCGCCGATATTCCTGCTGAAACATCTGAAAAAATCAGGAAACTTGCCGGTGACACTTTCCGTGTCCTTTCTTGTAATGGCGTTGCAAGAATCGATTTTATGATTGACCGTGATTCGGGTGAAATTTATGTGAATGAAATAAATACAATTCCGGGAAGCCTATCTTTCTACCTTTGGGAAGAAACCGGTATCACTTTCACCCAACTTATTGATAAGCTAATTTCACTGGCACTGAAACGAAAAAGAGATATCGACAGAAAAACTTTCTCTTACGATACAAATATATTCGCTATGGGCGCCGGTTTGAAAGGCAGCATTAAAAACGGTCTTAAAGGAGGTTCAAAATCCTTGAGATAATCTCTCACAATAACTAATATTTAAAATTAACAACTAAATACCCTCCCTGTGAAAAAGTTCAAGGAATATAGCGGACAGTTAAACCTGTCGGAAATTAATAAAGAGATACTTTCAAAGTGGGACGAAAATTCCCTTTTTGAAACTTCAATGAAACTTCGTGAAGGTTCTCCTACTTTTGTCTTTTATGAAGGACCTCCCTCAGCTAACGGTATGCCCGGTATTCACCATGTCATGGCAAGAACCATTAAGGATATTGTCTGCCGGTATAAGACAATGAAAGGTTACCATGTTAAGAGAAAGGCAGGATGGGACACTCACGGACTGCCGGTTGAACTCGGTGTTGAAAAAAATCTCGGAATCACAAAGGAGGATATCGGTAAGAAAATTTCTGTAGATGAATATAACGAAGCCTGCCGTAAGGAGGTGATGAAATATACTAAGGAATGGACCGATTTGACCCATAAAATGGGCTATTGGGTAGACCTTGACCATCCATACATCACTTATGACAGCAAATATATCGAAAGTGTCTGGTGGCTCTTGCGTCAACTTTATGATAAGGGCTATCTCTATAAAGGATATACCATACAGCCTTATTCTCCGGCTGCCGGTACGGGCCTGAGCACCCATGAACTGAACCAACCCGGTTGCTACCGTGATGTAAAGGATACAACTGCAACGGCTCTCTTCGATATATTAGATCCTAAGGAAGAAATGAAAGGGTGGGGCAAGCCTTGTTTCATGGCATGGACGACAACTCCCTGGACACTACCTTCTAACACTGCACTCTGCGTCGGTCCCGATTTTAATTATGTGGCTGTCCGCACATTCAATCCTTACACAGGTGACCCGATTACTGTGGTTCTTGTTGAGGATCTTATTCCCGCTTATTTTAAGAAGGAAGGTGCTGATCTTGAACTTTCCGGATTTAATCCCGGAGATAAAATAGTGCCTTATAAGATCGTGGGGAAATGGAAGGGTTCCGAACTTGTTGGCATGCATTATAAACAGCTTATGCCGTGGGTTAAGCCGGTAGAACGACTCGATGATCATAGCGCAGCTTATATAAAGGAATATGCTGAAAATAATCCCGAGAAGATATTCGATTGCGGCAGAGACAGATTTGTAGAGGTTTCTGAACTTGCATTCAGGGTTATACCGGGGGATTATGTAACAATTGAAGACGGAACGGGTATCGTTCATATCGCTCCGACTTTCGGTGCAGACGATGCCAAGGTGGCCCGACTTTCCGGAATTCCGCCGCTTTTCATGATAGATAAGGCTGGTGAAACAAGGCCGATGGTAGATCTGACCGGTCGATATTATCTACTTGATGAACTCGCTCCTGAATTTGTGGCTCTTTGCGTAAATGTAGAAGAATATAGGGAACACGCCGGTGATTATGTTAAAAATGCCTACGATCCGAAGTTTAATCAAGATGGAAAATATGATGCCAAGGCGGCTGATGCGGCTGAAGATCTGAATATTGTCCTATCTCTCGAAATGAAAAAGGCCGGTAAGGCTTTCAGAATCGAAAAACATGTTCATAATTATCCGCATTGCTGGCGAACTGATAAACCTGTTCTGTATTATCCACTTGACAGTTGGTTTATCCGCACAACAGCAGCCCGTGACAACCTAATAGCCCTGAACAGTAATATTAAGTGGAAGCCGGCGTCAACCGGTTCCGGCCGTTTTGGAAAATGGCTCGAGAATCTTCAGGACTGGAACCTTTCAAGAAGCCGCTATTGGGGCACTCCGCTCCCGATCTGGCGAACAGAAGATGGCAAGGAGGAAATCTGCATAGGAAGCTTTGCCGACCTTTATCAGGAAATAGAAAAATCTGTAAAAGCCGGTGTGATGAAGTTGAATCCTTTGAAGGAAAAAGGTTTCGTTCCGGGTGTCAACTCCGAAGAAAATTATGCCTTGGCTGATCTTCACCGTCCTTACGTAGATGAAATAGTGCTCGTTTCCCCTTCCGGTAAACCGATGAAACGGGAGACTGATCTCATTGACGTGTGGTTCGATTCAGGTGCAATGCCATACGCTCAGATTCATTATCCTTTCGAGAATAAGGAACTGCTCGATTCAAAAGAAGTTTATCCGGCAGATTTTATAGCTGAGGGTGTCGACCAAACCCGTGGCTGGTTCTTTACTCTTCATGCCATTGCCGGTATGATTTTCAATTCCGTTGCTTTCAAAGCTGTTATATCCAATGGACTTGTTCTTGACAAGAATGGCAACAAGATGTCAAAGCGCCTTGGAAATGCTATTGACCCGTTTGACAATATCGGTAAATTCGGAAGTGACCCGGTTCGCTGGTATATGATCTCGAATTCTGCGCCATGGGATAATCTTAAATATGATGAAAACGGAGTTGCGGAAGTTTCAAGAAAACTTTTTGCAACACTCTATAACACTTATAAGTTTTTTGCCCTTTATGCCAATGTCGATGGATTTACCGGAGCTGAGAAGGAAGTGGCTTTACCAGAACGACCGGAAATTGACCGATGGATACTGTCTCTCCTGAATACTCTCGTGAATGATGTAACCGAGGCTTTGGATGATTATGAACCCACAAAGGCAGCTCGTGCTATCGATGAATTTGTCAACGATAATTTGAGTAACTGGTATGTTCGACTTAACCGTAAGCGTTTCTGGGCCGGAGAAATGGATGATGATAAACTCTCAGCTTATCAGACACTTTATAAATGTCTGAAAACTGTGGCTCTTCTCATGGCTCCGTTTGCACCTTTCTATTCCGATCGCCTGTATTCCGATCTCATGGAGCCGGCGTTGGAAGGCAACGGTTATGCATCAGTTCATACTGCAGATTTCCCTGTGGCCGACTCTTCTCTTGAAGATAAGGATCTCGAAAGAAGAATGGCTCTGGCTCAGAAGATCACTTCAAATGTATTGGCATTACGTCGCAAGATGAATATAAAGGTGCGACAGCCCCTTCAGACTCTTCTCGTGCCGGTAATGGATGAAAATCAGAAAAAAGCAGTCAAGGCACTAAATAATCTGATCAAGGCTGAGGTTAACGTCAAAGAACTCAAAATTGTTGATAATGAAGAGAGCGGACTTGTAAAACGGGTTAAGGCTGACTTTAAGAAACTTGGCCCGAAATTCGGTAAGATAATGAAACAATTGGGACAGGCCATCTCTGATATGGACCAGACTCAGATAGCAGAACTCGAAAAAACAGGTCGTTATCGTTTCGACAATCTTCAGGAAGCTCCCGAAATAACCCTCCAGGATGTGGAGGTTATACCGGAAGATATTCCCGGGTGGCTTGTCACTAATGACGGTGACGTCACTGTGGCCCTTGATGTCACTATTACACCTGAACTTCGCAACGAGGGTATGGCTCGCGAACTTATTAACCGTATACAGAATCTGCGCAAAAGTTCAGGTCTGGAAATAACAGACAAGATTAAAGTGGAACTCTCTGATTTGCCGGAAATTCACGATGCCGTGAACTATTTCGGCGACTATATTGCGGCCCAGGTGCTCGCAGATAAACTAAGCCTTGTTAAGGAACTGGATGTAGAGGACTCATCCGACCTTGATATTGATGGTATAACAGCAAGAGTAAGACTCAGGAAAAGTGAGTGAATATTCTGAAATCTCGTCTCCGCAGGGAGACCTGTCGGACTCTGTTTCTAAAGAGAAAGCAACTCTCAGGCTCTGGTTTGTTTTCGGGATCCTGATAATAGTTGTCCTTGCCGATCAGATAATGAAAATTTGGGTGAAGACCTCGTTCTATATGGGCGAGGATCTTCCCCTTACTTCCTGGTGGCATCTCAAATTTATAGAAAATAACGGTATGGCTTTCGGCCTTGAGCTCTGGAATAAATATGTGCTCACTTTTGGTCGAATAATCGCTGTGAGCCTTTTTATCTGGTTTGTGGTGCGTCTTCGCAAGGTAAATGGTCTGAGACTTGGTTTTTTCATTGCTGTTGCTCTGATAACGGCCGGGGCTGCGGGTAATATTTTCGACTGTATTTTCTACGGGCGTCTCTTCAATAATCCCATGCCTCCTCAAATAGCCCAGGCTTTCCCTCCCGACGGAGGATATGCAGGTTGGTTTGAAGGTCGCGTGGTCGATATGATGTATTTCCCCTTTTTCGATTTTTATTGGCCTGACTGGATTCCGGTTATAGGGGGTTCTTATTTTGAATTCTTTCAGTATATTTTCAATATTGCTGACGCTTCCATCTGTGTCGGAGTTGCCTTGTTGATTTTCTTTTATTCTGCCGATGCCTCGAAAGCGTTTAATTATTTAGGCCGGAGTTTCCGTAAGGAATCTGTCGCTGAAAGAAAAGATGAGGAATAGTCGTCGCAATATGCTTTCTATTGGCCGGTTGTTTTTTTTGCCGCCTTTGCTTATCCTGCTAATTTCATGCGGCAACCGTCCCTCATATGTCTTGTCTGAAAAGAAAATGATAAGTTTGATGGTCGATATGGAGATAGCCGAAGCCTATTCAAACAATCAACCTGGTGGCAGAACTCAGGAAGCAAAGATTGAACTCGGACGCCGCGTATTGGCTGCCCATGATGTCACTCCGGAGGAACTTGACACTACGCTTGCTTGGTATGGACGTAACCTTGACGAATATAGCGCTCTTTTTGAGAAAATCGATAAGGAGATCTTAAAAAGAAAAAGAAAATATATTGAACCCGATGTTTTGATGACCAATGATGCCGACAATCTTTGGCCTTATAGTCGCCATCTTGTCCTGTCTCCTTTGAGCGGTTATGATGCCTTGGTGTTTTCTTTGCCGGAACCACCTGTGGATAGGGGAGAACGTTTGAAATTTTCATTCACTCTCCCGAATATAAAAGGTATTAGAGGCCTATTGGGAGTGGAATATGAAGATGGTACATCTGAATCTTCCTCTTCTGTATTTAATTCAAAGTCAAAAATTGAAATGGAACTGCAGACCGATACCGGAAAGACCGTGTCACGTCTGTATGGAGTAATGACGCTTAAGGAAAAATCAGATCATCCTGTCTTTATAGATAGTCTGCTGATCGCGAAGGTTCCTTTTGACAGTCTTGAATATCGTCAGAAGAAACGCACTCAGAAATCTTATGGAGCTTTCCGCCCCCATCCTGTCCCCGTAGCTAATAAGGATACAATATTTTCTGATACAACAGTTAATCAGGTTTCTGTCGATACTATATCTCATCTTAAGCTCCGTCCGCGTCCACCTCAATATTAAGCAAATATATTATACTTAAAATTAATTTTAAAGGCCCTCAAATTCGGGGGCCTTTATTGAGAATTTAACCTTTTTTATTAGGATCGCATGAAAGACCTACTCCTAATTTCTTAAAAATCTTATGATCCACTTCTCCCAGCATCACTGTGGAGTGCACCTGGCAGCCATTAAGCTCCGGAAGTTTCTCAAGAGCATGTCTGCAAAGATCGTCATGTGGACTCAACACCGACAATGCAACCAATACCTCATCAGAGTGTAACCTTGGATTCTTTCCTTTCAGATAGGAGAGTTTAGTATGTTGTATAGGGGTTATGAGCTCCTGAGGGATTAATTTAACTTCATGCCCAATACCCGCCAGATGTTTTATTGCATTAAGTATCAATGCTGAACTGGGACCTAACAGCTCGCTTGTTTCAGCAGTTATGATGGTGCCATCGTTAAGTTCTATGGCTGAGCATGGTCTGCCGGATTTCTCGGCTCTTTCCCGGGCCGCAGCGACACATTTTCTATATGTTATATCTATTCCGGCTTGGTTAAACAGTAGTTTTATCTTGTTTATCTCAGCTTCGCTTCCGTGACCTTTGGCAAATTCGTTGAGTGCAGTAAAATACCTTCTGATTATTTCATTTTTGGACGCTGTTCTGCAGACTTCATCATTGCTAATGCAAAAACCAGCCATATTAACTCCCATATCCGTCGGTGATTTATAGGGATTACGTCCATATATCCCCATAAAGAGTGCATCAAGAACAGGATAAATCTCTATATCCCGGTTATAGTTCACTGCTGTTTTCCCATATGCCTCCAGATGGAACGGGTCTATCATGTTTACATCGTTTAGGTCGGCTGTTGCTGCTTCATAAGCGATATTTACCGGATGCTTCAACGGGAGACTCCAGATCGGGAAGGTTTCGAATTTTGCATAACCGGCCTCAATGCCTCTCTTGTTTTCATTATAGAGCTGGCTTAGACATACCGCCATTTTACCGCTTCCAGGACCCGGTGCTGTCACTATCACCAATGGCCTGGTGGTTTCGATATAATCGTTACGGCCAAACCCTTTGTCAGAGGCGATAGTCTCAACATTGTTCGGATAACCCTCTATCAGATAATGGTAATAAACCTTTATGTCTCTTCTTTCAAGCCTTTGACGAAACGCATCAGCACTCATCTGACCATCGTAATGTGTCACAACAACCGAACTTACCATGAAACCACGTTCCATGAAAGCTTCCCTTAACCGCAACACATCTTCGTCATAGGTGATACCAAGGTCGATCCTCACCTTGTTTTTTTCAATATCTTTGGCGCTGATTACAATCACAATC
>JAFLTN010000050.1 GCA_022510445.1 Muribaculaceae bacterium | reverse complement strand
GAAAAGTAATAAAAAATTTTTCATTTTATCAAAAAAAGTGATAAAATGCTAAATTCTTAATCCTTCCATTAATAGATTGTTTAAATTTTAGTGATCAAAATTGTTTTACTTCCGCTCGTTTTGAGGAAATTCTCCAAGCTATTCAAATTATAAAAATTTTTCTGTTTAATTTTGCATATGGCAAGAAAACAAAAAAAGATAAATTTGACCTTGAAATCCCCTTAATAGAAGGGAGAGTCATTAAAAACACCGGAAGTTCATATCTCGTGAAATCAGCAACCGGTGATGAATTCAATTGCAAAGTTAAAGGAAATTTTCGAATTAAAGGAATTAGAACAACTAATCCTGTGGCTGTCGGTGATTTAGTGAAAATTTCCAAAGCTTCAGATGATGCTTATTATATCATGGATATAGAACCTCGAAAAAACTATATCATCCGAAGAGCTTCAAATTTATCGAAAGAAAGCCATATCCTTGCAGCCAACATCGATCAGGCCATATTAGTAGCTTCCCTTTATAATCCGGCCACCCCTACAACCTTTATGGATAGATTTCTTGCCACTGCAGAAGCCTATTCTATTCCGAGTGCTGTAGTCTTTAATAAAGCAGACACATGGTCGGAAGAGGGATATGATTATGCTTTGGAATTAAAAAATGTTTATCAAAAAGCTGGTTACAAGGTTTTCTTCATATCTGCCTTAACAGGAGAAGGTCTTCTCCCACTAAAAGAATTTACTGAAGGGAAAATATCCCTGATTGCAGGTAACAGTGGAGTTGGAAAGTCGTCATTGATAAATGCATTAGTGCCGGGACTTAATTTAAAAACGGGCGAAATTTCCGATCTTCATCATACAGGCACCCATACCACAACCTTTTCCGAGATGATATTTATTCCTGATGGTGGTGCTTTAATAGACATTCCCGGTGTCAAAGGTTTCGGTACAATTGAATTTAACGAGTCGGAAGTCAGCCACTATTTCCCGGAAATCTTCAAGATTTCACAACAGTGCAAATATGGGAATTGCAGGCATACTGGAGAACCCGGATGCGCTGTTATAGAGGCTGTTGAAAACGGCAATGTTTCACCCTCCCGTTATTCTTCTTATTTATCGATAATGGAAGAAGTTACCGGAGAAAAGAATGATGATAAATATAGAAAACCTTTCTGATCAGTTATTCTCCTTAAGCCCCTCCGAAAGGATATGCTCAAGTTCCGGAGCTGATAATTTCACTTTTATTTTCCCCTCTGATGCCACTGAGATATTTCCCGTTTCTTCGCTAACCACAATACAGAGGGCATCGGTGGCCTGACTCATTCCCAAAGCTGCTCTATGTCTTAATCCCAATTCTTTAGGAATATCCATGTCATGGCTTACCGGAAGAATACATCCCACAGATTTTATTTTGCTGTCGGCTATAATCATGGCCCCGTCATGTAGCGGTGAATTCTTGAAAAAAATATTTTCTATCAATCTTACATTCACCAAAGCATCGATTATATCTCCGGTGGATTCATATTCCTTGAGAGGCATTTTCCTTTGGAAAACGATTAAAGCTCCGGTTTTCGATTTACTCATTCCCATACAGGCATAAACTACAGCCATAATATCCTGCCTTATTGTCTCACCCACCTCCTCATGCTTAAAAAACTTTTTCAGGAATCTTATTCTTCCATGGCTGCCTATATCGGTCAGGAACCTTTTTATCTGATCTTGAAATATAATGACAAGCACGATCAGTCCGATTCCCATAAATTTGTCCATAATCGAACCTGTGAGCCGCATGTCGAAAACCTCTGATGCTAGCACCCAAAGAGCAAAGAAGATCAAGACTCCGTAAAAAAGACTTAAGGTGCCGCTGCTTTTCATCATTTTATAGATATAGAAAAGCATCACCGCAATAATCAGGATATCTATCGCATCTTTTAGCCCGAAACTTATCATAGTCAGTTACTTATATCAGTAAGGGTTTTACCTTTTAAAGCACTCCACAATTTTACTATTCTACGTGCTTCCTTTACATCATGCACTCGTAGAATATCTGCTCCTTTCTCTAAAGCTATGGCTTCTAAAGCTATAGTTCCGTCAAGACAATCTTCTGGGTTAATCTCAAGAGTTTTCCATATCATAGACTTACGTGACAGCCCCACCAATACAGGCAAATCCATTTTGCAAAATTCTGAAAGTTCATCAAGAATCGCAAAATTTTGAGCCACAGTCTTCGAAAAACCAAATCCGGGATCAATTATCACATCATTCACACCCATCAAGTGCAAAGAAGCCACTTTCTTGGATAAGTCGGTTATCACATCCGCAGTGACATCTGCATAAGAAGTTTCAAGATTCATAGTTTCGGGTGTGCCACGCATGTGTGTAAGTACATAAGGCACCTTCAAATCAGCCACGGTTTCCCACATTTCATTATCTAAAGAACCGCCACTGATATCATTTATAATTTTTACACCCCAGATCTCTACACTCTTACGTGCAACCGAAGAATAGACCGTATCAACGCTTACCGGAATCTCGGGAGCTACGGTTCTGATAATATCCAGGGCTGGCGCTATTCTGTCATATTCTTCATCAGGAGCTATAATTCTGGCTCCCGGACGCGTTGAACAGCCTCCGACGTCAATGATATCAACTCCATCATTTATCATTTCAACAACCCTTTTCTTTATTTCCTCTTTATCACTGAAACGGCTACCCGCATAAAAACTATCGGGCGTTGTATTCAGGATTCCCATCACCTTTGGAACCTCTAAATTCATAAGATGACCGGATAAATTCAGAAAAAGGTGTTCCTTATTCATTGTATAATCAATTTCTCGACGCTCTTTTTCTTTCGTTTTCGTCAAGTATAATTTTTCTCAAGCGGATGTGATTAGGAGTGACCTCCACATATTCATCCTCTTTTATATATTCCAACGCTTCTTCAAGGGAGAAAACCACCGGTGGCACTATTCTTGCTTTATCATCTGCTCCTGAAGCCCTCATATTGGTCAGTTTCTTAGATTTGGTGACATTTACAACAATATCACCTTCTTTAGCATTCTCACCGACAACCTGTCCTGCATAGACTTCTTCCTGAGGGAATATGAAAAATCTCCCTCGATCCTGAAGCTTATCAATTGCATAGGCATAGGCTGTGCCGGCCTCCATCGCAATGAGAGAACCATTTGTACGTCTTTCTATATCACCCCTCCAAGGCTGATATTCAAGAAATCTATGTGCCATTATAGCCTCACCTGCCGTAGCCGTGAGGATATTGTTGCGAAGTCCGATAATACCTCTTGACGGAATCACAAATTCAATATTTATGCGGTCATTTTGGGTTTCCATTGAAACAATCTCACCTTTTCTCCGGGTAACCATATCAACCACCTTGGAGCTATATTCCTCCGGCACATTAATTGTAAGGGTTTCAACCGGCTCACATTTTTTCCCGTCTATCTCTTTAATTATGACCTGCGGCTGCCCCACCTGAAGCTCATAGCCTTCCCTTCTCATCGTTTCAATGAGAATTGAAAGATGAAGAACTCCGCGGCCAAACACTGTCCATTTATCTTCCGTGTCTCCCTTGCTAACCCTAAGCGCCAGGTTACGATCTAATTCGCGTTCAAGACGTTCTGCTATGTGTCTGGAGGTGACATATTTTCCGTCTTTACCAAAGAATGGCGAATCATTTATGGTAAAAGTCATAGACATTGTAGGTTCGTCGATGGCAATACGTGGCAAAGCTTCCGGTATCAACGGATCTGAAACAGTATCCCCTATCTCGAAGTTTTCCAATCCAACAATGGCACAAATATCGCCGCTGCTGACTTCCTTTACTTTTTTCCTCGACATCCCTTCAAAGACATGGAGCTCTTTTATTTTCTGTTTGCTGACGCTCCCATCCTTTTTGCAAAGACCGATCTCCATCCCTTCTTTCAAAGTGCCTTGATGAACCCTGCCGATAGCAATCCTTCCGACATAATTGCTGAAATCAAGTGAAGTTATAAGCATCTGCGGTATACCATCCCTAATTTCCGGAGCCGGGATATATTTAATAATGGCATCAAGCACAGCTGTGATATCATCTTTACGATCTTTCCAATCAAGGCTCATCCAATTCTGCTTTGCCGAACCATAGACCGTTGGGAAATCCAGCTGTTCTTCTGAAGCCCCAAGGTTAAACATTAGGTCGAACACCATTTCATTAACCTCATCAGGACGGCAATTAGGTTTGTCGACTTTATTTATGACCACAACCGGTTTTAAGCCCATTTGAATTGCTTTTTGGAGCACGAAACGTGTTTGAGGCATCGGCCCTTCAAAGGCGTCCACAAGTAAAAGACATCCATCTGCCATATTAAGAACACGTTCCACCTCTCCTCCGAAGTCAGCATGTCCCGGAGTGTCAATAATATTAATTTTAGTTCCTTTATAATTTATGGAAACATTTTTTGAAAGGATGGTAATCCCCCGTTCTCTTTCAAGATCATTATTATCAAGAATAAGCTCGCCTGCATTTTGATTTTCCCTGAAAAGATTTCCGGCGAGTAGCATTTTGTCTACGAGTGTAGTTTTCCCATGGTCCACATGGGCTATGATAGCAATATTTCGGATCTGGTCCATATTCTATTAATAATATTTGGCAAAGTTACAAAAAAAAGCGGCCACCTCAATGAAAGTCAAAAAGAAGGTGTGCCAAAATAAAATCCGGGCACACCTTCCTTTGTTTACGATTTTTCAACCGATCAATAATTTTATTTACGGATACCGAGTTCTTTCTTAGAAATTATGGCACGGTAACGGTTGATGTCTTTACGAATGAGATAATCGAGAAGTGAACGTCTTTTACCTACGAGCATTTTAAGAGCACGGGCTGTGGTGTGATCTTTATGATTTTCTTTCATATGCTCGGTAAGATGTTTGATTCTGAAAGAAAATAATGCAATTTGACTTTCTGGGCTACCTGTGTCGTTTTTACCTGTTCCGTAGGTTTCGAAGATCTTTGCCTTCTCTTCTGCTGATGGATACATTTTTTTTGAGAGTTTTATTAGTTTTTAATGATAAAGCTTTTCTTCAAAATGTGATGTGGAGTTTCCTCTCTGATCTCCCACATTTATCAAAAAGCGGTGCAAAATTACCCAATTTCATTGAATTATGCAAAAAATACGTGAAGTGTCTGTTATTTTCCACAAATCCTGTTGAAGGGACAAATTATGCATTGAGAAGCATTTTTAGTTTCTTTGAACTGAGCTGATATAAAAACATTCTCCAACAGCTTGTCCATGCCTTCAGAAAATTTTTCACGATATTCATCAAAGTCTTCCACTTCTTTTCCGTCTACTACTGGATATCCATTTCTTCCCTGAATGAAATCCGGAACAAAATAGATTTCAGTTATCACATTTTTATCTTCATTCTCCGTTAGATATCCAAGAAGCCATGCATAAGTAAAAAGCTGAAAAACCTGTTCTGCCTGGTAGTCACCGTTGAAAACCTCCTCAAATGTCTTGGCTTCTCTTTTACGTCCACCGGTCTTATAATCAACAATTCTTAATCTCGGGCCATCTTCCGTTTTAATTCTGTCAAGACGGTCGATCGCAAATTTGAAATTCACTGATCTGCCGGATTTTAAACTGACTTTCATCGAATGGTCAATTTCACAACCTAACAGTTCAAAGGGAGCGAGAGTTTGGTCATGTTTTAAAATTTCAATTATTTGCCAGGTAATCTGCCTTGCTATTATTTCAGCTGATCCGCTCAAAGACTGATCAAGGTTTTCTTTGTCTAAGTGAAAATGGTATTGATTGACCTTCCTCTTTACGGAATTATAGATATAATCCGGATCATTGATTAAGTTTTCAATTATGTTCTTATTTATCGTTACCGGATTGTCGAGCAACCGTTTTTGTAATGAAGACGGAAGATATAATTCCATCATTATTTTATGAAGGATATTGCCGATTGTAATGGCATCAATCGTTTCTCCCGGTGCAGGATCAGGATCAAGGTTCAACATATGTCGATAGAAAAACTTTACTTCACATTCCCTATAAGTATTTAAAGAGGAAGCCGAAAAGTTTTTCCTTTTTCCCTCGTCATCTGTCATATAATCATCTAACATCCGGAAAATCTCATCAGACTTAGTAATTGAAGCATCAGTCGTTTCTTTTCCCTGAAGCCTGAAATTCCAGTTTTCAATATTCAGTTTGGCGGCCTCTGCAAAATGTTTAATTTGCAAGAGATATCTGGATTCTCCGCTTCTTGCCCCGTTAGAATTTCTGGAATCATAAATTAAAGTTACTTTTTGAGCTCTACTTATCAGACGGAAGAAATAATATGCAAAAATTTCTTCTGAATAAAATGAAGGAGGGAGTGCGTAGGCCTTACGAAGAGTTTCGGGAATAAATGTCTTTGTTCTTGACCTTCCGGGCATCTTACCCTCATTCATTGAGACAATGTAAACCTCTTTAAAATCAAGTGAACGTGTCTCAAGAGTACCCATCACCTGCAGGCCGGCCAACGGTTCTCCTTCAAAAGAAATTTTTTCTGATGATATTAATCTGTCGGCAAGAGTGAACACACCTACAGGTGATAACTTTATTTCGTATTCTTCTACTGAATTATGCAATATATGAAGATAATCCCTGTAAAGCTCAAGATGGGTTAATTCAAGAGAAGACCCTCCTCTTTCTCTTTGAGAGAGTATTTTATCATGCAACAATTGTAGATGAGAAAACAAATAATCAAAGACTAAAACGTCATCTGAAGTTTTACTTGGAAAATTTAAAGTGACGGCTGCCTCCTTAATAAAATTGGAAATTTCTGAAAGTGAAATATTTATTTTATGATATCGGTTTATATAGTCATTCAATTTTTCTATTCCTTCCGACCCATAGAGTATAAATGAAAACGGATGTGAAAGAAGTAATTTTAGATCTTTATTATAAAAAGTTTTATCAGAAGCCGTGATTCTCATGTCGGCATAGACTCTTCTAAGCAATGACATATATGATGCCATAGAAGTAAGACGGAAAGAATAACCCATAGTAAGATTAATCTCCCCTATTTCTTCGGGAATGGAATAAAGAGCCGTTGATAACAGCTGTTCATCCGGTAAGACCAGCACAACTTCCGCCTCCTTTACAGAATCTCCTCCATTTCTATCTTTAAAATCTTTCAATAATTGACCCACAATTTTCACCTGAGATGAATTTGAGGGAGCAGAAATTATCCTGATTTCCGGAAACTCGCTTGCATCACTTTCTGATATGTAATCGTTAATCCATTCAGGCATCGGGTAATGATGCATATTTGAGAGGACAAATTTTGAAGCTGAATTTCCCTTCTCTGTTAAAACAGGACCTGTGGCGTCCCATATGAAATCAGCAAAATCTTCGCCTTTAAAATAACATTCCCGGTTTTTTAATATATTAAAGACACCTCTTTCGGAAGCACTTAAAGCATTAAATCCTATTATTACAATCTTTTTGAACCATAGTTCTTGACTTTCCGCTTTTAAATATTCATATGCCAGCCTATAGATGCTCCCCGGAGAAGCATAACCTTTTTTCTCCAAATTCGAATTATAAATTTCATATAGAGGCTCAAGAACTTGCCAGAGATTTAAAAATTTAATTTTTAATGGAGAAAGATTGTCAACATCTTCAAAATTCTTCCAGAACCTGGAAGTATCTTCCGGTTCATAGTGACCGAAATATTCAGCCATGACCTCTTTTTGTTCCTCAGTCAAAAAATCTGTTGCAATCTCACGATAGTCTTTCACATTTTTAAATATCTCATTGGGATCTACCAGATATTGATCAATCAGATTAAAATCTGACAACACCATTTCTCCCCAATTCCTGAAAGATTCAAAATCGATTGATAATTCCTTGTCATCAAATCTTTTGGAATTGAGAATTTCAAGATAAGAATTATAAAGAATAAACAATTGATCTATCCGGGGAGCAACCACACGACCGGAAAGTCGCGTAACAAATTCGGTGATATCAGTAATCTGAGGAGAGATTATAGTTCTTTGTTTACTCTCTTCCTTTAAATATTTTAAAAAGAATGTTCCACTTCTTTTATTAGGGAAAAGAAAACAAAACTCGGAAAGATCATCGTAATGGTCAAGATACGCTTGCGCAATTGATTTTAAAAAAGGTTTCATAGGTCAAAATTAATATTTTTTGACCAAACATGAACAAAGTGTTATTTTTTGAGTAAATTTGTATGACAAAATAAAAGTCATTAAAAATTAAGTTCAACATTCTAAACTGAAGACTTAATTTTTAACCTGGTAAAAAACAGGATTCCAGAGATTGCCGTGAAGTTTTCTGAAATAGCAGGACATAAACAAATCACCGGTTCGCTCAAGGATATGGTAGAGACCGGCAATCTTCCGCATGCCTTACTTTTCACAGGAATTTCGGGAATTGGGAAATTCAGGGTAGCCAGAGCATTTGCTCAATATATCCATTGTAAAAACAGAAACAACGGCGATTCCTGCGGGGTCTGTGCATCTTGCCTTCAACATCAGAAACACAATAATCCCGACGTCCACTTCATTTATCCGATAGTAAAAAAAGATGGAGCCCTTGTTTCCAAAGATCTGATTGAACTTTGGAAAGAAATGCTTGAGTCTTTCAGCTATATGCCACCGGAAAAATGGAATGATCTTATTAAAGCCGGCAACTCACAGCCAGCTATTTTTGTTGACGAAAGTGAAGCTATAATTGCAAGGGCTTCCCTCTCGGCTTTTCAAGAAAATCTTAAAATCTTCATTGTCTGGCAACCGGAAAAATTAAGGACTGAAGCTGCCAACAAACTCCTGAAAGTAATAGAAGAACCGTTTGAGGACACTGTTTTTATTTTAGTTTCAAATGATGATTCTAAAATCCTGCCTACAATTTTATCACGAACCCAAAGATTTCACTTTAAGCCGCTGGATACTGAAGAGATCAGATCTTTATTGTTAAATAAAGGGATCGATCCTAAAATAGCCGCACAGGCAGCTGCCATTTCAGAAGGAAGCCTCGAAAAAGCAGAAGAGCTTGCATGTCATCCCGAAGAGATAAACGAGTTCTCTTATCTTTTTAAGGAGATGATGAGAGCAGCCTACGCACTTAAAGCAAAAAAAATGAAGGAATATTCCGAAAATGCTGCTGCTTTTGGAAGAGAGAAACTCATACGATTTCTGAGTTATTGCGGGAAGTTGATAAGAGACAATTATCTTTATAATTTTAAGATAGACAATCTTCTGAGCATGACTGATGAAGACAGACAGTTCAGTGAAAAATTTTCTCCATTTATTCATGAAGGAAATGTGGAATCGATTCAGAAAGAAATTGCAAGAGCAGCCTCGGATATTGAAAGAAATGTAAATTCAAAAATAGTGATGTTTGATCTTATGTTGCTAATTTCAAGATTAGTCAGGACACCAAAGACAAATATCCTACCATTTATCGATCTAGTAGAAACTATATAAACATCAACCTTTTAAACAAATAACAGCTATGAAACCCACTCTGTTTATACTCGCTGCGGGTATGGGAAGCCGATATGGCGGTTTAAAACAGCTTGACGGCCTTGGCCCAAGCGGAGAAACCATTATGGATTATTCTGTCTATGATGCCTTACGTGCCGGATTCGGTAAAATAGTATTTGTGATTCGTCATGATTTTGAAGATGAATTCCGTAAGAAAGTAATTTCAAAATATGAAGGACACATTCCTGTTGAAGTGGTTTTTCAAGACCTCAATGATATCCCCGGAGGGTATAAGCCCAATCCGGAAAGGAAGAAACCCTGGGGAACGAATCATGCCGTATTGATGGGCAAAGATGTCATTAAAGAACCATTTGCTGTAATCAATGCAGATGATTATTACGGAGCAGAAAGCTTTCAGATTTTAGCAGATTTTCTGCGTTCTGTTGAAGGGAAGAAAGATTGCTACTGCATGATCGGTTTCAATGTAGAGAACACATTAAGTGAAAACGGAGGGGTTTCACGTGGTTTATGCGAGGTTAGCGAAGAAGGCAACCTGACAGGTGTTGTTGAATGTCACGGCATACAAAGGAAAGAAGGTAAACTCATTCATATTGTTGACGATAAGGAAGAAGCTTTCCCGGAAGGGGCTGCAGTATCCATGAACATGTGGGGCTTTACTCCTGATTATTTTGATTATTCATTAAAGTCCTTCCTTAATTTCCTTGATAAAAACCATGATGAACTGAAGGCTGAATTCTATATTCCCACAGTAGTGAATGAACTGATTCAGGATAATAAAATCACCCTCAAAGTGCTTCCGACTCCTTCAAAATGGTTCGGAGTGACTTATGCTGCTGACCGTGAAGCAACAGTGGCTCAATTCCAGAAACTTGTGGATGAGGGTGTTTATCCCGTTAAACTATTTTAAATTATGAAAGATAAGATTTTAGTCACAGGTGGAACGGGATATATTGGTTCCCACACTACTGTTGAGCTGCAAAATGCCGGCTATGATGTAGTCATCATCGATAATTTGTCAAATAGTGATGAAAATGTCATAGATGGCATTGAAAAAATCACCGGTATCCGTCCGGTTTTTGTTAAAGGAGACTGCACTGATGTCGAAACCCTCCGTAAGCTGTTCAAAGAGAATCCCGGCATTAAAGGAATAATAAATTTTGCCGCTTCCAAGGCTGTTGGTGAAAGTGTGCAGAAGCCGCTATTATACTATAGGAATAATCTTAACACTCTGATCAATCTCTTGGAATTGATGCCGCAATTCGGTGTCAAAGGTATTGTTTTCTCATCTTCCTGCACGGTTTATGGAGAACCGGATGTCAATCCTATAGATGAAACTGCACCGATAAAGGCTGCCACATCACCCTATGGCAATACAAAGCAGATTTCAGAAGAGATAATCGAAGATTATGTTGCAAGCGGTGCACCCATAAAGAGTATAATTCTAAGATATTTCAATCCCATAGGGGCTCATCCTACAGGATTCATCGGCGAATTGCCTTTAGGCGTTCCTCAGAATCTTGTTCCTTATCTCACTCAGACTGCGGCTGGGATCAGGAAGGAACTTACAGTCTTCGGAAATGACTATAACACTCCCGACGGCAGTTGTATTCGAGATTATATTGACGTTGTGGATCTGGCTAAAGCCCATGTTGTAGCCATGAAACGAATGCTTGATGGTGAAGACAGGGATGCTATTGAAATCTTCAACCTTGGCACCGGCAATGGTCTTTCTGTGCTTGAACTTATAAATGCCTTTGAAGAAGCCACAGGAGTAAAGGTGCCGCACAGGATCGGAGAACGTCGGGCAGGAGACATTGAAAAAATCTGGGCAAACCCCTATAAAGCAAACAATGTTCTCGGTTGGAAAGCTGAAGCCGACATCAAAGACACCATGAGGAATGCCTGGAAATGGCAATGCAATGTCACAAAGAAATAAATTCTTAATATAAAAATTAAAACCGGGATCTCATCAGTCCCGGTTTTTAATTTTTTATTTTTTATCTTTTATCTGAAACCTTTTCCCATGGCAGCCTGAGCTTGTTTTAGCTGTCCCATCATCTTCATCGGATTCTTCATGTTGCTTGCAGCTCTCATCATCTTTCTTGTCTCCTCAAATTGCTTCAGAAAACGATTGACAGACTGCAATGTATTTCCAGAACCTTTCGCAATTCTTTGTCTTCGGCTCTGATTTATTATTTCCGGATTGTGACGTTCATATGGAGTCATGGAATTTATCATGGCTTCTATAGATGTAAAAGCTGAATCATCTATATCTATATCTTTAATCGCCTTCCCGACTCCTGGAATCATTGAAGCAAGATCTTTCAGATTTCCCATTTTTTTTATCTGCTGAATCTGGTTCAAGAAATCCTCGAAATCAAACTTGTTTTTCTTTATTTTTTGTTGAAGACGTTCAGCCTCTTTCTGATCATATATTTCCTGGGCTCTTTTGGCAAGTTCCACGATGTCACCCATTCCAAGAATGCGACTGGCCATTCCCTCAGGATTAAACTCTTGAATATCTTCGAGTTTTTCACCTGTCCCCACAAATTTAATCGGTTTTTCCACAACCGACCTGATTGATAGAGCCGCACCACCCCGGGTGTCACCGTCGAGCTTTGTCAGCACAACTCCGTTGAAATCAAGCCTGTCGTTAAATTCTTTGGCGGTGTTTACAGCATCCTGACCTGTCATCGAATCCACCACAAAGAGAGTCTCCTGAGGCTTTACCGCTTTTTTTATAGCCTCAATTTCATCCATCATCTCTTTGTCAACGGCAAGTCTACCGGCTGTGTCTATTATTACAAGATCAAACTGTTTTTGCTTGGCATAAGAAATGGCATTAAGTGCTATGTCCACCGGATTCTTATTTCCATCTTCAGAATAAACAGGAACGTCTATTGATGCTCCCAACACTTTTAATTGCTCAATTGCGGCAGGGCGATAAACATCGGCAGCTACTAAAAGCGGACGCTTGCCTTTGCTTGATTTTAATTTCTTGGCAAGTTTACCTGAGAATGTGGTTTTTCCCGAACCCTGAAGTCCCGACATTAAGATCACTACAGGATTTCCGTTAAGATGAAGCGGAGCCTCCTGTCCTCCCATAAGGGAAGTTAGTTCCTCATGAACTATTTTGACCATCAACTCCTTAGGACGCAAAGCATTAATCACATTTTGTCCAAGAGCTTTCTTTTTAACTGTATCGGTGAAAGTTTTTGCAACTTTATAGCTCACATCGGCGTCAAGCAAAGCACGCCTGACGTCTTTCATCGTCTCGGCTATGTTAATCTCAGTGATTCTGCCTTCACCCTTTAATATTTTAAATGACCTTTCAAGTCTTTCGGAAAGATTATTAAACATATTTTGTTATTCTTTATATTCGTGGTTATTTAAGGAGGTTGGTTTCTGTTTCCGGGAAAATGACCGTCGGTTTAAAACTGCGTGCTTCTTCAGGTGACATTTGGGCATAAGATATTATTATAATGATGTCACCCGGCTGCACTTTGCGCGCAGCCGCTCCATTGAGACATATGACCCCACTGTTTTCCTCCCCCCCAATAACATAAGTATCGAACCGTTCACCGTTATTATTATCGACAATCCAGACCCTTTCACCTTCTAAAATATTGGAAGCCTTTAATAACGCTCGGTCAATTGTAATACTCCCGATGTAATTGAGATTCGCCTCTGTCACTTTGACACGGTGAATCTTGGACTTCATCATTTCAATTAACATCTTTTTCTATGATTAATTTGGTAGACGATATGTAATATTGTCAATAAGACGGACATCTCCGCAATAAACTGTTATACAACCAACAATCCAAGGTGATTCTTCCCATTCTTCAATTGGTGCGAGAGTCCGGGCATCTACTATCTCAAAATATTCGACTCTCATACCGGGAATTGCATCCAGATGTTCCACAACAGTATCATGTGTAGCTTTTACACTGTGTTCTTTGCTGTAGTCGACACTATATTTTAATGTGGCATGGATTTCAGGAGCCACCTTTCTCATTTCCGGTGTAAGCAATGAATTTCTACTTGACAAAGCAAGACCATCGTCAGCTCTTTTTATGGGACAAGCCACTATCTCCACATCAATACCCTCATTCTTTATCATATTTCTGATGACGGCAATCTGTTGAAAATCTTTTTCTCCGAAATAAGCTCTTTTGGGTCTTACTATACGGAATAATAAGTCAACAATTCTGGCGACACCCTGAAAATGTCCGGGACGGTGAATACCTTCCATAACTTCTGCGGCCTTACCCAGCTCATAGGTCTTACCCGGTTTATCAAGGCCATCCGGATAAATTTCTTCCGCCATAGGTGCAAAAACTGCATCCACACCTTCAGCCGCCAGTTTCCTGAAATCCTCCTCCTCAGTTCGAGGATACATTTTAAAATCATCAGGATTATTGAACTGTACAGGATTCACAAAAACACTGACAATAGTAACCTGGTTCTCCTTTACTGATTTTCTCACTAAAGACAAATGACCTTCATGCAGAGCTCCCATTGTAGGAACAAAACCCATCACGGCTCCTCTTCCTCTCTGTCGTGAAGAGAACTCTGTCATATCATGAATGGTTCGTATGATTTCCATAGTTAAATTAATTCTCGATTTTATTAGTTCCGTGATAGTCTTACCGGAATTTCGCTGCAAAATTAATTATTATTCAATTAATAAATGTAATTACAAGGTAAAAATGCATTCATTTGTCCGTAAAAGTTAATTAGAAAGAACAGAGTCAAAAACTTAAGTCTCCGTTGCTCAAAAAATGTTAAAAAGAAAGGACTATGAATTTTTGATGATATTCAGACAGTTAAGTAAGTTGCAATGCGTGTATTACGTCTTCTTTTGCTCTTTGTTTCAGTCTTGTAGCCTCCTGTCCAACTCAAAATGAAGTCCGGAATCTGTAGCAAATCTGAGTTCCTTGAATTAACATTTTTTTATGCCATAAGGTCTAAGCGACTGATATATGCATTTTTTTTATTAATTTTGCATATTAATATGGCCTTTGAGAAAATAGCATTTAAAACTCAAAAGTTTCAGGTCGAGAACATTCTATAAAATGGCAAAAGAGCGTATTTTATTCATAAGTCAGGAGATAGCTCCATATCTTACATCCAACCCTGCCTCAGCACTTGAAAAATTCATCCCCGTGAGCATGCAGTCTAACGGATTCGAAGTTAGAACTTTTATGCCGAACTTCGGGGCTGTTAACGAACGTAGGAACCAATTGCATGAGGTGATCAGACTTTCAGGGATCAATATCAACATTGATGATAATGATCATCCTCTTATTATTAAGGTAGCCTCATTACAACCATCAAGAATTCAGGTCTACTTTATAGATAATGATGATTATTTCCAAAAACTGGATTCTGATTCCGATGACACAGGGATGAACCGTCCTGATAATGATGAAAGAGCCATTTTCTTTGCTCGCGGAACAATGGAAACAGCTAAAAAATTGAGATGGGATCCAAAAATAATCCATTGCTCCGGATGGATAACATCATTATTACCTTTATATATCAAAAAAATATATAATGATGATCCATCCTTTAAACAAAGCAAGATTGTCTATTCTGTCTTTCCAGCCAAAGAGATGGCTCCGATTGATCCGCGCATTTTCGTCAAGCTGAAAGCGGAAGGATTCAACCAAAGAGACCTGAAGAAATTCACCGAAATCAAAAACGATGTAAACCTTCTTCATAGGCTTGCCATCGATTTTTCCCATGGTGTGATTGTGAACGATCCAGATATTGACCCCGAACTTCTTGAATATATAAATGCCACCGGCAAGCCTGTTCTGATGGCTCAGGATTTAGCTCAGGATTCTCAAAAATATCTTGAATTTTATAATTCCCTCTGAAGCGACAGCCTTTTTGGCTTTTATTACCTTTTCCGATGTTAATTATGAAAAAATCTTATATACCGTCTTTGTTGGTCTGTTCTTCTATGATCATGGCTTTTTTTGCATGTCAGGAAGACACAAGCAAACTCGGATCCAGTCTGACCACAGGGGAGATTTCCATAACTATTGATACTACAATTTATAATCTGCATGCCCGGGCCATCTCACTTGACACATTTGATTCTAAAACAGGAAATCTTCTTATAGGAAGAGTTGAATCCCCGGAATATGGGACTCTGGATTGTTCTTTTGTCACAAGACTTATGTGCTCTCCCAATCTTCAGATAGCAGATTCTCTCCTTCTCCCGGAAAGAGTGGATTCCTGTAAATTAATTATGGGAGTTGGCAGGGATGAAATTACGGGAGATTCGCTTTCACCCCAGAAACTCGCGGTTTACCTTCTTAACAAACAGCTTCCATCCTCTATCGACAACACATTCGATCCGGAAGGTTATTATGAGCCTTCTTCTCCTTTAGGCACGAAAAGTTACACCGTTTCCAATATCTCGTCTTCCGACTCGGTTTTCTTCAAGCAACAATATATCGAGCTCTCGGTAGATCTTAAAAAGGAATTCGGTCAAGAAATTTTTAATAAATATAAAACCGATCCGTCCGTATTTCAATGGCCACAGACAATGGCCGAAAAATTCATACCCGGCCTCTATGTAAAGCCCGTCTTCGGCAACGGATGTCTGGCCAATATCTACCAGCTTTACCTGGCAGTCTACTATTACACTAAGGAACTTAAAACAACCATAAACGATAAAGATACCGTAACAACTTTAGAAAATGTTGCCAGGGTGGCTGTACCCTTCTCCGTTTCGCCTGAAGTTTTAAGTAGCAATAAGATCAGCTATAAGCCATCGGAAAAAATTGTAAAATTAAACAATATCGAAGACAACGGAGAAATAGTGCTGACAACACCGGGAGGGTATATAGCATCCTTTGATTTCCCGGCCCAGGAAGTGATTGATAAATACAAGAACAAGAATTCCAATCTGGGCAGAGTAAATGATCTTTTATTATACATCCCGGCCGACACTTTAGCCACATCTTCAGATATTTCATTAGTTACCAATATCCTTCTGGTGAAAAAATCTGAGTATAATTCTTTCTTCGACAAAAATAAGATTCCGGACAATTCAACTTCTTTCACCGGCACATATAATTCAACCACCGGCAACTATGTATTCTCTTCAATGAGAAACTATATCATGGATCTTATAGATAAGGATACAATTTCAAAAGAAGATGTTGAATTTATTTTAATCCCTGTAGAGATAACAAGTGAATCGGTTTCTAACAGTTATTATGGGTCTTCCACTTCTTATGTCACCAAGTGCGTTCCATTTACGCAAAGACCGTCCTTGACTGCATTAAAGACATCGGAAGCCATGATTGTCTTCTCATTCTCAAACCAATTAATTGAATAGAAGATTCTTATGCTTCTAATCCTTCTTAATCTCCTAAGCCTTTTTCTTAACCCGGATTCCCCGGAAAGCCCACAAAAGGCAGAACTCCTGTTTGTCGGGGATGCCATGCAGCACCAGGCTCAGCTTGACAAGGCAAAAGAGATTGGCGGAGATCATTACGATTACTCGGAATGTTTTTCCTTTATTGCCCCGGTGATCCGGGAGGCTGATTATGCTGTCTGTAATCTTGAAGTGCCTTTGGGAGGCCCACCCTCCTATTCCGGATATCCCTGTTTCAGTGCACCTGATTCCTATGCTGAAGAGCTTGCCGAGGCCGGTTTCGATATGATGCTGACAGCCAACAACCATTGTCTTGACAGAAGTGACAAAGCAATGAGAAGAACGTTGGATGTGCTTGATAAAATGGGAATTGACCATATCGGCACTTATCATGATAGGCTTGATCGGGACACTTTAGTCCCATTCATTAAGGATATCAACGGTTTCAAAATTGCATTCCTCAATTACACTTACGGAACAAACGGGATTACACCGAAAGATGGTGCTGAGGTTTCTCTTATTGATAGAGACAAGATTAAAAAAGAGATCTCTCTCGCACGCGACAAAGGCGCTGAATTAATTGTAGTGGCAATGCATTGGGGAATTGAATATGTGCTTATTGAAAACAAAGTGCAAAGAAATCTTGCCGACTTCATTATTGATTGCGGTGCAGATATGATTATCGGAGGGCATCCTCATGTGAT
>JAFLTN010000005.1 GCA_022510445.1 Muribaculaceae bacterium | reverse complement strand
TTGTCAAATTAGTAGCACCCAACGTACAAAATTTTTTTAAAATGCCTTGTTGATGTAATTTTTGATCTCAGAAGAGATAAGTTAGATATTAATTTTAAGACATTTGTTTAATTAGTATGAAAAAAAGTAATAGTTTAATAGTGGGCTTTTCAATATCTGTTTTGATTGGAACAGGTTCTTGTAGCATATTTAAGAAAAATACTCCCGTTGTTGATGAAGAAGTGAAGAAAGAGGCAGTTTTACCCACAGACCGCGAAAACATTGTTCAGCCCGTTTCAGCTGTTTATACATCGGCTGATCTTGCAAAAGGAATTGTTAAAGGTGATTGGGCAATTGAAACAGTCAACAGTAAGAAAGCTGTTGGAGAAAAAGCTCCATTCCTTAAATTTGTACCGGCTGAAAACAAAGTTTATGGTAACAATGGTTGTAATGTTATAAATGCAGAATATCATTATAACCCGGAGGATTCAACGATAAGATTCTCTTATTTAAGTTCCACTATGAGGCTTTGTCATATGGAGGGTATCACAGATATGGAAATTAATCTTGCTCTTGATGCAGCAAGAAGCTACTCCATGAATCTGAATGGTGAGGACTATAACCTCACTTTCTATGATGAAAATCATACTCCTGTGATGCAACTCATGCATCAGAACTTCCAATTTCTGAATGGCACCTGGATTGTGAAAGAAATTTCGGGGGAAGAAATAAATATTCCTGGCATGAAACTCGTAATCGATGTGGAAGAGGGTAAACTCCATGGGAATACCGGTTGTAATGTGATAAACGGATCACTTGAAACCAATATGGAATCGGCAAACTCTATTTCTTTTCAAGCCATTTCCAAGACTCTGATGCTTTGCCCGAATGAGAATTATGAAACCCGCCTACTTGTAGCCCTGGAAGAAGCGGTGAAGGCAAAACCGATGCAAGGGGGAAAAGTGGAGCTTCTTGATTCTCAGAATAAGGCAGTTTTGGTTCTTGAGAGAACCTCTGATAAATAAATCTGCGAAGTTATAAATAACTGTCATGCTTTTTTATTAAGTTATACTCCACAAGAATTTTCTATGGCTAACTAAAATTTTGACTTATGCCCAAGTCTGAAGAAAGAATTGATAAATGGCTCTGGTGCATGCGTGTTTTTAAAACCCGCACCATTGCTACTGAAGCTTGTAAGAAAGGTCGAGTCACTATTAATGGCGTTCCTATAAAACCATCCCGCCCCGTCAAACCTGGCGAAATTATTGATGTCAAAAAGCCTCCTATTACTTATACATTTAAGGTTATTGCAATTCCAAACGGCAGACTTGGTGCAAAACTGGTTCCTGAATACCTTGAAAACCTGACTCCGCAAAGCCAATATGATCTCCTTGAAATGACAAGAATATCCGGCTTTGTCAACAGAAGCAAAGGATTGGGCAGACCCACAAAAAGAGAGGGTCGTGAACTATCTAAGTTCAGGGAAGAAAGTTATGCCGATTCTTTTTTTCTGGATTGGGACGATGAGGATGACGAGGAGGAAACCGATGATGTTTGATTTTATCAAAAAACTTTTTAACAGATTGCCGGGAAAAGATGAAAAACCGGCGCAAGTTGAAGATATGAACAAGTTTCTTATTGTCTGTCTTGGAAATATAGGGCACGAATATAGTGAAACACGCCATAATTCCGGCTTTATGGTAGCAGATCGACTGGCTGACGATGCCGGAGTTTTTTTCAGTTCCTGCCGTTACGGAGATATGGCCAGGGTAAGAGTGAAAAACTGCGAACTTATGATTTTGAAGCCTTCCACATATATGAATTTAAGCGGTGTGGCTGTAAGATACTGGCTGAATAAGGAAAAATTACCGTTAGACCGTCTGCTAATAGTAGTGGATGATATCGCTTTACCTTTCGGCGCAATAAGGATTCGACAGAGCGGATCTGAAGCAGGACATAACGGATTGAAGAGTATTTCAGAACACCTCGGCACAAGAAATTATGCGAGATTGAAATTCGGTGTCGGAAATGATTTTCAGAGGGGAGGTCAAATTGATTATGTTCTTGGTCATTTTAGCGATGAAGAAAAAAAGCTCCTGCCGGAAAAATTACAAAGGGCAGCGGAAGCTGTGAATGCTTTCTGCCTTTCAGGACCTGCTTTCGCTATGAATCATTTCAACGGTTAATGTCTGGCTTCAGATACAATCGTCCATTCCTTAACACAACAGATCCATTTCTTAACCGCCATATTCTCTCATGAGGTTTTGCCGCTTTTATTGCAGCAAGAATCTCGGCAGAAGTGGTCTTAAAGGGCATAAGATTGTCTATATATCTCCGGACTAACAGTTCAGGATCTGGGAATTTCATGATTGTTTCCTCGACAAGTGGAGATCCTACTGGAGGAATTGATAAAGATAATATTTCTTCTATTATCCTGTTTTCTTTCTTAATATGTGCCAGGGTAGTATCCATGGCTGAATTAAAGCCGGACCATCTTGACCTGAGCAAAGGAAATACTTCATTTCTTAAGAAATTTCTTCTGAAATCACTCTCAAGGTTACTGGAATCTGTTATATAGTCGAGTGAATTAGATAAAAGTAATCTGAGTATGTCATCTCTGTGAAGTGACAGGAGAGGTCTCCATATTTCCCCGGTGTCAGCCTCCATCCCTTTTAATCCCCGTGTGCCACTCCCTCTTAGCATATTCAGAAAAAATGTCTCTATGTTGTCATCAGCATTATGACCGGTAGCAATCCTGTCATAATTATCCATCTCCTTGATCTCATGAAACCAGCTGTAACGTAGTTCCCTACATGCCATTTCTACCGATTTACCCGGGTTCTCTTCTATAAACCGGTTTACATTAAATTGTTTCATTCTAAGCGGGAGTCTGTTAGCCCGGCAAAATTCTTCCACGAAATATTGATCTCGGTCGCTCTCTTCTCCTCTCAGCTTGAAATTGCAATGGAGTGCAAGAATTTCACATTCTGAGTGTCTCAGAAGGAAAGCAAGCAGAATGCTGTCGGGACCTCCGCTTAAGGTAACCAATACCTTCTTTATACCTGTTTTAATAAGATATTGGTTAATGCCAATAATCAGTCTTTCAGTTTGAGTCGTCAATTTTTATGATTTGTGTTATTATGCAGTAAAGAAACATTTCCGGTTCTTTTCACTGGTCTTGGCTGAAATAACCTTTTCAGAAGGTCAAATCTGCCCATCCTTTTAAGTTCCTGCTCAATCCGTTTCTTGAATTCAGGTTTATACCAGAAAAAGAACTGCCGTTGTTTCTGTTTTTCCAATTCCCCTCTTGCAGTATAAATTTTCTCCCCAGTGTATGGATGGATTCCGGAATAATAAATTTCAGAAGCCAGCGTCATAGGAGTAGGGGTGAAGTCCTGAACCTGTTCCAGATGAAAATCAAGTTCCTTTGTCTCAATTGCAAGCTCTGCCATATCGGCTGTTTCACATCCGGGATGTGAGGAGATAAAATAGGGTATAATCTGCTGGTTGAGATTATGCCTGCGGTTTATCTGCTCAAATTTATTCTTGAATTTTCTAAATAATGAGAAAGCGGGTTTTCTCATTATACCAAGCACCTTGTCGGAAGTATGTTCCGGGGCAACTTTTAACCTTCCGCTGACATGGTTCTTTATCAGTTCCTCAATATACCTTTCATTAGCTTTTGCTTCCTTTTCGGTGGATGATGCCATTGCAAGGTCATATCTTACTCCACTTCCTACGAATGACTTCTTGATTGCGGGAAGTCGGTCGACTGATTGATATATATCGGTCAGTCTGGAATGATCAACGTTGAGGTTTTTACAGACACCTGGATGAAGGCATGATGGCCTGAGACATTTTTTACAAATCGACTCATCTTTTCCCCTTAAGGCATACATATTGGCAGAGGGGCCTCCAAGATCAGATATATATCCTTTGAAATCTGCCATTTCGGTGACTTTCTTTGTTTCCTTTAATATCGATTCTTTCGATCTTGATGATATAAATTTACCTTGATGAGCAGATATTGTACAGAATACACAGCCACCAAAACAACCTCTGTGTAAAGTTATGGAATGACGTATCATCTCGTAGGCCGGTATTGTTTTCCCTTTATAGCGGGGATGTGGAACTCTTGTGAACGGAAGGTTATAAAATGAATCTATCTCTTCTTCAACAAGTGGAGGATACATGGGATTTATTTTTATCATTCTTCCTTTTGTAGATTGCCATATTACATTCCCATTGTATCTGTTCGATTCTTCTTCTATTTTCTTGAAATTGAGTGATTGCAGTCTTTTGTCTTTAAGGCACTCTTCGAATGAAGACAATATGATGTCACCTGAAACCGGTTTCTCTTCTGTGAAGAAAGCCGTCTGGGGAATATCGGTCATATCTTTGATATTTTCTCTCTTATCAAGTCGAGACGCAATCTCAAGGACTGTTTTTTCACCCATCCCATAACTGATCATATCAGCCGGAGCATCGGCCAGGATAGATGGCCGGAGTCTGTCTTCCCAGTAATCATAATGGGAAACCCTCCTTAACGAGGCTTCTATTCCTCCGGCAATTACCGGGACGTCGGGATACAGTTCTTTAAGTATCTTTGAGTAAACTATAACGGGATAATCCGGCCGCATTCCGTGACGTCCTCCAGGTGTATATGCGTCATCATGACGTAGTCTTTTGTTAGCTGTGTAGTGGTTAACCATGGAATCCATGGCTCCAGCTGAGACTCCGAAAAAAAGACGTGGTTTCCCAAGCTTCTTAAAGTCCCTGAGATCATCTCTCCAATTGGGTTGTGGCACAATTGCCACTTTAAATCCGGCTCTCTGCAATACTCTTCCTATGACCGCAGTTCCAAATGAAGGATGATCCACATATGCATCTCCCGAAAACAAAATGATATCTGCCTGATCCCAGCCCAGGCGTTCCATCTCGTCTTTTGAGGTTGGTAGAAAATATTCCTTTCTGATTTCCGGACTGTTCATTTTCTGTCGCTATTATTTCACAGAATCCTTCATTTCAAGGATGTCTTGCAACTCAAGGAGCTCGTTTCTCAATCTGGTAGCTTCTATGAAATCTGTCTTCTTGGCTGCTGCGAGCATTTCTCGGTTCACTTTCTCTATTCTAATCTTTAGTTCATCTATGCTCATATATTCAATTACCGGATCAGCTGCCATTCCCAATTGATGTTCCTCTTCGAAATAAGGCCGAACAGGTGTGCCGGCCACATTTTTACCCTTTGAAGCCGCTCTTTTTTCAGCCGGAGTAACCGGTGCTTTACGATTGCCGGAAAGGCCAGAAGTTTTGCTGATTTTACCTTTCAACGGTTCTACATCTGGACTCTCGCCACCATAAAGTTCTATAAGGTCTCTTGCAGACGATTTCTTGATAATCGGACTCGGGGTTATGCCATGCTTTTCGTTATAAAGCTTTTGTTTGGCTCGTCGACGTTCAGTTTCGTCTATTGTCCTCTGCATACTATCGGTTATTTTGTCTGCATACATAAGGACTTTACCGTTTACATTTCGCGCAGCTCTTCCTGCGGTCTGTGTCAATGACCTATGATTCCTTAAAAATCCCTCTTTGTCAGCATCCAGAATAACTACAAGACTCACCTGCGGCAAATCAAGCCCCTCTCTTAATAGATTAACTCCCACTAATACCTCATAGACTCCCTCCCGAAGGTCTTCCAATATCCTGATTCTTTCTAATGTGTCTACATCGCTGTGGATATAGGCGCTGCTTACTCCCCATTTTCTTAAATGAGCGTCAAGTTCTTCGGCCATTCTTTTTGTAAGGGTGGTCACCAGTATCCTTTCGTCTCTTTCTATTCTTTCCCGGATCTCTTCCATCAAATCGTCAATCTGATTCATGGTTGGCCTTACCTCTATCTCCGGATCCAGGAGCCCGGTCGGACGAATTACTTGTTCGGTAAAGACTCCCTCGCTTCTTACGAGTTCATAGTCGCCGGGGGTTGCGCTAACATAGATTTTTTGTGGAGTCAGTGATTCAAATTCGTCGAATTTTAGCGGTCGGTTGTCTATCGCAGCCGGAAGGCGGAATCCGTATTCCACTAGGTTCATTTTCCTTGAAAGGTCTCCTCCGTTCATACCTCTTAGCTGTGGTATTGTCACATGACTTTCATCTATTATGGTTAGAAAGTCTTTTGGAAAATAATCAAGAAGACAGAATGGTCTCATACCCGGCTCGCGGCCGTCAAAATATCTTGAATAATTCTCTATGCCTGAACAATGCCCTAATTCTTTCATCATCTCAATGTCATAGCTCACCCGTTCTCTGAGTCGGTCTGCTTCCAGCATTCGTCCTTCTTTGACGAAAAAATCACATTGTGCTCCGAGGTCAAGTGAAATCTGATCGATTGCAGAACCCATACGTTCGGCTGTTGTCACAAATATATTTGCAGGATATATTTTAAAACCTTCAAGATTAGATAGCGTTACTCCAGTATGCGGATCAATGGTCTGAATTTTTTCTATTTCGTCTCCCCAGAAAATAACCCTCAGTTGGATCTCCTCGAATGAAAGCATTATATCAATCGTGTCACCTTTGACCCTGAAATTCCCCGGAGCAAGGGTTATTTCGGAGCGTGAATAAAGTGATGAGACGAGCTGACGCATAAAGGCATTCCTGGAGATCTTCTGTCCGACGGATATATTTACCACACTTTGGGAGAAATCTTCCGGATTCCCCATACCGTAAATGCAGCTTACGCTCGACACTACTACAATATCTCTCCTCCCGGAAAGCAGAGACGCCACGGTGGAGAGCCTGAGGCGTTCGATCTGGTCGTTGATCATCAGATCTTTTTCTATATACTTGTCGCTTGACGGAATATAAGCTTCCGGTTGATAATAATCATAATAGCTAACGAAATATTGAACAGAATTCTCCGGAAAAAAAGATTTGAATTCTGAATAAAGCTGTGCGGCAAGAGTCTTGTTGTGAGATAAAATCAGGGTAGGGCGTTTCACTTTTTGAATGACATTTGCCATTGTAAAGGTTTTGCCGGAACCCGTAACGCCGAGAAGCGTCTGATGTGGCATGCCTGATTCAACCCCTTGAACCAGTTCTTCTATGGCTTCCGGCTGGTCACCGGTTGGACTATAATCGGAAGTAAGTTTGAATTCCATATAAAAAATAACAATTCAGCAAAGATAATGATAACCCATCACTACACAAAAATTTCACCTCCCTTTCCCCATATGTTCGTTCTACCTTTTCTTCTTAAAAACAGATTTTTTTGCTTTTTTAATAATGAGGGAAGTCAAATTAAAACAAAAAAAGCTAACTTTGCATTCTATTTAGGAAATTTTTCCCGATTAATAAAAATCAAAGATTATGAGAAAGAATATAGTTGCTGGCAACTGGAAGATGAATACAGTGCTCGAAGAGGGAGTAGAGCTGGCAAGCCAAATTAATGATCTGCTCAAAGACAAAAAAGCTAACTGTGAAGTTATTATTTGCACTCCATTCACTCACCTCGTTTCTGTTAAAGGTGTGATCGATGAACCTTTGAAATTAGGCGCCGAGAATTGTTCAGAACATGAAAAGGGTGCTTATACAGGTGAAGTAAGCGCAGCTATGGTAAAATCTACAGGTGCTTCTCATGTTATCTTGGGACATAGCGAAAGAAGAGAATATTTCGGTGAAAATAATGAACAACTTCTTAAAAAAACACGTCTCGCTCTTGCAAATGGCCTTACCCCTATCTTCTGTGTAGGCGAAGTGCTCGAACAAAGAGAAAACGGAACATTTAACGATGTTGTGAAAGGTCAGGTTGAGGCTTTGTTTGAACTTAGCCCGGAAGATTTTTCAAAGCTCGTGATAGCTTATGAACCTGTTTGGGCCATCGGTACCGGAAAGACTGCAACCGCCGACCAGGCTCAGGACATGCATGCTCATATCAGGAAAGTAATTGCCGATAAATACGGAAAAGAAATTGCTGACAATACTTCAATCCTTTACGGTGGTTCCTGCAAGCCTTCAAATGCTAAAGAAATATTTAGCAAACCAGATGTTGACGGCGGCTTAATCGGAGGTGCTTCCCTTGAAGCAGGTTCTTTCATGGGTATAGTAGAGGCTTTTGATTGATAATATTTATGCTTTGTATCCCCGATAGAATTCTCCGCATTTTAGCAGTTTTCCTCTTCTGCATTACTTTCTCTTTTCAAGCATTTGCCGACAAAGAGATAAACGCAGTGGAAAAAATAATGCAGGAATCTGACGGAAAGATAAATATTGATATTCCTGAATCTATACTCGAAGGGATACTTCAATCGCAAACCGGGAAAAAAGGTAATGAACTGAAATCGGGTATTAATAAAATCTCCGGTTTCAGAATTCAGGTTTTCAGTGACGGAAGGAACCAGAATACTCTCGAATCAAGAGCTAAAGCCAGAGGAAACGTAATATTATCCAGATTCCCGAAATATAAAGGACAAGTCTATACTTTTTCAAGCTCTCCTAACTGGTATACCCGGATCGGAAATTTCAGAACCCAGGCGGAGGCTAACAGTGCCCTTACAGAACTGAAAAAAGCGTTCCCGGGCTTCGCCTCTGAAATGAGAGTTGTTAAAAGCCAGATTATAGTTGTTAAGCAATGAGAACCGACAGGGAGAAAATTGTAGCAGAAATTGCCGATCATTATAGAGAAATCCTTAAACTAATAGGGGAGGATCCTAAAAGGGAAGGGCTTTTGAAAACTCCTGAAAGGGCTGCCAAAGCACTTTTTGATATAACCTCCGGATATGATCTTGACGCCAAACAAATTGCTTCACAGGCTATCTTTGAACATTCCGGATCACGTATGGTAATTGTGAGGGATATCGAGTTTTACAGTATGTGTGAACACCATATACTGCCTTTCTTCGGAAAATTATCTGTTGGATATATACCTAAAGGGAAAATTATTGGTCTTTCAAAGCTTGCTAGGATTGTAAACGTTTTTGCAAAAAGACTTCAGGTGCAGGAAAGACTAACTTTCCAGGTTTGCAAGACAATTTCGGAACTTCTGCCTAACGATGGTGTAATTGTGGCTTGCAATGCCCAGCATCTCTGCATGAAAATGAGAGGAGTTGAGAAACAGGATTCAAGCACAGTGACAATGGATTTTACAGGAAAGTTTGAAAATGATAATGATTTGAGAAAAGAATTTTTGGACCTTATTTCCGATTAATCTGATGATTAAATTATTGGCAATTAAATAATAAACCCCGGCTCAACCGGGGTTTATTATTGAGGATTCAGAGAATTATCTTGCAGATGAAATTATTGCATTTCGCATATCTGTGTTAAAATTCTTCTGATTCAAAAGATCTTCAATTGTGAGATGCATCCGATATTTCCAGTAATGACGGGAATTGGCCGGTTCATTTATCTGTTCATCGTTAGGATTTTCCCTCCTTAAGGAGCCGTCGGCCGACAGCCAGTCTGCAAGTGGTATTATGCAGAACATCGAAGGGCTGTTGAGCTGTAAGTCAAGAATTTTTTTGCAGATCCAGGGTTCTGCATAATAGGGAGCTTCTCCGTGTTCATGCAATGCATTGTTATAGAATCTTTGGGTGACAGCTCTGTCGGTTTCCCACCATGACCTGATCCCTCCCATGTCATGGGTTGAAGTGGTGCAAACCGAGAAATAAGGATATCTCCATGTGTCTCCAAATTCCAGTTTCGGATCTTTAGGCATCCTTTGAATCTCGAGGGACAATATCTCAAGCCGGGACATTACTTCCGGCACACAGGCAGGAATCATTCCCAGGTCTTCGGCACAACATAACATTCCGGTTGAATCGATCAAAGGAGGTAGTTTCCACATTGCCTTGCCATACCAGAAATCATTATGGCGGTGATAGAAGAAATCATTATAAAGACGATTGAAACACCATTTTTCATAATCGGACAGAATCCTGAACTGATAAGTGAATTGTGCTGCAATCCTCGGATGGTAATGTCCCTTCTGATAAGGATCCTCAATAAAAAGAACATCGTCTATCAGTCCGAGAAGTGCATCACAGATCCTTTTATTCTTTTCCGAGTGTTCAAGGCCTTCAAAGTAGTCAGAGACCTTCTTCTGGGTATTCACAAATTCTTTCAACCGATATCTGCCGTCATTAATTGGTTGCAGATATAATGTCTTCGCCTCGGTGGTATATTCTCCGAAGAAGTCAGTCAGCATCCATTCAAGTATCAATGGTTTTGTCTGAACATCCGGGTGAATCCAGAAGTCGTAATTATGGCGCAATTCTTCCGGAGCAAATGGGAGTGCCGGATTGAAGTATCCTAACAAGCCATGGATGGCATCCAAGGGTATTTGCCAGATTCGGAAGAAACCTAAGATATGATCTATTCTATAAGCATCGAAATATTCAGACATTTTTCTGAAACGTGATTTCCACCATTGAAAACCGTCGGCTGACATTTCTTTCCAGTTGTAGGTAGGGAAGCCCCAATTCTGGCCTAATACGGAAAAATCATCGGGAGGTGCTCCGGCCTGACAGTCCATATTGAAGAGCCTCGGGTTCTGCCATGCGTCAACACTGTAACGGTTGATTCCAATTGGGATATCTCCTTTCAGCACAACACCTTTCGAGTGGGCATAATCTCTTACTTCAGTCAGTTGTTTATCGAGATGATATTGTACAAAATAATGGAATTCAATCTCTTTTTTATGCTCAATGCAAAATCTTTCTATTTTATCATATTGGAAAACAGAGAAATCTCCCCATCTGTTATTGTCCGGAGTACCATACTCTTTGCTTAACACCCTCCAGGCAGCATACGGCATCAGCCATTCTTCATTTTTATTGATGAATCTTATGAAATTTTCTGAATTCAGAGTCTTTTCTCCTTCCTGCTCGAAAATCTCTGTAAGATAATCGAGTTTCAGATTGTTGACTCCTTCATAGTCTACTGTAGGCAAAGCATTAAGTTCTTCAGATTTTTTCTTAAATTCCGCCATCCTTAACGGATCTTTCAGAATTCCCACTTCTTCTAATCGAATGAACATAGGATGCAATGCAAATGTGGAATTGGCGCTATAAGGATAAGAATCCACCCATGTATTGGTTTTTGTGGTATCATTTATTGGAAGCACCTGAAGGATTTTCTGGCCTGTGAGAACACACCAGTCAACCATCTTTTTCAAATCAATGAAATCGCCAACACCATTATCCTCTACACTCCTGATGGAGAAAACAGGAATGGCTGTTCCGGCTCCCTTCCAATGATCGCGCGGATTGGCAAAACGAAGTCCGTCAACTACAATGAGAGTCTCAGGTTCCTCTTTCACAAAACCGCAAATTCTGTTGTTGATGGTTTCCCAGGCCACAGC
Organism: Muribaculaceae bacterium; assembly: GCA_022510445.1. Taxonomy (GTDB): domain Bacteria; phylum Bacteroidota; class Bacteroidia; order Bacteroidales; family Muribaculaceae; genus Lepagella. The sequence continues at coordinate 35,403 of JAFLTN010000005.1, read as the reverse complement.
TTCCTTAGTTTTCCTCTTAAGTACTACAAATTTATATTCAAAAGGAGTTTTGCACGCTGACAAGGGTATGTTAACTGTCCATTCAGGATAGTTACTGTCGTTCATGATAAGAGCTTTTGAAGGTAGCCAGTTCCCAAGATAATTTCCTTCGCCACAAACTGCCAGAACCTCATCCGGATAAACCATCGGGGCACTTACATGCAACTGCACCGAATCAGGTCCTGTTACTAAAGGCTTATCACAATCTTGTCTTTTCAGTATGCCGTCGACAAAGGCTGAAGAATAATACGGCTTGTCGCTTGGCATATCTTGCCATGAACTGAATATTTTTACAGTGGAAACCCCATCACATCCTTCATAACGATGTGGTTTGCCCCATTCGAAACGCCATTCCTTATCTTTTGATTTTACAACGAAGAAGAATTCGAACTGTCGCGGATTCTCTTCAAATTCAACATCGACCCTCCATAAATCAGGAGACACAAGATTCATCTCCAGGGCATGAGTGGGGTCGCCTCCTCCTAATTGAAGCAAATTGCCGCAGAGATATAAGCCCTCGCCCCATTGGGTGTGATAATTAAGGTTAAAAGAGATCTTCATGTTTTATCAATTTTGAATTATTTTTAGCCGCATTTTGAATTGCCGCATGTTGTACAAATAAGACATCCTTCTTGATAAACAAGTGTCTCGGCCCCACAGTTCGGACATTTGTCTCCTTTTGCTATAGCTCCGTTGGGCATATATTTCTTCAAGGCTCTTTCAACTCCATTTTTCCAGGTATTTATGCTATTGGAATCCAGCTCAAGCCCTCCGACAAGTTTCAAAACCTGATCTATGGGCATGCCGTATCTTAATACACCTGAAATGAGCTTTGCATAATTCCAGAACTCAGGATTGAATTTTTCGCTCAGACCCTCTATGGTTGTTTTATAGCCTCTTTTATTGATAAACTGGAAGTCATAACGTTTCTTTCCACTTTCATCTACCGCCTTAATGATTTTACCACGATTTACACTTTTAGGACAGAAGATACCGTCATCATCGTCGGCAAGTCCGGTGAATATTTCATATGGTTTTCCGTCGGCAAGTCCTACGAAGGCTATCCATTTCTCTTTGTTATTTTGGAACCTCACAACATCTGCTTCAAGTTCTATGGGTCGTTTTACCTCATGATCGATATTGTGAATAAGGCCCTCGAGTGTATCCGGGTTCTCTTTTTTAACTGCCGGTTTCTTCACCGTCTCAAGCACATTGTTCCTTGAACCGTCTCTATAGACAGTACATCCTTTGCAGCCGGATTTCCATGCTTCCGTATAAAGTTTGTCAACGAGTTCTTCTGAAACATCAGAGGGCAAATTGATGGTTACACTTATTGAATGGTCAACCCATTTCTGTATTGCACCCTGCATCCTCACCTTTTCCATCCAGTCTACATCATTTGATGTTGCCTTATAATAAGGTGAGAGTTTAACAAGTTCATCAATTTCTTCGGCGCTCATATTTTCTTTAGGAACTATACCGTTTGCTTTCATCCAGACAAGGAATTTATGATGATAAACGATATATTCTTCAAATGCGTCTCCCACTTCATCAGTGAAATCAACCCTTACATTCTCATCGTTCGGATTAACTTTCCTTCTTCTTTTATAAACCGGCATGAAAACGGGCTCTATGCCGGAAGTTGTCTGAGTCATCAGGGATGTGGTACCGGTTGGAGCGATTGTGAGACATGAGATATTCCTTCTTCCAACTTTTGCCATCCTTTCGATAAGTTCAGGATCTTCAGCTCTCAGACGATTAAGGAAAGGATTATTCTTTTCCTTTTCATAATCGAACACGGGAAATGCTCCACGGCTCTCAGCAAGATCTACAGATGACCGGAAATAAGCCAATGCAAGTTCCCTGTGAATTCTTACTGAAAAATCGGTAGCTTCGGGAGTGCCGTATCTGTAACCTAAGGCAGCGAGCATATCCCCCTCTCCCGTAGTACCACATCCGGTCCTTCTTCCTTTTGAAGTCTTATCTTTGATTTTTTTCCAGAGATTGAGTTCTGTGGTTTTGACCTCTTGTGATTCAGGATCTTCTTCGATTTTACGGATAATTTCATCAATCTTCATCATTTCAAGATCGATAATATCGTCCATAATCCTTTGAGCGATGCCGACATGTTTCCTGAAAAGATCAAAATCAAATTCAGCTTCTTTAGTAAACGGATTCTTTACATAACTATATAGATTCATGGCCAGCAGACGGCAGCTGTCGTAAGGACATAGGGGAATCTCTCCGCAAGGATTGGTGGATATTGTCTCGAAACCTTGATCGGCATATGAGTCAGCAAGACTTTCTCTGGAAATTGTATCCCAGAAAAGCACTCCCGGTTCCGCACTCTGCCAGGCGTCATGAATTATTTTTTTCCATAAGGTGCGAGCATCTATCTCTTTAGTAAGGATAGGATCGGAAGATTTTACAGGGAATTGAAGTTTATAAGGCTTTCCTTCAATGGCAGCTCTCATAAATTCATCATCAATCCTTATAGACACATTCGCACCTGTGATTTTACCCGGTGTTGTCTTGGCATCTATGAAAGCTTCGGAATCGGGATGCTTAATTGAAACTGTAAGCATTAAAGCACCTCTTCTTCCGTCTTGAGCAACTTCTCTTGTAGAATTGCTGTATCGTTCCATAAACGGTACAAGCCCGGTGGAGGTCAGGGCTGAATTCTTTACCGGTGAACCTTTGGGACGCAAATGTGAAAGGTCATGGCCTACTCCTCCGCGGCGCTTCATCAATTGCACCTGTTCCTCATCAATCTTGATGATACCTCCATATGAGTCCGGTTCATTGTCGAGACCGATTACAAAACAGTTGGATAAGGATCCGACCTGAAAGTCATTCCCGATTCCTGCCATAGGACTCCCTTGTGGCACTATATAACGGAAATCTTTAAGGGCTTCATAAATTTCCTCTTCCGACATTGGATCGGGATATCTTTGTTCGATTTCTGCCAGAGAATGAGAAATCCTGTGATGCATATCGTCAGGATTCTTTTCATAAATGTTACCAAACGAGTCTTTCAATGCATACTTTGTGACCCAAACTCGGGCTGCCAGCTGATCTCCTTTGAAGTATTGGAGTGAAGATTCATATGCCTCGTCGTAAGAATAAATTGTTCTTTCTTGCTGCGACATTTTATTTTTTTGTATTAATGAGTTATAACTATTATCAATTCCGGGAAAGATTTGATTGCAAATTTAAAAAAAAATATACTATTTTTGCAATCTGAAAAATAAATAAAGTTATTGACAGGTTAGTGTAAATATTCTTTAATTTATTGATTTACAATAAAAACAAATGAAAATTAGAAAATTTCATCATATGAAAATGGATTACTTTGAAAACCGAAGGAGTTGCAGAAATTTCACAAACACATCAATCAGCGATGAAACTTTATATGATATTGTGAGGAAAGCTATGAGAGCTCCCACCTGCGGAAATATGCAACTTTATTCTGTAATTGTTACTAAAGATTCAGAAAACCTGAGTGCATTGGCAAATTTTCATTTCAACCAGCCTGCTTCAACCACTGCTCCTGTGATTCTGACAATATGTGCTGATTTCAACCGTTTCACAAGATGGTGTGAGATTAATAATGCTGATGCCGGATTTGATAATTTCCATTCTTTTATTACTGCATTAACAGATGCCGTTATTTTTGCCCAGCAGATTGTTACCGTTGCAGAAATGGAAGGTTATGGTAGTTGTTACCTCGGTACGGTTAATTATAATGCAAAGGAGATTTCAGAATTCCTTCAACTTCCCGATCTTGTGGTTCCGGTTGCTGCACTATCTATCGGTGTCGCTCAAAATGAAGGTGAAAAGGTAGAGAGGTTAGAGCCAGAAGCGGTTTTGCATTTTGAAAAATACAGAAAAGACGGAGATGACAAAATTATAGAACTTCATAAAATTAAAGATGAGTTTGAACCTAATAAAGCCTTTGTCAAGGAAAATAGAAAAGAAAATATCGCGCAGGTTATTTCTGAAATAAGGTATCCGCGAAGCATGAATGAAAAGGTGTCGGAATCTTTCCTCAAATTATTGAAAGAGAAAAAATTCTTTAATTGATATTTAACAGGCTATGGATATAGGATTAAAATACAATCTTGATCTGGTTGAGGATGTGTCTGACATTCTTTCCCGAGACTTTTGGGTTTTTTGTAATTTTACATCTTCTCTTATTCCTAAAATAAAAGATCCTATCAAGTTCACTTCCAACGTTTCTATATTTGTAAAAAAGGGTGAATGTAATATTGAATTGGATTTGCTTTCCTATGCCGTCAAAGCTCCTTGCATTGTGAATATCAGAGAAGGACAGATCCTACAGTTTGATAAAGTGGATGATGAATTTGATTCATCATTGATTGTTCTTTCAAAACGGTTCTGTGATAATCTCTTCGTGTTGATTAAAGACAATGTGGCCTATGGCAGTGTTTCAAGATTTCATGTTGTTCCGGTCCCACTCAATTTAGTGGAGAGATTTGATTGTTTCTATCATCATATAAGTGAAATTTATTCCGAACGTCATGTTTCCGGCTCCTATCAGGCTATGGTACTCGCAATTGCCTCCTTTTTTTATGAATGTGGAAGTAGTTGTTATCTCCCTATGATAGAAAAAATACCTAAAGGAAATCACAGATTGCCCGAACAATTCATTTCTTTAGTGCAACAGAATTTTAAAAAGGAAAGATTTCTTGATTTCTATGCAGGTAAATTAAAAGTGAGCACCAAACACCTTTCGCGGATGGTTAAGACAGTCACCGGCTTCACGGCTGTTGAATGGATCGACCGTTTTGTTATTCTCGAAGCCAAGGTGCTTCTTAAAGCCACCAATATGACAGTCCAGCAGATTTCTGATGAATTGAACTTCCCGTCTCAATCATTTTTCGGTAAATATTTCAAAAAACATGCCGGGATGGCGCCCAAAGATTTCAGGAATTCTTAATTTCAGTTCTTAAGCTTCAGTTTATCTGAGATTACTATACCGCCTACTATAAGAATACATCCTGCATAACCTAAAAAAGTTATTTTCTCATCAAGAACAAAATATCCGGCAATAAGAGTTACGAGTGGCTGGAGATAAAGATAATTGTTGGATGTTATAGACCCCAAAATCTTCATCACTTCATTCCATATTAAATAGGCAAAGGCAGAACATAATAAACCTAAAAAGAGGAAATTCATAAGGAATGTAGGCTTATTCAGATCAAAAAGCAAATGAAGATGCAAGGGCTGTTCCTGGATAATTAGAAGTGGCAAAGCCGTCAAAACTCCGTAAAAGAAAAGTTTTCTGGTGATAAATAAGGAATTATATATTGGGTTAAGTCTTTTTACTACAATCGTATAGATCGACCAAGACAATGCTGCGCATAAGGCAATAATGTCACCTGTTGGCTTTATTTCAAAACCTTCTCCCGCACTGAAAATTATGCAGCCTACACCTACAAATGCAATAAGCGAACCCAGAATCACATTTAATTTTGGTAAAAACCTATAAATTACCGCCATAAGTGCGGTGGTGAAAATTGGCGACATGCTTACGAGCAGCGACACATTACCGGTAGAGGTATATTGCAGAGCGTAGTTTTCTGAAACAAAATAGATTGAACCGGCACACATGCCGCAAATCAGTAAAGACAGTTCGTCTCTAAGATTGTTGGCCATTAATTTCTTGAACGTGAAGCAAAGAAGGAGAGTATAGGCAAATATAAAACGATACACAAACACCTCTACGGGGGTAAATCCTCCGTCGACCATCAGAACTTTTGAACTAAGAAATGATGTTCCCCAGGCAATCATCACTATTAAAGCTCCGATATGCCCGAATGGTTTAAGATATTTTTTGTGTTTTAAGACTGATGACTCAGCCATCTCATTGCCGGTATTAGATATAGTGCAAATTTAAATAGAATAAATGTCGTTACAAAATATAACGGCTTATTTCAAATACCATATACATGAGACCTCAATAAGATAAAGCTATTCCCTTTATCGGAAAGGTATATGTTTTGAACTAAAAAAATGAGGATGTATCAAAATAAAATTATGATACATCCCAAAGATTTTAAAATCCCGTTCCTCAATTTTTGTTAATGCAATGTCTTTATATTTTGTATATTAGGATTCGGGAGCAAATTCGCTTTTCGGAGCCTCACAGATAGGACAGACAAAGTCTTCAGGCAAAGATTCGAAAGAGGTTCCTGGTGCTATGCCGTTATCGGGGTCGCCTAATGCGGGGTCATAAACCCATCCGCATACTTCACAAACATATTTTTTCATATCTCTTTATATTATTAGTTTCCTTTAAAACGAGCAGAACCTTTGTTTTGTTCTATTTGTTCCTATGAATTTTTGTTTATTTCAATGCGTCTCCTTACCTTTGCAAAGATTCCCGAAAGGGAAAAATAATCATAAAAATAGAAAATATAATACCATGGCAAAAGTAAAACCTTTTAAAGGAGTGCGCCCTCCAAAACATCTTGTTGAAGATATCGTGTCACGTCCTTATGATGTTTTAAACAGTGAAGAAGCTCGTAAGGAGGCCGAAGGAAATGAAAAATCACTATACAGAATCATAAAACCGGAAATTGATTTCGAACCGGGCACTGACGAACATGACCCGAAGGTTTATGAAAAGGCAGCTGAGAATTTTAAAATGTTCCAGGAAAAGGGTTGGCTTGTTCAGGATGAAGAGGATCATTATTATATATATGCTCAGACCATGAACGGAAGAACCCAGTATGGTTTTGTCATTGCTGCCTGGGTAAATGATTATATGGAGGGAAGAATCAAGAAACATGAGCTTACCCGGAGAGACAAGGAAGAAGACAGGATGAAGCATGTCAGAGTCAATAATGCAAATGTAGAACCGGTCTTTTTTGCTTTCCCCGATAATGAGATCCTGGAAGGTATCATAAAAAAAGTTACTTCAGAAGCTCCTGAATATGATTTCATTGCACCTGACGGTTTCGGTCATACTTTATGGAAAATAGCCGATAAGGAAACTATTGATTTAATAACCGAAGAATTTGAGAAAATTCCTCATTTGTATATAGCAGACGGTCATCACAGGTCAGCTGCCGCAGCTCTTGTGGGTGCTGAAAAGGCAAAAAACAATCCAAAACACAAAGGAGATGAGGAATATAATTATTTCATGGCGGTGGCTTTCCCTTCATCTCATCTGAACATCATTGATTATAATAGAGTGGTTAAGGATCTTAACGGACTCACTACCGAAGAATTCCTGAAAAAACTTTCTGACAATTTTATTGTGGAGGAAAAAGGAGAAGAGATTTACCGTCCCTCCGGACTCCATAATTTCTCTTTATATATTGATGGAAAATGGTATTCTCTAACTGCCAAACCGGGAACATATGATGATAAGGACCCGATAGGTGTGCTTGATGTGACCGTCTCCTCCGACCTCATTCTAAGAGATATACTTGGTATTACTGATCTTCGCTCTGACAAGAGAATTGATTTTGTAGGAGGAATCAGAGGTCTTGGAGAATTAAAGAAACGTGTAGACAGCGGAGAAATGAAAATGGCTTTGGCCTTATACCCCGTGACAATGGACCAACTGATTGCAATAGCCGACAGCGGAAATATAATGCCTCCGAAAACAACCTGGTTTGAACCTAAGTTAAGATCGGGTCTTGTAATACATAAACTTGATTGAGATAATCAAATGCTGTCGGCCTCAGAAGTTTCTTTTCGGGAAAGTTGCTGATAGCGTTGTTTAACTTTTAGTTTGAATGATTCCATCAATTTAATGATGGAATCATTTTCTTGTTCAGATAGTTTGTAGTCGGTAGCCGGAGGAACAGAAAAATTAATTGCAGTGAGGCCTTTGTCGACGTTTTCAATCAGGTTACTCACATCATTGGAATCATTCATTTCCTCAATTTTAGAAATTGATTCTGATAAAAATTCGATTGTTTTTGTAAACAATTTTTCCGGTTCTTCCCGATTGTCATGTTCTTTTCTTACGTTACAAGAAAATGATGACATAATGAGAAGAAAACCAGAAAAATAGGGGAGAAGCCGCTTCATAAAGATTGCTTAAAAAGTTTTTCCCTAAGAAATTTACCTGTGTAGGACCCGGGAGTTTCAGCCACCTCCTCCGGAGTCCCTTCTGCCATGACGGTGCCTCCCATTTCACCTCCTTCCGGTCCTATGTCAATGATCCAGTCGGCACTTTTGATCATGTCAAGGTTATGTTCGATTATAACCACTGTGTGGCCTTCATCGACCAAGGTGTTTATTGATTTCAAGAGAGTGTTAATATCATGGAAATGAAGTCCTGTGGTGGGTTCGTCAAAAATAAACAAAGTATGGCCCTGATTCTCTTCAGCTAAAAAATATGCGAGCTTAACCCTTTGATTCTCTCCTCCTGACAGAGTAGAAGAATTTTGTCCGAGCTTTATATATCCCAAACCTACATCCTTCAAAGGCTTTAATCGCTTCACAATTCTTTTTTCAATAGCTCCCGTTCCTTCTTTGAAGAAACTAATAGCATCATCTACGGTCATTTCAAGAATGTCGTAGATATTTTTACCTCTATATTGAATATCCAAAACTTCTTTCTTATATCTTTTGCCTTGGCAGACTTCACATGTGAGTTGCATATCAGCCATGAACTGCATTGGAATAGTAATTTTTCCTTCTCCCTTACATTCCTCACATCTTCCTCCCTCTGAATTAAAGGAAAAATATCCCGGTGTAAATCCCATCTGTTTTGAGAGTTGTTGTTCAGCAAAAAGTTTTCGGATTTCATCGAAAGCCTTAAGGTAAGTGGCCGGATTGGAACGGGTAGAGGTTCCAATAGGATTCTGATCTACAAACTGCACTGACTTAATATCAGAGATATTACCTTCAATTTTCCTGTGTGACCCGGGAGAAACGCCGGGCTCGCCGAGGTTCCTTGCCATGGCTTTATAAAGAATCTCTTTTACCAGGCTTGACTTACCGGAGCCACTGACACCGGTTACCACAGTTAAGACACCTAAAGGAAATCTCACATCGATATTTTTTAAATTATTCTCATTGGCTCCTTTAATATCGATAGATTTTTTCCAGGGTCTTCTAATAGGAGAATAATTAATTTTCCTTTCACCTTTAAGGTATTGAAGGGTATAGGAATCTGAAGATTCATTTTTTTCAAGGGCTTTTTTTAAATTACCTTCAAACACTATGTTCCCTCCAAGACTACCCGCATCTTTCCCTATATCCACAATATGATCAGCTGACAGCATAATCTCCTCGTCATGTTCTACCACCACAACCGTGTTGCCGGTTTCCTGGAGTTTTCTCAGCACTGAAATCAACCTGCCGGTGTCACGGGGATGAAGACCGATACTTGGTTCATCAAGAATATAAAGAGAGCCTACTAAAGAAGAACCCAGACTGGTGGCAAGATTTATTCTTTGACTTTCGCCCCCGGAAAGTGTCGATGAAAGCCGGTCGAGGGTAAGGTATCCCAAGCCTACTTCGTATAAGAAATCAAGTCTTGAAGTTATTTCTGATAAAAGTCTCTTTGCTATTATTCTTTCAGTGTCTGATATATGAAGATTGCCAAAAACTTCTTTCAGTTTTTCAATAGGAAGAACAACAAGATCATGTATGGTATATCCATCAATTTTTACATAAGAAGAATCTTTTCTCAGTCGGGTGCCGTTGCAAACCTGACAGGTAGTCTTTCCCCGATATCGGGCCTTAAGAACCCGATATTGTATTTTATATTGCTGGGTGTCGACCCATTCAAAAAAACCATCGATTCCCTCCCAGTTCTCTTTCCCATGCCAAAGAATCTCTTTTTGTTGTTGGGTGAGATGAGAATAGGGTGTGTGAATGGGGAAGTCGATTTTTTTTGCAAGATTGATAAAATATCTTTTCCATTCACTCATCTTTTCACCTTTCCAACATTGAACCGCATCTTGATAAACCGATAATGTCTTATCCGGAACAACAAGGTCTTCGCTGATGCCCATGACTTTACCAAATCCTTCACATTCCGGACAGGCTCCATAGGGATTATTAAAATTAAACATCAGATCGTTGGGTTCACGGAATTCAATTCCATCTGCTTCAAATTTTTTGGAGAAAGTTTCTCTGGTGATTCCATCTTCTGTCCAAAAAATCAAGACACACTCATCATGCCCTTCGTAATAAGCTGTTTCAATTGAGTCTGTGAGACGAGATATTTCATCTTTCTCGTATGAAACCGACATTCGATCGATCAAAAGGCTGAAATCTGTAGGATTGGCTACCTCATCCTTCTCTAATAATTCATCTATTTCAAAGAATTCGCCTGCTTTCTCGAGTCTGGAATATCCCTCTTTTTTATAAATATCTAATTGCTCCTTAAAAGATCTTCCCTCCGGAATATTAATATTCACCACAATAGCCAACCTGGTTCCTTCCGGATATTCTTTGACTTTAGATATAACATCTTCAATCGTATGTTTAGATACCTCATTGCCTGAAACAGGAGAAAAAGTGCGGCCAATGCGGGCAAACAACATTCGGAGATAGTCATATATCTCAGTGGATGTCCCTACCGTACTTCTTGGATTTCTTGTGTTGACTTTTTGTTCAATAGCAATTGAAGGTGGTAAGCCGTTGATAGAATCACATTCGGGTTTAGGCATCCTGGTTAGAAACTGTCTTGCATAGGCCGATAAACTTTCCACATAACGTCTTTGACCTTCAGCATATAAAGTGTCGAATGCAAGAGAAGACTTTCCGGATCCGCTCACACCCGTGATAACTATAAATTCATTAAGAGGTAAGCTTAAATTTATATTTTTCAGGTTATTAACTCTTACTCCTTTTATTTCTATATTCTTTTCTTTCATTTCACAAATTGGACCTTATAATAAATATATTGAGAGCCACGCCAAAAAAATTAGAGCAAATTTTGCACCAAAGTCAAGGTCATATGAATAAAAGAGATGAGGCACCAAATTTGGCACCTCAAAATGTTGCCTTGGAAAGACTCGAACTCTCACAAACGGAACCAGAATCCGGTGTGCTACCATTACACCACAAGGCAATAATCCCTTTTATGTTGCCTTGGAAAGACTCGAACTCTCACAAACGGAACCAGAATCCGGTGTGCTACCATTACACCACAAGGCAAATCTACAGACAGGAGCCCCTGTCAATTTCGATGCAAATTTATATCATTTTATTCAAATATCAAAATTAAGATTGCTAAAATTATTACCATCTTATTCTTCCGAAATCAAGGGACGGAGTAATTCATTGATCCTTTCCTTTTTAGTAAGTGTCCCATCTCCAATTGGCACAGGAATACCATAAAATGAAGGTTCTCTGTCTTTAGCATCTTTCTCATAAAAGCTTAGCCTTTCCGGATGGATTATTTCTTGAATTATTAAACTGTGAGGCAGAGTGCAAAGTGCAGCTGATGTGTCTGTAAGGTTTTTTGCATGAACGAAATTGCCAATTTTATCAAGTCTATAAAATAATGAACCGGAAGGGATCTTCAACACACTTAGTATATAATCGGAGTCCGATCCCACGTTGACACATTTTATTTTCTTTTCATTTAATCTGAAATTCTGATTCTGAGATAAATTTGATATATCCTTCATGGGAATTATGGCTACGCTTGAATCTTCGTAGGTGATGATAAGATTGTCATTCCTTTCGTTTTCGAGGATAGAGAGTGCCAGTCTGCAATCTTCAGGATTGTGCCGGTGATCTATATATAGATCTTCTGATGAGGTATGAAAAGAATTCTCCTTATTGAAATATATATAAAGAAACGGAGTGACAAAATTATCTTCATAATCGTGGAGGACATTACGCCGATGGCTGCCTGTTGAAATACAATTTATCTCGGTGAGATCGTTTTCAACTTCAGAATTATCCTCAATAATTTCCTTTGACTTTTCATTCTCATTTCCGGATTCGCCTGATAAATTCTTTTCATTATTGATATCTTCCTCATTCTCGGATTGATTACCATTCTCGGTAATCCCCCATAAGGCCATAAGTATCTTATAATTATGTTCTCTGCTTTTAATGAATTCTTCTCGCTCCTCACCTAAACGAGGTTTTGTTGTGGAACTTGAACGCACATAGATAATGCCATCTAATTCTACCGGAATTCTGACCGGTTTGACGTCTACAATGATGACACCTTTCTTAGATTCCGGGTCTGAAGAAATCTCCCAATGGTCTTTAGCATGATAGGGGAGAGTCCTGTCAAGATAGTTCTGTAAATCGACAATCATTGAATCAATAGTAGCTTTCTTGCCCCGGTTTTTTCTATATGTAAGATCATCATCAAGACCGTTTTCATAACCTGAATCGTTAACTCCTATATATAGTTTCCCTCCTTTTGCATTCATAAAACTGCAGATTATTTCAGTTAATTCAGTCATTTGGGCCTTTGGATCAGGACGAGTGCCGGAATTGGCCGTATAGACCATACTGCTCTTAAATTCTACAGTTTGAGATTCATCTCCATAATATTTTGTAGTCGATATGGCGTTATTTATGTTTAGAAGAGATGAAATTTCGTTGAGAATCTGCTTTCTTGATTCTTCCAATTCTTTAGGAAGCATATTATAAGACAATACCAGTGAGGCCAATTTACCTTCGGTCTCGTTCCTCGGATTTTGTCTGATTTCCCAAAGCCATGGAGTGTTCTGGTTAGATTCAATGTCTGAAACAATCTTTATTCTTGTGTAAAGGCGTTCCAGCATTGGAGAGTGTTGCACTCTTTCTTCGAATTCATCTACAAGATTATAATCCAGTCTTCGGTTTCTGCTGAAATCCTGAAGGAATTCCAGGAGACGCATATGGGCCTCAATTTTATTCAGCATTATTTTTTCCTCGGCAAGTCTACACAATAAAGTGGCGAATCCTAAATAGTTGTAAGCTTTAATATACTCAGGCTCAGAGAAGGCTCTGCGTTGCAGAATATAGATTAGCTCTACCAATTCCTGTTTTGAAAGAACCTGTCCTGATTCCATCACCTGATAAGGTTGTTCATTAATAACAGGGTTTCCCAGATTTTGCATCAGATTGTTCAGACATTCCGATTTTTTTATGATCGGAGGTATGTCATTCTGATCCGGAGATAGCTCACCAATAAAAAATTGTGGAGTTGAAAGTGATCGGTCCGGTTCAATATATCTAACCCTTACAAGAGTCCCTTCGGTTAATTCATCAGTAGATTCATCGCATGCTACTTTATAGGTGGCTCCTGTTTCACTTAGACAAAGCCAGGCATTGTTAATTCGGTCGAAATATGTGACAACTGCTATTGACTCCATGCCGGGATAGCTGTTTTCTAACAGATAATCCTCTATCTGGGTCTTCATGCTGAATTCGAGAGTGCCGTCATTTTTCACATGGACATTGGCAAGGAATTCAAGATGGTCTCCCTTTTCATCACATGCGAAGTCTAATTTCCCGTCATAATTACCGGGGATGTCTTTGTAGGTAAGCCAGCTGATCATATGGTAAGAATCACATGGCATCCAGCCTTCCCCGTAATAAGACTCATCATGAATCGTACAATGAAACTGGAGGCGTTTCTTTTCATGGACTGAATCAAAGATTTTAACATCATCTATTATCACATTGACTTCATCTCCTTCATCGGGAAAATGCTTTTCTATATGAAGCCCGGCTGATTCATCCCCTCCGAACAAAGACCAGGCGATATTGTCCCAGCTTTCTTTGAGGGTATTGAGATCCTTGCTTTTTTTAGTATTGGAGAAACCGACTTCATCAGCGAGAGAAATGGTAGGATTCATCCAATCGAACATATTGTTAGGTACAACTGTCGTTTCCGGATCAGCACCTGCACCTATGATATGAATCTTGTCAGAACTTAACTGAAGTTCAACCTTAGAGGTGATATAAGATTTGACAATAGTGTCTCTTTCTTCATCTTGAGGTAAAGGATGAGAACATTTTATAAAAAGTAAAGTTGGATGTTCCGTATCGGTCCAGATATACTCATTTGCAATTTCAAGACCAAGAAGAGCAACAATGGCCTTTTCAAGAAGGTTGTTTACATCAGATGGATTCAGGAAGGAAATATATCTGTAAAGCATGGCCCTGTTGAGATTGAAATCGAGATTGTCGCTTTCATTAGTCAGGAGCCTCTGTATGGCAATGGCAATAATCATTCTGCTGATAACCTTGTTGTCATTGCTTGAATCACTTGCCGGCAAAAGATTAACCTTGCCGTAATTCTCTTCAATAAAGATTTGAAGTTGGTGCACAAGAGCTGATCTGAAGGGTTCAGACTGCCAGTTTGAAATATCCCAGTTATGCAGAGCCTCAAAAAGTTCTCCCATTCTGCTGTTTATCAGTTCCGGACGCAATCGGAGAATAGTCATCATGATCCTGATCTGACGTGAAGGTTTATATAGATAACCGGCATTTTTTAACCGGCTGAACATTTCATCGATAAAATTCTCATGCCTCCTTTCAATAATCATTGAGGCTGCAAGTTTATACTGTTCGAAATGTTCAACATAGTTTGAAAGCCGACCTTGAAGTAAATATCTATGTTCCAGACTGCAAGACCTCAGAAAATCAGACTCTTCAAGCATATATAAAGCGAGTTTTCGTCCTAATTCCAATCGGTCACAAATGTTTCTTAAAGAATGAAGGTCATCACGCGAAGCAGTCATCCATTCAGTAATGTTCTTTGAACATATTTGAAGCAGATCAAGTGTCCACCCCGGCACTCTGTTCTGATATTTAAGTAAAGCCGGTTGTAGTTCAGGCACTATTGTTAGCAGCTTATTATAATAATTGGCATGATATTTTTTAAATCCAAGAAGCTTCATCCATTGTTCTATAGTATGAAATTCAAGAATAAATTTTGTGCCTAACGATACTACGTATTTTAGATTCACATAAGCATCTTTGATTTTAATGACCCGGCATCTTATACGTGTACCTTTTGCTAACGGTACCGGTGAATTAGATAATTTAAACCGTAAGCCGTGTTCATCCTCCAGTTCATATTGAGATGAGGAATCCCCGATAATGTCTTTAACTATAAAACTGTATTCTTCTCCTTCTGTATAAAAATTAGCTATATGAACCGATATATCTTGTCCTAAAGCCAGCGGATAAAGTGATTTTACATAACACTGTATATAATCAGGTAAAGGTTGATGATATTGAAAACGAAACTTATGAATAGAGAATTCTAAATTATCATCTGTCTTAACTTTATAATACTTGCCGGCCGACTGTTCTTTTAAAACTTCAAAGGCATATGAACCGCCTTGTTTCAGGTCTGTTGAAATCATTTTCTTTATTTTTATTTAATGTTAGATAAAATTTTTCAAATGACTTCAAAATTCGCTAAAAAGAGGGAAACTATCGTCATTTTAAAAATAATTAACTCAATCTTTTTAGCCATCACTTTGTTATATGATTTTAATGTTAAAATATGCTAAAAGAAGTTTTAACATATTATTTTCAATTGTTTACGTGTTGATGTTTAAGTAAATTTGCAAATATAACGAGTGATTGATTAACCCAAAATGTCAGTAAAGCCCCTCATAATATCGTTAACTCTTTTAATTGCAACGCCTTCCTTTGCCCAGACTCAGTCCCTGAAAGATCGGCATGAGAAAAGACATCAGGAACTTTTGGCTAATTCCAAATCTCAAATCGATAAAACTGTAATCCAAGAATATTTCCGTCTTGAACTTGAGGGAAGAGAAGGATCTTCAGATAAATTAACTGAGGCAGAAGAAATGATTATCGACCTTCTGAACGAAGCCAGAAGCCACATGGGAAAGAGATACAGATCCGGTGGTAAGGGCCCGAATTCTTTCGATTGCTCCGGATTTGCTGGCTATGTCTATAAACAGTTCGGTTATGAATTAGGAGCTTCCTCACGGGATCAGTTTACACAAGGAGAAACGATAGAAAAAAATATGTTGAAACCTGGAGATCTTGTCTTTTTTACAGGAAGGAACAGCAATACCGGAAGGATTGGACATGTAGGTATAGTTGTTTCAGCTGACAATGAGAAGGGTACTTTCTCATTTATCCATGCAAGCACTTCAGGCGGAATAAAAATCGATAATAATTCGGGATATTACGGCAAACGTTTTGTAGGTGCCAAAAGAATCATATTTTAATTTCAAAGATATCTGAATCTTTCAACACAGGAAATTTTTTCCGGAAGTCAACCAATTTCTGTTTTGAAAGGGTTGCGTAAAGCAGTCCGCTTTCATCAATTTTGATTGTTATATTTCTACCGACGAAATCAAAAACATGAGAACTTCCATCATATTCATGGTTGTTCAAGTCAATACCCTTACAATCCACTCCGCATACATAAGCTGAGTTTTCTATGGCTCTTGCTTTTAACAACGTATTCCAGACATCTATTCTCACCTTTGGCCAGTTCGACACTGCGATAAGTAGATCATATTCGTTGTCTATATTCCTGCACCAAACAGGGAAACGGAGATCATAACACACTATCATTGCTATATTCCAGCCCCTGAATCTTGCTTTCAATCTGGTGACACCCGGTCGGAAAACTTTATCCTCACCCCCCATTGAAAAGAGATGACGTTTATCGGCAAAGTATTCGTCGCCCGACGGCTCCACAATGAAAGATCTGTTATAGAACAGTCCGCCGGAATCTGCAATAAAGCTTCCGGCTATAGCAAAATTTCTTTCCTTGCTGATTCTTTTTAAAAAGTCTATAGTGGGCCCGGTATTCCTTTCTGCCAGGAGACGTATGTCCTCTTTATTGTTGCCTGATGGGAACCCTGTGGAAAATGTTTCCGGCAGAATCAGTAAATCTGTTTCCGGGTGAACTTGAGAAACCACCCTTTCAAGATTTTCTAAATTTTTTTTCTTTTCACCCCAGGAAATTTCAAGAGGGAGCATACAGATTTTGAGATCAGAATCAGTCATATTTGTCAGATTATAAATTTCTCCGGATATTTACCGGCTTTTTTATAATGAGAGTAATATTTTTTAATTTCTTTTAGATCGTAACTAATATCGGGTCCCGGTATATATTCATCCTTGATTATGACTTTTTTTGATGAATAGTCAATTATACCAAGTTGTATGGGTACTCCGGCATTAAGAGCGATACGCAGGAATCCTGTTTTCCATTCCGAAGTTGCTTTCCGGGTGCCTTCGGGAGTCACAGCCAGATTTAGTCTTTCCTTTTTTCTAAAATCTTCCGTAAGGGTTTGAGTCAATGACTGAGATTTTTCTCTTTTCACCGGAATTCCTCCTAAAGAAGATAATAAAAATTTAAGTGGGAAGAAAAACCAAAAATCCTTCATCAGGAAATTTGCCTTTCTTCCCGTAGATCTGTAAGCGGCAAGTCCGATAATAAAATCCCAATTAGAAGTGTGAGGAGCTACGCAGATCACCGCTTTCTCTCTATAGGGTACAGTTATTTCGGAAGTCCATCCGATGATATTCATGAAGCATTTCCAAAATTCCATAACCCTGAAGCTCAATGGGGCTCTGACAGAAATTTATTTTGTTGCAACAATGTTTTCCTTTTTAATATCTTCCGGCACAGCTTCATTGAATAATTTTAGCGCCTCATCAATCTGTGCATAGAAGTCTTCATTGATTTTTGTGAAAAGCTGACGATAGAAGTCTTTTTTAGCTTTTGAATATTCACCGAGATTGCTGAACGCCTTTACTCCTTTATCAAATGTTACATCGGCATTGGCTTTTGCAGAAGTTACGGCACAAAGCACTTTCTCGATGGCTTGAGCCACTTTGTCTTTATCTACGTTCTCAACGGTGTCATATACATATACCATTTGCTCACATGCTGAGGAGCCGAGTGCATCAGCATATTTCTTGAATTCTCTTTTATTTGCCATAGCTTTCTTAAATTTAAAAATGATTTTACAAATATAACCAATAATAAGGATAATTTGTTAAATAAAAAACAAAATTATCTAATCTCTTCTGTCTTTTCGTGCCGCATCAAGCCTAAGCATTATGAAGAGAAGGATAGTGAATCCCCATAAAGATGAACCTCCATAACTGAAAAAAGGTAAGGGAATTCCAATAACCGGGCAAAGTCCTATCACCATTCCTACATTTATGCATAAGTGGAATATCAATAAAGACACAACACAATAGGAATAAACTCTTGAAAACGGGTCTTTCTGGCGTTCAGCAATATGAATAAGTCTTAAAATAAGAGTCAGGAAAGTAAGCAAAACAATAGTGGAGCCAACAAAACCTTCCTCTTCACCAATTGTGCAGAAAATAAAATCGGTGTGTTGTTCGGGAACATATTTTAATTTAGTCTGGGTTCCGTTTAAAAATCCTTTCCCGGTAATACCTCCTGACCCAATTGCTATCTTTGATTGATTTACGTTATAACCCACACCTCGTGGATCATCTTCAATTCCCAATAATACAAGTATTCTGGTTTGCTGATGAGGTTGAAGCACTTTATCAAAAACATAGTTTACTGAGAAGAGAAAGGATACGGAAACAATCACAAAACCGATGCTTATTATAAATCGCCGGATTTTATGCCGGAACATTGCCAAGACTGTATAGATTATTGCCGCTCCCAACATTCCTAAAAAGAATAAAAGACCATTCACTTTTATTCCGATAAACCAAAGTATTGTTATAATAAGACTCAATCCTATGAATCCTAAAGTGACATTGCGTGCAATAATGAAATCTCTGCAATAAAAAATTAATAATAAACAATAGATCAGGCATATCAAAATTAATACAGTAAATTCGCCTGCCGTAAGATTCATTATTGTCGGCGACATAAATTTCACTGCCAAAACGAAGAATAACACCGAGAGGAATATAGCTCCCAAAACGAAGCCGCTCATTCCTTCTCTATACAATACGAATATGAGGGAAAGATAAACAAGTGCGCTTCCTGTTTCTTTTTGGCAAAGAATGATGCAGACAGGTACTAAAATAATTATAAGAGCCCTGAAATAATTACTGGGACGGGCGTTTAGTGAAAAATTATAAGAGTCGAACAGTTTGGCAAGTGCCAGAGCAGTCGCGAATTTCCCAAATTCTGCAGGCTGGAGGCTGACAGGGCCAAACACAAGCCAGGAATGAGATCCATGAATATTGGGAGAAAGAAAAACGGTAGCGATTAATAGGATTATCACACCGCCATAAACCGGGTAGGCATAAGCTTCATAAAGCCTGTAATCCGTTAGCAAGATAATAAATCCTATTACAAAAGATAGTCCGATCCATCGTATTTGCTTCCCCGAGTATTCGGTAAAGTCAAAGATACTTGCCTTGTCAAAATCATAACTTGCTGCATATATGCTGACAGCACCTGCTATAACCAATAAGACATACAGACCGATCGTGAACCAGTCTACAGTTTTAAAAACGGAGACGTTTGTATCAGTGTTTCTTGACGCCACTTGTTATAATTGTATTAGCACTTAGCATGCGTTCCTCCAGGTATAATCTTTCAGGAGAAATTTCTCCCTTAAGGTATTTTTCAATCATAAGACTTCCTATAGGCACTCCATAGGTTGCCCCGAATCCTGCATTCTCCACATACACCGCAATTGCTATCTTAGGATCTTTATAAGGAGCGAAACCCATAAAGACAGAATGGTCTTTACCGTGTGGATTTTGGGCAGTCCCTGTTTTACCGCACACTTCAATCCCGGATAATGCCGCAAGACGACATGTGCCGCCTGTTACTGCCATTCTCATTCCCTCGGCTATTGATTCATAATATTTGGAATCAATCGAAGGAGAGTGTTTTTCCTTGAATCGGGAGTCAATGGCTGAATCAGCAATTTCTTTTACAACATGAGGGGTGTAAAAGAATCCACGATTTGCAATAGTTGCACACAAATTAGCGATTTGCAACGGAGTGGCAAGCACTTCGCCTTGACCGATAGAGACAGATATGACAGAATTGGCGCTCCATCTCGGGCCTCTGAAAGATTTGGAATAATATTCGGAATTGGGAATAAAGCCGCGGCTTTCATGAGGGAGATCTATGCCAAGCCGGTATCCATAACCCATTTCTACGAGGTAATCTTTCCATTTGTCAAGTTGTTCCTTTGATGTTGTCCCTCTGCGATCTATCATATTTTTGAAACCCCAGCAGAAATAGGCGTTACAGGAAGTCTGGAGTGCGGGTTTAAGTGGAAGGGGAGAACCATGGCCATGGCATCCTACTCGAAGTCCGTTAATATAACCATGATAACAAGGATACATGGTATTTTCCGTAATTATTCCTTCCTGAAGGAAAATGAGCCCTTGCGTGGGTTTGAACGTCGATCCCGGTGGATAAGCTCCTTGAATAGATCGGTCATATAAAGGTTTCAGAGGATCTTTAACAAGATCTCCATAATTTTTCCCTCTCTCTTTACCCACAAGCAGAGAAGGATCATAATTAGGTGCTGTCACCAGTGCAAGAATCTCACCGGTAGAAGGTTCTATGGCAACGATGGCTCCTAATTTGTCTTTCATGAGTTCCTCACCATATTTTTGCAGCTCCATGTCTATTGCCAATGTGAGATTGCTCCCTGATTCCGGGGGAACGTCATGACTTCCATCCTCATATTTCCCCTTTATTCTTCCCAAAGCATCCCTCATCAGGATTTCCATTCCTTTTTTGCCTCTTAAAGCTTCTTCATAGCTTTTCTCGACTCCCAGGTCTCCTGTATAATCGCCGGAACGGTAATATTTGTCTCTTTTGACATCTTCTGCCGAAACTTCCCGTATATTCCCTAAGATATTTGCACCGGTGGAATAATTGTATTGGCGAATGGTTCGGGTCTGTATGTAAAACCCGGGAAACATATATAACTTTTCCTGTAATTTACCATAATCTTCGAAAGACAGGTGGGAGATAAGCTTCTGAGGAGTATAAGAGGAATAGCCGGGATTTTTCTTGGGATTTTTCATGTCAGCCCATTTCTCTTTGAATTGTTCCCCTGTGATACCCAAAAGATTACAGAATGATAAGGTATCGAATTCTCCGACATCTTTTGGAATCAGCATCACATCATACGCCGGCTGATTAAAAACAAGCAGACGTCCCTCGCGGTCATAAATCAAACCCCTCGCCGGGTAAACGGTTTTTCTTAAGAAAGCATTGCTATCGGCATTCTCTTTATATGAATCGTCACTTACTTGCAAATTGAAAAGACGGAATATATAAATAATGACAATCAGGGATATGAAACCGCCGATCACATATTTCCTTTTTGCCAATTGATAGTTTTTTCTCATGTCTTGGATGGGATCAGGCAATCAACAGCCAATAATATAATAAAGGTTAGGAGTGTGCTTGATGAAGCCATTATGACTAATGATTCAACGTCGGCAAAACTGAAATATTCTATTATAAACATCAGAACACAATAAATCCCGACAAAAGTAAGAAGGAATTTGGCATAATCAGTGATTCCTAAGGTGGAAACAGAAGGTATCAGTCTTCTTGTATGGTCATCCTTATCTACATATGCGTAATAAATGGGTTGTCTGATTGATGCTATAAGAGTGCAGGCAAGAGCGTTGACTCCGGGCGTGTCGGAAAAGATATCTATTATAAGTCCTAAAAAGAAAGCCAGGGTAAAAAGCAGGGAAAGTTTGGTATTCATTGGTAACCTCACCAGAAAATAAATGAAAAAGATTGGAAAGGCTACGTTGAATAATTCTATAGGATTAAAGATCAGCACCTGGGCAAGTATGCAGATCAAAAAGAGTAAGGAATATTTCAATATGACATTGTTCATATCAGATATTAATACCTGGTAAAACTTTTCTCATTCTATGAAGGGAGATCAAAATTATTTAAAGAGTCAAGGTCTGCTTTTAAATTATCTTTAATTACCCTGACAGTACCGAGATTTTTAAAATCTGAGTTTAGTTTAACTTTTAAAATGTAAAAATTATCATCGGCTCCTTTTATTCTGTTCATTACGACACCCACCGGAATATCAGCCGGAAAAGAAAGAGAAAATCCACTTGTCACCACCGTATCTCCTATATTGAATTTTGTGTGTCGAGGCACTTCTTCCATATAGGCTATCGAGGGGTCGGCTCCTTTCCATCCTAAAGATCCGATAAATTCCGTTCCCTTGAGCTTTACAGAAAATTTCTGATTTTCATTTAATAGAGAAATAACCCTGGCTGTATGAGGTCCCGCTACATTCACTATTCCCACAACACCATTATGGTCAACAACCCCCATTCCTGTTTCAACTCCATCCTGTTTTCCTCGGTTTATGGAAAAATAATTTTTAGGATGTTTCACATTGTTGTTCACTACAGTTGCCGCAACATAATCATATCTTGGCAACGCTCCCGAATATTTCAGAGAATCCGAAAGAAGTGTATGAAACTCCGCTAATTGGTAACGTAAATTCAGGACTTCATTTTCCAATCTGGCATTACTTGCCAAAAGTTCCTTATTCACTTCCCTGAGATTAAAATAATCAGTTATCTCTGAGGTCGTGGAATAAACTGAGTGGCTTATAATATTGGCAGAACTGAAATAAATTGAAGAATGATAGGAGTTATAAGTAAAAAGGATGACAAAGCTCACGATTACATAAAATGCAAAGATGAACCATCTGCCATACTTTATAAAAAAATTAATAAGATTTCTCATTTAACACCATTTCAGATGAAATGAAGCAAACGTGATCCGGAATATAGTGACAATTGAGACCCTCTCTCAATTGTAGGAAACTATCGAATAAGGAACGAGAATTTATTGATGTTCTTTAAGGCTACACCGGTACCTTTTGCCACCGCATGTAACGGGTCATCAGCCACCTTAAATTCTATTTTTATCTTATCGGTGAGTCGTTTAGCAAGCCCTTTTAATAAGGCCCCACCGCCGGCAAGATAGATTCCGTTCTTTACGATGTCGGCGTAAAGCTCCGGTGGAGTTTCCTCAAGAGCGGCGAGTATGGCCGCTTCCATCCGGGATATTGTTTTATCAATGCAATGTGAAATTTCTTCATAAGTAACCGGCACTGTCATCGGAAGGGATGTCATTTTATTTGGTCCCGTAACAATAAATGGTTCCGGACCGTCTTCAAGAACCGGCAAAGCTGACCCGACATTAATCTTTATTTGTTCTGCCATGGTAGTTCCTACTTTTAAGTTATGAACCCTTCCCATATGGTCCTGGATATCTGCAGTCAGATCATTACCGGCAATCCTTATACTTTTGTTACTTACGATTCCTCCGAGTGAAATTACCGCGATTTCTGTAGAGCCGCCGCCTATATCTACAATCATATTTCCTTCAGGTGCTTCCACGTCTAAGCCGATTCCAAGGGCAGCTGCCATTGGTTCATATATCATATAGACGTCTCTTCCACCGGCGTGTTCCGAAGAATCTCTCACCGCCCTGATCTCTACTTCTGTGGATCCTGATGGTATACAAACCACCATTCTAAGAGAAGGAGAAAACCAGCGTCTTTTGGAGCTTACCATTTTAATCAGACCTCTAATCATTTGTTCCGCAGCATTAAAGTCTGCTATTACTCCATCTCTCAGGGGGCGTATGGTCCGAATGCCAGGAGGTTCTTTGCCCTCCATCTGATGAGCCTGGGTGCCTACTGCAAGAAGCTTGTCAGTCTTATTTTCTATGGCTACGACTGAGGGTTCGTCAACAACTATTTTGTCGTTATGAATAATAATGGAATTGGCTGTGCCCAAGTCCATTGCAATCTCTTGTGTGAATGAAAATAGTCCCATTGTGATTGGTTTTGAGGAACAATTTGTTTCCGTTTATTTTTGAGGAGTAATTATTATGCAAAAATACAAAAAAAACCTCAAAAAATAAAGACAGCATCCTGATATAAGGACGCTGTCTTTAAAATATTAATTGTTAATAATTCTCTATTTAATAATTAATTGCTAAAATAGGTAGTAATTGCGTATTCAAGACTGTCAAGCACATTCAAAAGATCAGAATCATTAGGATTCATTGTGCCGGCCTGTTCTGCAATTTTCTGAGCCTCTAAGAAATAATTATTTTTAATATCCTGGCGCGCTGCTGCTGTTTCAGGAGAATTCCCTTCAAGATCATTGAGCTTTTGTGTGCCTATTCTGAAAAGTTTCTTACTTGCATTCTTCAAAGTCTCGAAATCTACATCCGGAAGTGAGGCAGCCTTTCTATAGTCAGCTTCCGACATATCGTTATTATCTGCCCGGTCATAAACATATCCGCGAAGACCATAAAGATTGGCATTATCAGGATTTGCGGCAATAACCTCATTGAGTTCTGCGATTGCACCGTCGATATCGCCATCGCTTACCATTGAGTTAATCATATTGTTAATAAAGATCGGCTGTTCCAGACCGAATTTTTCATTTCCGTCTTTAGCTACATCCATAATTTTATCCTGAGCTTCCTTTGAACGGTTCTCATCACGCTGCGCTATTGTCTGCCAGCAGGCAATCTCATATATGTAAGCTTCCGGTTGGTCATATCCGGCCAGCCGGGCTTTCTTGAATGCAGCTGCACTTTCTTCTACAGCATCTCCTGAATAAGCTGCAAGACCTGCATTGAAGAATGCTGTCGCTATCTGTGAAGGATCTATAGCGTTTGATTCTATAAAGCCGTTTTCCGGCAGACTGCCATAAATCATGAACGCATTATATGCCTCCGGATAATATTTTTTATCGTTGAAATAATCGGCACCGGCACTGAAAAAATCGTTGGCATGACCTTTAATTTTTCCACTGATATCTTTACTGAAACGAGGTTTCACCTGTCCCTTTTCATTAGGAAGACCGTCAAGAGGAAGAGCCTGCATGAAATAATTGTAGCCGTTTAGAAGTTCATCAGCCATGACTGTTCCTTGAGCTGATGGGTCATTAGGGTTGATCATTTTTGTCTTATAGGCGTTGTCGAAGGCATCAAACTCGATTTTACCCGCAACATAAAATGTCTCGGCATTATTTTGAGTTTCGGGATTCTCCATTGCCTGTTTTATGAGACCGCGTGCTTCTGTCAGTTTATCTGCTTTCCCGGAAAGTTTTTTGGCCTGATCTACCAGAGCCTTCTGTGCATATAGAGAACCCATGGCTCCCAAGCATAGCATAATTGTTAGAATTTTTTTCATGACTCTATTTTTGTTGGTGTTTATTATTCAATAATTATGACATCATAGCTCCATTTTGGATTAATCTTGAGCCCCTGCTTCACCTTCTTCTTCTTTAATTTCCTCTTCGGGCTGAGATGCTACTTTACAAACTGAAGCTATAGTATCTCCTCGTTTTGAAAGATCTATCAGTTTGACTCCCTGAGTGGCACGACCCATTACTCTGATGGATGCAACCGGAAGACGAAGAGTGATTCCGCTTTCGTTTATTATCATAAGGTCGTTGGAATCATTCACATTTTTGATAGAGACAAGGTCACCTGTCTTTTCCGTAATATTCATGGTCTTTACGCCTTTGCCACCACGGTTAGTAACCCTATAGTCTTCAAGAGCGGAACGTTTGCCGTAGCCGTTCGACGAGACAACCATGATAGTATCCTCAGAATTTTCTTCCATGGTGATCATGCCGATTACTTCATCGCCCTCTTCTCCTAAAGTCATACCTCTGACACCTGTCGACATTCTGCCCATTTCTCTTACTTTGCTTTCATGGAAACGGATGGCCCGACCCTCTTTATCCGCAAGTATGACTTCTGAATTGCCGTCGGTCAGCCTTACCTGGATAAGTTTATCGTCTTCCCGGATAATAATTGCATTAACACCGTTAGATCTTGGCCGTGAATATGCTTCAAGTGAAGTTTTCTTTATAACTCCGTTCTTTGTACAGAATATAAGGTTGTGCGAGTTGATATATTCCTTGTCATCGAGATGTTTAATCCTGATAAAGGCATTAACGGCATCGTCGGCATCTATATTTAGAAGATTCTGGATGGCTCTTCCCTTGGAATTCTTTGCACATTCCGGAATTTCATAGACTTTTAACCAATAGCATTTTCCTTTCTGAGTAAAGAAAAGCATATAATTATGATTGGATGCAGGATAGATGTGCTCTATGAAATCAGAATCTCTTGTATCACTCCCTTTGGCACCTACACCACCACGATGTTGTGATCTGAATTCGGAGAGGGGAGTCCTTTTTATATAGCCGAGATGAGAAATGGTTATTATCATTTCATCGTCCGGGAAGAAATCTTCCGCGTTCAGATCTCCGGCAAACATATTGATGCGTGTCCTTCTTTCATCGCCATATTTATTCCGGATTTCTATAAGCTCATCTTTCATTACCTGCTTACAAACCTCGTCATTGTTGAGGATGTCGTTAAGGTGAGCTATAAGTTTCATAAGCTCGTCATATTCTGCCCTTAACTTATCCATCTCAAGGCCGGTGAGCTGGCGAAGTCTCATTTCTACGATAGCTCTGGTCTGGACATCATCAAGAACAAAAGCTTCGGCAAGCCTCTGACGGGCTTCATCTGTGGTTTGAGAAGAACGGATAATGGCAATAACTTCATCAATATTGTCGCAAGCTATCATTAAGCCCTGCAGGATATGGGCCCTTTCCTCGGCTTTTTTAAGTTCATATCTTGAGCGTCTGATAACAACTTCATGCCTATGGGAAACGAATGCTTCAAGCAGTTCTTTAAGATTAAGTGTCTTGGGCCTTCCGTTTACCAACGCCACGTTATTGACGCTGAACGATGTCTGAAGCTGTGTCAGCTTGAAAAGCTTGTTCAGCACCACATTGGCATTTGCGTCACGCTTGATATCAATTGCAATATGCATTTTGCCTCTTGCGCTGGTGTCTTTAATATCGGCGATGCCTTCCACCTTCTTTTCAATTGCAAGATCGGCAATACTTTTTACGAGGTCGTTCTTTATTACGCCGTAGGGGATTTCTGAAATAATAATCTGGTCGTGAGTTCCATTGTTTTCTATTTCAGCTTTGGCTCTGATAACAATTCTGCCTTTGCCTGTTTCAAATGCATCCCTTACACCCTGAAGACCGAAGATCTCACCTCCGGTAGGGAAATCCGGAGCCTTGATATACTCCATTAATCCATCGATATCTATTTCCGGATTGTCTATTAGTGCAATGCAGGCGTCAAGCGACTCGGAAAGATTGTGGGGAGGCATATTTGTTGCCATACCCACCGCTATGCCGGAAGCCCCGTTAACCAGAAGATTAGGAATACGGGTAGGAAGCACTGCAGGTTCAGTAAGGGTGTTATCAAAATTGGCAACAAAATCGACGGTATCACGATCAATATCGCGAAGCATTTCTTCTCCCATCCTGTCGAGTTTGACCTCGGTGTAACGCATGGCAGCGGGGGAGTCGCCGTCAATAGAACCGAAATTTCCTTGTCCGAATACGAGGGGATATCTGAGCGACCATTCTTGAGCCATTCTGACCATGGTCATATAAATGGAACTGTCGCCATGGGGGTGGTATTTACCCATGACTTCTCCTACTATACGAGCTGATTTTTTAGTGTCGCCGGAGAAAAAGTTCCCAAGCTCGTTCATTCCGTAAAGAACTCTCCTGTGTACTGGTTTGAAACCGTCTCTTACATCCGGAAGAGCACGGCTGACAATTACCGACATTGAATAGTCGATATAGGCACTTTTCATTTCCGATTCTATATTAATCGGAATTATCTTGTCATCGCTTTGCATCTGCTGTTTGTTTTATGGTTGGGGAGTGTCCTGGGATTCAAGCGATTCCGGGAATTTGTCCCCTATTTTGCCATAGGCAAAGTTACAAATTTTTATGCTAATAGACAAATAATTATTGGAGAGAGCTGCTTCTTGGGAATGTTACAATTTTTTTTAAATTCTAAAAGATTTCCGTGATCTGATTATCAGTTAATTTATGTTGCTTTTATAGAGCCCGGGTAATGTTGGCACACAATTTGCGTTATATTTTTAAAAACATAATTTTAGAATGAAAAACGATTATTCGAAACAATTCAGACCCATATTGGAGGTAGCTTATAATGAGGCCAGAAAATTGAATTCTGCCGTTATTCTAAGCGAACACTTCGTGCTGGCTGCTCTTCGCAATCAAGACGGTTATGCCTTTAGGATTCTGAATCAGCTCAATGTCCCTATTCCTGAGATCGAAAAAGAGCTGGAAACCTATCTTATGTCTGCAAATCCCAATCAAGAAGGGACAACTCTTTTTGAACAGCAATTCAAGATATCATTATCAGCAATCCGTCATTTGCATCTTGCGGTTTCCGAGGCAAGAAAAATGAATGCCCATACTGTGGCCGGCGAACATATTCTTTTAGCTCTAATACATGATCAGAGAGCCATGGACAGTGAAATTTTAAAGAAAATTAAAGACAGATATTTGAATTTCGACATTTCGATTCAGCATATCAATGATTTCAACATTCCACAGGCCGGAAAAAATTTCGGAGATGAGGATGATGAGGAAGAGGAGATGACTCCTTTTGGACAAAGTAGAGGAACTTCCCGAAGCGAACAACCCGGAAAGGGAAAGAGTAAAGGAGAGAAAACTGATACTCCGGCCTTAGACAAGTTTGGTTATGACATGACTAAAGCCGCATCCGAAGGGCGGCTGGATCCGGTTGTCGGAAGAGAAAACGAAATTGAAAGGTTAGCTCAGATTCTTTCGAGAAGAAAGAAAAATAATCCGGTGCTTATTGGAGAACCGGGAGTCGGTAAGTCTGCAATAGTTGAAGGGCTTGCTCTCAGAATTGTGAATCATCAGGTGCCTAGAGTCCTCTTCAACAAAAGAGTTGTAGGTCTTGATATGGCCGGTATGGTTGCCGGCACTAAATATCGCGGACAGTTTGAAGAAAGGATAAAGGCGGTTCTTGAAGAACTTCAAAAGAATCCTGACATTATTCTTTTTATCGACGAGATACATACAATAGTGGGTGCAGGTGGGGCTCCCGGTACGATGGATGCCGCAAATATGCTTAAACCTGCTCTTGCAAGAGGTGAGATTCAATGTGTTGGTGCCACCACACTCGATGAATATCGTCAGAATATAGAAAAAGACGGTGCGTTGGAAAGACGTTTCCAGAAAGTGATGGTAGAACCGACATCGCCTGAGGAAACTCTTGAGATCTTGAGGAAAGTAAAAGATAAATATGAGGCACATCATAATGTAAATTATACAGATGAGGCTTTAGTGGCATGTGTCGATCTTACCCAAAGATACATTAGCGACAGAAATTTCCCCGATAAAGCCTTGGACGCGCTTGATGAGGCAGGATCACGTGTGCATATTTCAAATATAGTGGTGCCGGAAGAAATCGAGAATCTTGAAAAAGAAGTGGCTCAGATAACCGAAGAGAAACTTGCAGCTGCAAAATCTCAGAATTTTGAAATGGCGGCTTCTTTAAGAGACAAAGAGAACAATAAAAAGGCTGAGCTTGAAAAAGCTCAGGCAGAATGGGAAAAGAAAATAGATGAAGAGCGTCAGGAGGTTGATGAGGATAAAGTTGCTGAAGTTGTGGCTATGATGACAGGAGTTCCGACTCAAAGAATAGCTCAGGCGGAAGGCACAAGACTCCTTAAGATGGGAGATGTTCTTGAAGGTTCGGTTATCGGGCAGGATGATGCGATTAAAAAGGTGGTTAAAGCTATCCAGAGGAATCGGATCGGCTTAAAAAATCCCGATAAGCCTATAGGTGTGTTTATGTTTTTAGGTCCGACGGGAGTTGGTAAAACTCACCTCGCAAAGAAAATCGCAGAATATCTTTTTGATTCCAAAGATGCTCTTATCCGAATGGATATGAGCGAGTTCATGGAGAAATTTACCGTTTCAAGACTGGTCGGAGCGCCTCCCGGTTACGTGGGTTATGAAGAAGGAGGACAACTGACTGAAAAAGTCAGACGTCATCCTTATTCGGTGGTGCTTCTTGATGAAATAGAGAAAGCTCATCCCGATGTTTTCAATATTCTTCTTCAAGTGATGGATGAAGGTAGACT
Organism: Muribaculaceae bacterium; assembly: GCA_022510445.1. Taxonomy (GTDB): domain Bacteria; phylum Bacteroidota; class Bacteroidia; order Bacteroidales; family Muribaculaceae; genus Lepagella. The sequence continues at coordinate 5,380 of JAFLTN010000005.1, read as the reverse complement.
CACAGACTCTCTTGGTAGAAAAATAGATTTTAAGAACACCATCCTCATTATGACAAGTAATGTCGGTTCCCGACAACTTAAGGAATTTGGCGGCGGAGTAGGGTTCAATACAGAGACTATTTCTAAACAACAGGCTCATGGAGTAATTTCTAAAGCTCTTAACCGTGCCTTTTCTCCCGAGTTCCTCAATCGTGTCGATGATATCATAATGTTTGACCAGCTCGAAAAAGATGCTATTCTCAAGATAATCGATATTGAACTCAAAGATTACTATTCAAGAATAGAGAAACTTGGATTTGAACTTAAAATATCTGACCAGGCTAAGAGTTTCATGGCTGAAAAAGGTTATGACAAGAACTTCGGGGCACGTCCGTTGAAAAGATCGATCCAAAAATATCTTGAAGATGAACTTGCTGAACTTATGCTGAAACTTAATGCAGAAGGACAGATAGGAGGTATTATCAATGTGACCTATAAAGAGGGTGATGAGAAGCCTTCTGTGGAATATCAGTCGTTGATAGAATAAACATTAATTCTACCTATTACAACGGGGGTTATGCAAGCCGGTAAGGATGCATAATCCCTGTAATTTTTTCACCCTAAAACAACAGTGCAATCCTATAAGCAATAAAACCTAATATCCAGGCTATAGACGTGTTATAGAGCACAGAGAACAATCCCCATTTCCACGTGCCTGTTTCTCTTATTATAGCTGTGATTGTGGCAACGCACGGAAAATAAAGAAGTACGAAGACCAGGAATCCTATTGCAGAAGCAACAGTAAATGGGGGGAGGCCTGTGATCTTTGAAGGAGTCTGTAATCTTTCCGACAACAATTCTACATCATCCTCACCCACATATAAGACTCCTAACGTTGAGACCACAACTTCTTTCGCAGCACATCCGGCGAGAAGTGAGCAACAAGTTTTCCAGCCAAGATCAAGGGGCCGCATCACGGGTTCTACAAATTTTCCGATATAACTTAAAATAGAGTGACTTTCCTGATATTCATGCAATACAATATTGCGTAGTTCAGCCGGATCCGACTCGTTTATAAGCTGAGGTGAAAGTTCCTCCATAGATAACTCTATAAACTCCTGCGGCACATCTTCCATATTATATCTCGGGAAATAGGAGAGAGCCCAGATGATAATGGATGCAATCAGGATCAATCCCCCCATTTTCTTAATATATTGATCAGCTTTCGACCACATGTTTCTCATAGTGGCTTTAAATGTCGGTATTCTATAGGGAGGCAGTTCCATTACAAAAGGTGTTTCGTCTGCTTTAAACCAGAATCTTCTCATTAACCTTGCGGTTATTACAGCCACGATAATACCCAGAACATAAAGACTTGTGAAAATCCAGGCCCCGTAACGAGGGAAAAATGCTCCTGCCAATAAGACGTAAATGGGTATTCTTGCAGAGCAGCTGATAAATGGATTTATAAGAATTGTTATTAAGCGGCTCGAATGACTTTCAATTATCCTGGTAGACATTATCGCGGGAACGTTACACCCGAACCCCATCACCAGAGGAATGAACGATTTGCCATGCAGCCCCATTCTATGCATAATTTTATCCATTATGAAAGCCACTCTGGCCATATAGCCCGAGTCTTCCATAAATGAAATGAAAGTGTAAAGAATAAGAATATTTGGCAAGAAAACGACTACTGAACCTACACCCCCGATAATACCGTCAAGGATAAGATCTTTAAAAGGGCCGTCTGCCATATATCTGCCGATTAAATGTGAAAGCCATCCGACAAGACTTTCAATCCACTCCATAGGATAATTTCCAATTTTGAAAGTGGCCCAGAACATAAGCCACATCACGAGAAGAAATATCGGAAATCCAAAAAGTTTATTTGTTACTAAGGCATCTATTATTTTTGTGGAATAATCAGGCTTGTCAGCCGGAGCCTCCATGGTTTCTGCCAGAGCGCCTTTTATAAATCCGAACTTCTCAGCTGAAATTATTGCATTGGCATCTTCTCCCAGGGCTCTTTCAATTCTTTGGTTTGAATCGTCTCTTATCTTTTCCCAGACAGGGAAGCCGGTATAAGGTTCGAGCATCCTTTTCACTTCCGGATCTTTTTCAAGAAGTTTTATAGCTAAAAATCTTGGTGAAAATCTTTGAGGAAGCTCATGGTCTTCTTTCAAGGCATCCACCAGTTTTCTTATAGAGTCTTCAACTTCCTGACGCATTTTTATATGAATATGGCGGATATCAGGATTTTTTAATTCGTATACTTGTATGATGGTATCCAGCAGATTCTCCACTCCCCACCCTGTTGATGCAATTGTCGGAACAATCGGCACACCGATCATTTTCCCTAAAAGCTGATAATCCAGTTTTATATCTTTCTTTTCAAGCTCATCAAACATATTTAGGGCAATTACCATACTCCTGTTCATGTCGATAAGCTCGGTGGTGAGGTAAAGATTTCTTTCAAGATTTGAAGCCACCACAACGTTGACGATGATATCCGGGGTCTGTTCCTTCAGATATCTCATCACATACAATTCTTCGGGAGAATAAGCAGAAAGGGAATATGTGCCCGGAAGGTCAACGATATTAAACTCGTAGCCTTTATATTTCATTTTCCCCTCTTTGGCACCTACAGTGACTCCGGCATAATTCCCCACATGTTCATGGGCACCGGAAACTATATTAAACAAAGAAGTTTTGCCACAATTGGGATTCCCTATCAGGGCGATATTTATTACCTTATCTTTTGTAACCGGCAACAGGGCCTCATCCGTAGGTTCGATTTGAAGTTTTGAATCATCCTTTTTATCCCATTCCGCCAAAGGTTCTATCTCTATGAGATGTGCTTCAGATTTCCTCAGGGAAACCTCATAATCCATCAGGTGGAATTTAATCGGGTCTTTTAAGGGCGCGTTTAATACCATGGTTATCTGGCGTCCTTTAACAAACCCCATTTCCATAACTCTCTTCCGGAAGGCTCCGTGGCCGAGTATTTTTACTATAACTCCCGTATCTCCGGGTTTAAGTTCTGAAAGTCTCATAAAAAATTACCTGCAAAAGTAATAAATTATCAACCTCTTGAAGAAATAACACTACATTCATCCATCAAAAATACCTATTAATAGGTATAAAACAGGAGCGTCTTTCGTGACGCTCCTTAAATTTTGAATTTTGGTTCTTTTATAGAAAAAAGAACTATTTTAAGTATTTGTCAAGGAAATTGAAGAATACTCTTTGCCATAAGATGGCATTCTGAGGTTTCAAAACCCAGTGGTTTTCATCGGGGAAGACCAGCATTTCCGCTTCCAGTCCTTTCATTTTGGCAGCATTGAAAGCCATCATGCCTTGTGATGCGAGAATTCTATAGTCCAATTCTCCCACGGTTACTAAAATCGGGGCTGTCCAGTTGTTAACAAATTTGTGAGGAGATGTTGCATAAGTTTTTTGTGCTGTTGCGTTGGAATTGTCCCAGTAAGGTCCTCCAAGATCGAAATCGGCGAACCACATCTCTTCTGTTTCAAGATACTGGGCTTCCACATTAAAAATACCGGCATGCGAGATTAATGCTGCAAATCTTCCGTCATGATGACCTGCAAGCCAATAAACAGAGAATCCTCCATAACTTGCACCGATGGCAGCAATCTTATTTTTGTCTACATAGGGTTCATTAGCAATATAATCGGTTGCAGCCAGATAGTCTTTCATATTTTGACCGCCGTAGTCGCCCGAAATCTGACGGTTCCATTCTGTCCCAAAACCGGGCAACCCTCTTCTGTTGGGAGCTATTATCACATAACCGTTAGCAGCCATAATCATAAAGTTCCATCTGTAGCTCCAGAATTGGCTGACAGCCTGCTGCGGGCCCCCCTGGCAGTAAAGAATTGCCGGATATTTCTTATTAGGATCAAAGTCGGGAGGAAGAATCACCCAGCATGTCATCATTTTTCCATCGGTTGTGGGAACCATAACTTTCTTTACATCTCCCATTTTCAGTTGAGAAAGCAAGTCTTTGTTTACTTCTGTAAGCTGTTTCACTTCTTTTTCTTTCTGCGAAACCATGCAAATCTCATTCGGATATCTCATGGAATGTCTGAGCACCACAGCGGAATCATCGGAAATTGGTTTGATTCCTACATAATCGCAAATACCTGTAGCGATCGTATCGATAACACAATTGTCGACATTTATTTTGAAAATCGGTTCGGTACCTTCGAAATATCCGGCGAACCATATGGATTTTCCATCCGGTGACCATGAAATCTCTTCCGGCCAATAATCCCAGTCAGCGGTGAGATCTCTGGTCTCTCCCGACTTCATGTCCATCACCATCAAACGTTTTTTGTCGCTTTCAAATTTTGCAGTCGCCATCGAAAGCCAAGCCAGCTGTGAACCGTCAGGTGAGAATTTGGGATCTGTGTCATATCCCGGATTTTCGGGCGTCAGGCAGGTTGTTTTGCCTGACTCAAGTTCATATTGATATAGCTTGCTGTCGGTTGAAAATGCATAATCTTTTCCTTTTAATTTTCTTGACACATAAATCACCGATCTGTTATCCGGCGACCATGCAAAGCTTTCTGCGCCTCCGAAAGGTCTCATTGGACATTCATATGGTTCTCCTTCCATAATATCTTTTGCATTTGAAATTCCTTCAAGAGAAAAATCAGCAACAAAAGGATGTGGAATTTGTGTCACCCATTCGTCCCAGTGTTTATACATTAGGTCATTGACGACTCTGCCGGTAGTCTTAGGAAGGTCTTTGAATAATTTTTCATCCTTCTTATTAAAATCATCTATAGGGGAACCGTAAATTATTTTGGTGCCGTCCGGAGAAATTTCAAAACATTCAATTCCGTTTTTTACTTCTGAAAGTTGCTTGACGTCGGTGCCGTCAGCATTCATAATAAAAATCTGAGGAGTCTTCAGTTTGTCATCACTCCTTAAAAAGGCTATTTTCTTTCCATCTTCAATCCATCTGATGTTCGATTCAGATGAAGCTGAGACTGTGAGTCGTTTTGAATCACTCCCGTCTGCATTTATTTTATAAATTTCAGAATTGCCCTTGTTTTCCTGAATATCTTCATAAGTCAGCGTGAATATTATTGAGGTTCCGTCGGGGGAAGGAACGGCCTCATTGATACGCCCGAATGATTCAAGAACTTCAGGAGTTAAAACACCGTCGACAATATTTATCTCAGGCTTTTCGATCACTTTGGTTTCCTCTTTGGTTTCGTTACCACAACCTGCGAGGAAAGGGAAAATCATTGCCCCCATGATAAAGCTTAATTTTTTCATTGGATATCAGATTATAGTTTATTTGGATTCAAATTTAATAGAAATTTGTGAAAAAACAACAGAATAGGGACGCAAGTTAAAGCGTCCCTAATCA
>JAFLTN010000049.1 GCA_022510445.1 Muribaculaceae bacterium | reverse complement strand
GGCCGGGCTCTGTTATAGGAGGTTTCACCCGTATAGGTGACAATTGTTTTATAGGACTTGGTGCAAGGATATCAAACGGTCTTACAATAGGAGACAATATAACGGTTGCCATGGGTGCCGTCGTGACACGTGACCTTACGGAACCGGGTATTTATCATGGCTCGAAGCTTAAACGTTATCCGTTGCCGGTATGAACAGACCGATTATAATAGCGGAGGCCGGAGTGAACCATAACGGATCGCTCGAGACGGCTGTAAAAATGGTCAGGGCTGCTGCCGCAGCCGGAGCAGATTATATAAAGTTCCAGACTTTCAAGACAGAGTCTTTGGTTACGGCAGCCTGTGAGGCGGCAGCTTATCAGAAAGAAAACTGTAATGCAGATTCACAGACTGAAATGCTTAAAAAGCTGGAATTGGGATTTGAAGATTTCAGATTTCTGAAAGAGGTCTGTGCCAAAGAGGGGATAGGTTTTCTTTCGACTCCGTTCGATCGTGAAAGCATATTGTTTCTTGCAGCTTTAAAACCCGATTTTATGAAAGTGCCCTCGGGAGAGATAACGAATCTGCCTTATCTTCGTGAAATTGCGGCTACAAATATTCCTGTAATAATTTCGACAGGGATGTCGACCCTTGAGGATATATCGGCAGCGCTGCAACCGTTTAAAGATGCAGGTTATGAAAATGAAAAGATCATACTGCTGCATTGCACGACCCAATATCCCACTCCATATGAAGATGTGAACCTCCGTGTGATGACAGCCCTTTCAAAAACATTCGGATTGAGAACAGGTTATTCTGATCACACAAGGGGAATAGAAGTGCCTTTGGCGGCCGCAGCCTTGGGAGCGGCCGTGATAGAAAAACATTTCACTCTCTCCCGAAATATGGAGGGCCCGGATCATAAAGCCTCGCTCGAACCTGACGAACTTTGCGATATGGTAAAAGGAATCAAGAATGTTGCAAAGGCTTTGGGCAAGAATAAGAAAGAAGTGGCCGCTTCAGAGTCAGCGAACATGATTATAGCCAGAAGGAGCATCGTGGCAAGCCGACCGATCGAAAAGGGGGAAATATTATCTGAAACCAATATCACTTGCAAAAGACCGGCAAACGGAATCTCCCCGATGAATTGGGACACCCTGATAGGTAAAAAATCACCGAGAAGATTCCTGGCTGACGAGCCTTTCTTATCGAACGATCTGGAATCATTAACCGGTAATCATTAAGGATTATGAGAAAAATTTGTTTCATTACCGGCACACGCTCCGATTACGGAATAATGGCACCGATTATGCACCTTATCGAAGAATCGGACAAGGCCATTCTGCAGATAATAGCCACCAATGCTCATCTTTCGCCTGATTTCGGCATGACAGTGAAACAGATTGAAGATGACGGGTTCAGGGTGGATGCCCGGATTGCCTCTCTTGTTAGCGGTTCAACTCCGGAATCAACAGTCAGATCTATGGCAAAGGTGCAGGAAGGGCTATCGGTCGTATTGCCGGATCTCAGGCCTGATCTGGTGGTGATTTTAGGAGACAGATATGAGGCTCTTGCGGCAGCGTCTGCCACAGTAGTGTTCGGGATACCAATAGCTCATCTGCATGGAGGAGAAACTTCCGAAGGAGCTATAGACGATCTTTTCCGCCACGCTATAACCAAACTTTCCACACTACATTTCGCTGCTACTCCCGGTTATGCCCGAAGAATAGTGAAAATGGGGGAATCTCCCGAGCGTGTGTTCCATTCGGGAGCCCCCGGCGCCGAACCTGATTTAGAACAAATAAACAGTTCTCTTCCCGGGTTTTATGAAAAGACCGGGTTGAATCGCGGCGACCGGTTCATTATGGTTGGGATGCATCCCGTCACAGTTCTGCCAGACAGTGGCAGAGGGGAGATGGAATCCTTACTCGAGGCTCTGAAACCATTTATTGAGGAGGATTATAAGATACTCTTCACTATGCCCAATTCCGACCCTGGGAATACAGAACTAAGAAATCAGATATTGAAGTTCCGGGAGGGTAACAAAGGAGTTTTTTGTGTCGAATCATTAGGGAGCAGACTCTATCATGCAGCAATGACAGAGGCATCCGTTCTGGTTGGCAACACATCATCCGCACTGATAGAAGCGCCGGCCTGCCGTCTTCCATCGGTCAATGTGGGAATACGTCAGAAAGGACGGGAACATGGGGCGGCGGTATTGGACGCATATCCGGATAAAACGGATATTACAGAAAAAATCCGCACGGCTCTTTCTCCTCAGTTCAGGGATTTTGTGAGATCGGCAGCTCAAGAGGAGATTAATCCCTACTTCAAACCTTCATCGGTCAGGTTTATCGCTGAAACCCTGATAAACGCACCTTTACCTGCGACAAAACCTTTTTTCGATGGCTGAGAATTTTTCTATGAGAAGGGAAATCTCTAATTTTGTAAGAGATCAGATAAACGGATTCTAAATACTGAAAGTTTTGGATAAAATAAAATTAGATAAAATAGAGGATGCCATTTCCGATTTTCGTGAAGGAAAGTTCATTATTGTTGTGGATGACGAAGACCGGGAAAATGAGGGCGACCTGATAATAGCTGCGGAAAAAATAACCCCGGAGGCCGTCAATTTCATGCTTAAAAATGCACGTGGAGTTCTATGTGCTCCGATAACCATGAAAAGATGTGAGGAATTGGAGCTTCCGAAACAGGTGGAAGACAATACCTCGGTTCTCGGCACACCCTTCACCGTCACTGTTGACAAACTGGAGGGTTGCACAACAGGAGTTTCCGCAGAAGACCGTGCGGCCACTATCAGGGCTTTGGCAGACCCTGAGGCAACTCCCTCCACTTTCGGCAGGCCGGGCCATATCAATCCTTTGTATGCTCAAGACAGAGGAGTTATCCAGAGATCCGGGCATACGGAAGCGGCTGTGGATTTCGCAAGACTTGCAGGCCTTTATCCCGCAGCAGCGCTTATGGAAATAATGAGCGAAGACGGTAGCATGGCCCGGTTGCCGGAGCTAAGGAAACTTGCCGACCAATGGGGAATGAAGCTTGTCAGCATAAGGGACCTGATAGCCTACCGCATGCAGAATGATTCAATCGTGGAGAAAGGAGAGGAAGTTGATATGCCGACGAAATACGGGCATTTCCGCCTGATACCTTTCTGCCAGAAAGATAACGGTCTTGAGCATATCGCATTAATTAAAGGAGATGTGGCAGATGGAAAACCGGTTCTCGTAAGGGTTCATTCCTCCTGTGCCACAGGTGATAGATTCGGTTCGATGAGATGCGAATGTGGCGAACAGCTTCAGCTTGCCATGAAAAAGATAGAGGAAGAGGGGAGAGGTGTTGTCGTATATCTCAACCAGGAGGGGAGAGGCATTGGACTTATGGATAAGATCAGGGCTTACAAGCTGCAGGAGAACGGAATGGATACGGTGGATGCCAATCTACATCTCGGGCATAAGGCAGATGAAAGAGATTATGGAGTGGGAGCCAATATCCTCCATGCCCTGGGAGTCAGAAAAATGCGTCTTATGACAAATAACCCGGTAAAACGTATCGGTCTTGAGGGTTACGGTCTGGAGGTGACCGAGAATGTGCCGATTGAAGTCACCCCCAATGAATATAACAGATTTTATATGCACACCAAGAAAGAGCGTATGGGGCATACGCTCAAAGAGGTTTGAGAACTGATTTTTCCCGGGTCACGAAACCGGGCGATTTTAGGAGACAGCATTCAATAGAAAACTAAAATTAAAAGAGATGATAAAAAAGGGATTGATATTTTCCGGCGTGTTGTTGATGTCGACCGTCGTCTTTTCACAAAAGAAACCTCTTGGCCATGATGATTTCGATCAATGGCAGAAGGTCAGCAACCTCTCAGTTTCTAACAACGGAGAATGGACGGTTTTCTCAGTTGATCCTCAGGAGGGGGATGGCGTGCTGACCTTTCACAACACCAAAACCAATAAGAAAATAGATATCCCGAGAGGATACAATGCCGGATTTACGGCTGACTCCAAATGGGGCGTGTCACTTATAAAGGCTCCTTTTGCCGAGACAAGACAGGCGAAGATTGATAAAAAGAGCGGTCTTGATCTTCCTCAGGACAGTCTGGCCATAATCAATCTTAAAAGCGGAGAAGTCTGGAAAACTCCCGGCGTTTCTTCTTACCGGCTCGGCAAGGAGGGCGGAGAATGGATAGCCTGGTTATCCACCGACACTTTATATACACCAAAAAATACTCTTGACGACAAGAAAGCAGGGAAGACTCTCGTGGTGAGAAGAATGACCGACGGGTTGGAAAAGACTATACCCAACACGGAAGACTATCGTTTTTCCGACAATGGCACAAAACTTGGAGTGACACTAAAAAAATGTAAAGCCGATTCATTGTCGTTCGACGGTAGCGCCGTTGTGCTGCTACCAGACACTTCTCTTCATATTTTAGGGAGAGACATGGCATTTTTCGGCACTCCGGTTTTCGACCACTCCGGAGATAAGGTGGCCTACACCATGTCGAACGATTCTACGGAAACCGGCACCAGAGACTGTAAACTTTATTTAGCTTCCCTGAACTCCGGAAATCCTGAAGGGCAGGAGATAGTTCTCACAATTAACAGAAACCGTCGCCACACTGCCCTGCCTCATTCAGAAGACCCGGAAAAACAGAAAGAACTCATGGCGCAATGGAAGGCTATGAACAGCAGCAACTATCTTCTGATCAATCAATATTCCGAACCTGCTTTTTCGTATTCCGGTGAAAGACTTGTTATCGGAGTGGCACCTTATGTGGCTCCCGACGATACTACTTTAGTGGATTTCGAGAAAGCTTCCATCGACATCTGGCGATGGGATGCACCCTTCACCCCGCCACAGGAACTGAAAATGGTGGAGAGCCTTCGTAAAAAGACCTTCCCGGTGGTAATTGACCTCTCAAATGGTTCACAGACTTTGATAACAGACAATCCGCTGGCAGAAGTGAAGGTTCCCGACAGATGGGATGCTGACTGGGCACTCCTTGAAGATGCGTCGGAAAATGTGATATCACTGCAGTGGGACTATCAGTTCCCGGTTTCACTTAAGATAAAGAATGTGCTGACAGGAGAACAGAAAGATGTGGCAGAGGCCTATAACGAGCAGAGCTGGCTTTCTCCCGGAGGCAGATATGTGGTGTGGTTCAGAGACCGCAAATATTATGTCTATGACATAAACGACGGAACCGTCTCTACACCCGCCGACGGGATCCCTTATCCACTGTGGAAAGAAACACAGGATATCCCGTTGAAAGAGCAAGAACCTTACGGCATAATGGGGTGGGGAGAAAAAGATGATGCACTTTTGGTTTATGACCGTTTTGATATTTGGAAACTTGATCCCAAAGGAAACAGTGAGCCGGTTTGTATCACCTCCGGAGAGGGAAGGAAGACCAACCGAAGATTCAGATATGTGAAAACGGATCCCGACCATAGGTTCTTCAAGAAGGGAGAGACTGACGCCTTCACAGTCTTTGATTTCACAGACAAATATAATGGACTTGCTTATTCCAGATATACAGGGTCGCCTGCAGCTCCCGTTATTTCCTTCCTGGAACCCTATACATTAAGACAGATAAAACAGGGCAAGGATTCTGAAACGTTCAGCTGGATCAAGGCTAATTTCAGTGAATCTCCCAATGTCTATTACACAGCCGACCTAACTAAGAAAAACAGTGTGAGGGTGACTGACAGCAATCCTCAGATGGGCGATTATTCATGGGGTAGCGCACAGCTTTTCAAATGGTATGCCTATGACGGTTCTCCCTCCGAAGGAATACTCTATCTTCCGGAAAATTTCGATCCGGAAAAGAGATATCCGATGATCGCCTACTTCTATGAGACAGCTTCGGAAGATCTGTATCATCATTTTGATATGGAGCCGTCGTGGAGCTGGATCAACATTCCGTTCTATGTGAGCCGCGGATATGTCATCTTTATGCCGGATATCCATTACACAGCAGGAGTGCCGGGAGAATCGGCCTGGAACTATGTCTGCTCGGGAGTGGAGGAAGTTTGCAGGCAGTTCCCAAATATAATGAAAGACAAGATAGGAATAGACGGTCAAAGCTGGGGAGGCTATCAGACTGCATATCTTGTGACACGCACCAATATGTTTGCATGTGCGGGATCGGGAGCGCCCGTTGCAAATATGACTTCTGCTTTCGGAGGGATCCGTTGGGAAAGCGGTGATTCTCGTCAGGCCCAGTATGAGGTCGGACAGAGCCGAATCGGGCGGAATCTTTGGGAAGCCCCGGCATTATATCTTGCCAATTCTCCGGTGTTTTATGCCGACAGAGTGCAGACACCGTTACTTATAATGCACAACGACGCCGACGGTGCAGTGCCTTGGTATCAGGGAATAGAAATGTTCATGGCCTTAAGAAGGCTCGGGAAACCGGTATGGATGTTGCAGTATAACAGTGAGGCCCATAACATCCGGGAGAGAAGAAACCGCAAGGATATCACAAAAAGGCTTCAGCAATTCTTCGATCATTACCTTAAGGGAGATCCGATGCCGGAATGGATGAAAAACGGTATTCCGGCCATAAGAAAAGGTCAGGAATACGGCTATTGATTACTTGGATCATCTAAACAAGGAAATAATCCGGCTAAGTTTGCCGGCAATTGTCAGTAATGTCACAGTTCCCCTTCTGGGGCTCTGTGACACTGCTATTTCAGGCCACCTGGGGTCGGAGGTGTTCCTTGCTGCAATCGCCGTGGGTTCTGTGATGCTGAATGTCGTTTTCTGGATGTTCGGTTTCCTAAGGGGCGGAACCACAGGACTGACGGCAATAGCTTTCGGACGCAAAGACGATGAGGAGGTTGTCAAGGTGTTTTACAGGTCACTTTTCATTGCAATTATAACAGGACTGATTTTGATTGCAGCTCAAAATCCTTTGTTTTCATTTTTGAAACTTGTGGCTGGCCCCGATGAAGAGATTATCAATCCGGTAAAAACATATTTCGATATAAGAATCTGGGGAAGTCCGGCATTATTGGCTACAATGGCCATAAGCGGATGGTTTGTAGGGGTGCAGACGACATTCTTCCCGATGCTTATAGCCATTACAATGAACATTGTGAATATAGCGATAAGTCTGATTCTTGTTTTCCCTATGGAAAAAGGTTTTGAAGGAGTGGCTTTGGGCACTGTGGTTTCAAACTGGATAGGATTCATAATCGCAATAGGGTGCGTCATGGTCTTCCGTAAAGGGAAAAGAATGAAATTTTCTTTCAGTCATATTTTCCATGGCGGACTTTGGAAATATTTTAAAGTGAACAGCAACCTGTTCTTACGTTCATTTTTTATAATCTGTGTCACAATGGGGGTGACTGCAGCCGGATCAAGGCTTGGGAACCTTACACTCGCGGTGAATGTGATTGTGATGCAATTCTTTCAGTTCTTCTCTTTCTTCATGGACGGCTTTGCCTATAGCGGGGAGGCTATCGTGGGTAAGAGAATGGGAGAGAATAATTACGAAATGTTGCAGAGAAGTGTCAGAAGACTGCTTCAATGGACTCTGGCCACAGGAATCATATTCTTCGTGATTTATTATTCAGGCACCGAACAGATATCATCTCTTATAACTGACAATCCTACGGTTATTTCGGGAGTGACGGATCTTCTGCTATGGATATGTCTGATACCTTTATTGTCATGTTGGGCATTCATATACGACGGTTTCTACATAGGGGTCACGGCTACAGGGCGACTGATGATATCCACATTTCTTGCCGCCATCACTTTTTTCGGCATAACGTTTGTCAGATGGGGATGCGGTGATTTCAGTATCGGGGTTTGTAATAATCATTACATATGGGCAGGTTTTCTTAGTTATCTTGCCGTCAGGGGTATCTATCTTTCTATGATGTGGAAATCAACAGTGGAAAAAATAAGAACATCAACTCAGCTTTTTAACCCGAATTAGGAGATAAAATTCAGGTGTAAATTGTTAATAAAAGTAGTAGAAGAAAAGTGACAGGGCTTGTGGCCCGGCATTTTAAAATAATCGAAAAAATCATGATAGAATTTGTAAATGCAAAAATAAACATAGGGTTGAATATAACCGGGGAAAGACCCGACGGGTATCATGACCTTGAAACGGTATTTTATCCGGTCGGGATTGAAAGCGGACTGCCTCATCAGCCGGATCCTTTCGACGACATTCTTGAAGTGGCATATGATAAGGGGCCGGTAAGCGGATGTCGTTTTCAGTTTGTCGGTAGAAAGATTTTATGTCCGCCTCAAAAAAATCTTGTGGTCAAAGCAGCCTCAATGTACCTGAAAAACTATAACGAAAGGTATGGTGACTTAGGAGATTACGGTATGTTTGAGATAACCCTTGACAAGCATTTGCCTGATGGTGCCGGCCTGGGGGGCGGAAGTGCGGATGCGGCATTTACTCTCAAGATATTGAATGAGATGCTCGGCAAGAGATTTTCTAAGGAGGAACTTAACCATATGGCATTGAAACTTGGCGCAGACTGTCCCTTCTTCCTCGTTAACCGGCCCTGTTTTGCCGAGGGGATTGGAGAGAGATTGACTCCGCTTGAGTTAAATCTGAAGGGAAAGATACTTTTGATAATCAAACCGGATATATCCGTGTCGACAGCTGAAGCGTTTGCAGGCATCAAATCACATAAACCCGACTTTGACCTCAGATATCTTCCTTATCTCCCTATTGAAGAATGGAAAGACAGGATTTTCAATGATTTTGAAACCACCGTTTTCGCAAAACACCCGGAATTAGACGCCATTAAGCAACGAATGTATGAAATGGGTGCCGTTTATGCCTCGATGAGTGGTTCCGGATCTTCCATCTATGGTATTTTTGAAGAAAAGGAAGTTGTTTTTCAAGAAAGAGAAAAATTGGAGTCAACTTATCAAGGGGTGTGGTTGTTTGGATTGTAGGAAGTGTTCGCTTAATTGTTAACATTTTTTGGCGTAATTTTTGCAAACCTTTAAAAAGAATAAAATTATGGGAAATAAAAATAAGTTTCACGGATATAAAAATCACCAGAGAAAGATGAATGATAATCGTGAAAAGGCAATAGAAAACGAAGAACTTAAGCCCGAAGATCTTCAGACAGAGAAATCTGTTGAAAACGAACCGATAGATTCTTCAGCCGAAGTTGAAGAGGCAGAAGCAACATCTGCAGGAGAGCAGAACGATGCCTGTGATGATGCAGAGAAAAAAATAGCCGAATTGGAAGAGCAGCTTGCCAAGGAAAAGAAGGAATATCTTTTCCTTATGGCAGAATTCGATAATTTCAGGAAAAGAACTCTCAAAGAGAAAAGCGAAATCATAAAGAATGCGGGAGAAAATGTCCTTAAAGGTCTGCTTCCTATAATGGATGATTTTGAAAGAGGGATAAAGGCAGCTGAGAATAATCCGGAAAGTGACTCCATGAAAGAGGGTATTCTGCTGATATATAATAAACTTCAGAAATATCTGAATCAGAACGGAGTCAAGGAGATTGATCCTGCCGACGACACATTCGACACAGAGAAGCATGAAGCCATCTCGGTGGTGCCGGTTCCTGATGAAGAAAAGAAAGGAAAGATTCTTGACACAATAGAAAAAGGATACACAATCAACGATAAAGTGCTCAGGCACGCAAAAGTTGTAGTGGGACAATAACAGAAGCTTGCAGCTTGCAATCGAAAAGATAATCAACCATGGCAGAGAAAAGAGATTACTACGAGGTGCTGGGCGTGGCAAAGAACGCAAGTGCTGACGAAATAAAGAAGGCTTACCGCAAATTAGCAATCAAATATCACCCGGACAGGAATCCGGATGATAAGGATGCGGAAGAAAAATTTAAGGAGGCAGCCGAAGCTTACGACGTGCTCAGTGATGCCGACAAGAGGGCCAAATATGATCAGTTCGGCCATTCGATGGGTCCACAGGGATTCGGTGGCGGCGGCTTCAGTGGTGGCGGAATGTCGATGGAGGATATCTTTGCTCATTTCGGCGACATATTCGGCGGCCGGATGGGTGGCGGTTTCGGTGGTTTCAGCGGTTTCGAAGGTGCCACAGGCGGACGTCGAGCTCGCAAGCATGTCAATAAGGGCACAGACCTGAGAATTACGGTTAAAGTAAATCTCAAGGATATAATGAACGGAGTTGACAAGAAGCTGAAAATTCCACGTCTTGTTGCATGTCCTCATTGCAAGGGCACCGGAGCCAAAGACGGGACGGCATTTCATACCTGTTCAAGATGTCATGGTTCCGGCTATATAACCAGGGTAGAGCAGTCGATATTCGGAGCCATGCAAAGTGAATCTGTATGTCCGGAATGTAACGGAGAAGGAAAGGTTATATCTCAGGCCTGCAACTATTGCGGAGGTTCAGGAGTAGAGAAGAAGGAGGAGATAGTAAGCTTCCACATTCCTGCCGGTGTAACAGACGGAATGGTTCTGACCATGCGGGGTCAAGGAAATGCACCTCGTCACGGAGGAGTAAACGGAGATCTTCTTATAGTCATACAAGAAGAGAAGGATCCCGAACTGATTAGAGATGGCAATGATTTGATCTTCAATCTGATGCTTGATATTCCTACGGCAGCATTGGGAGGCAATGCCGAAGTTCCGACAGTTGAGGGAAGGGCTCGTCTTAAGATAGCTCCGGGAACCCAGCCGGGAAAAGTGTTGCGGCTCCGTGGCAAAGGTTTGCCACAAATGAACAGTAATGTGAAGGGTGACTTGCTTGTTAATGTCATGGTTTACATACCTGAATCTCTTACCGACGCCGAGAAGGCTGCCATAGAGAGTCTCAAGAACGCTCCGAATATAGTTCCGACAGAATCAACGTCAAAGAGAATTTTCTCGAGATTGCGACATATCTTCAATAAGGAAAACCGCGGAGAATAATATATAAGGTTAAAACAGGCAAGTTAAGCTAACCTGCCTGTGGCTTATGACTCACCCTAAGACTTTGTCAGACCGGGTCTTAGTTGTCGAGATGGACGAAGAAGGTGGGAATATTGACAATGAAGACATCCGGGGCTGCGAGAATCTCGCGGCCCTTTATTAAATCAGAGAGTTTTATTTCTCCGATAACGTAGTTCACATCATCCGACAGGAATCTCTGCTGAATGGTTATAAAGGGAAGCAGTTCGGTGACCGGAGTGTTACGATACCTTACATATACTTTTAAGACCGGCTCCGTGGAATAGGAGGGTCGGCCTTTATATCCCATCTTTTTATATTCATACCGGTAGCCATGGAGCCTTGCCATTACATCTGAAAGGATGGATGAAGCGGTGGGAAGAGATCCCGCGCCTTTGCCGAACATGAACTGTCGGTCGTAACACTCTCCGCGAATCACAACTCCGTTATATTCATCGTCTACGCTATAGATATATTTGTTCCTTGAAACAAATTCCGGCATAACAAACATTGTGAACTCGGAATCGGATATCTTCACTACCTGTGCCACAAGTTTTATCTTAACGCTTTTCTCCCGCGCATAGTTAATGTCGAAATCTGAAATATGGGAGATGCCATAGGTGAATATCTCGGAAGGTTTTACATAGGCTCCTAATGCATGTACGGTTATTATTATGAGCTTGAAAAGGGAGTCAAAGCCTTCAATATCGAAAGAGGGATCGCTTTCGGCAAATCCAAGTTCAATGGCTGTTTTCAATGCGTCTTCATAACTTTGGTTATGGTCGAAAACACGCGACAGAATATAATTTGAAGAACCGTTCAGAATACCCTTGACCTCGAGCAGAAGATCGTTGTCATAATATTCTTCAAGGTTTCTTATCACCGGAATGGAGCCGCATGAAGATGCATCATAGAGCAACGCCGTGTCATATTTTCTTTGCAATTCAATCAGTTCCGGAAGATGATTAGCTACCATTGCCTTGCTTCCGCTAACCACAGGTATGCCCCTTTTTAAAGCTTCTGAGACTATGACAAAAGCTGCATCGGCATCATTAATCACCTCAACAATAAGATTTATTTCCGGATCATCCAGAATATCCGCCGGATTATCTGTGAGCAACCCTTCCGGAAGCTCTATGTCACGTTCCTTACCAAGGTCTTTGACACAAATTTTCTTTATGCCCGCGTTAGCATTAATCGCTCTTGATATTACTTTGACAAAACCGGAACCGACAACACCAAGTCCGAAAAGTCCTATTTTGAGTTCTGACATTATAGTAGTGATTTAATCGTTCAATTTTAAGTGGTGGGAAGAGAGTTGAAGAAATCGATTATTATTGAATTGAGAAGTTCATGTTCCACAAGAAAACCGTCATGTCCAAAAGGGGAGTCAATCTCTTTATAAGAAGCATTTGGAAGTTTTGACGCGAGTCTTCTCATATCTTCACAAGTGAAAATTATATCTGTAGTGATCCCGACAACGAGAGCCGGCATATTTAGCGAGGCCAGAGCATTATCAAGGCCTCCGCGGTCTCTGCCTATGTTATGTGTGTCAAACATATTAAGAATAGTCACATAGGAATAAGCGTCGAAACGTCTCACCAATTTTTCTCCCTGATATCTCTGATATGTCTGGGCTCTATGCAGATCTTTTCTGATTACGTCATGACCCGGAAGGTTCCTTTGGGTGGTATTATAACCTAAGGGACCCCTGTAGGTAAGCAAACCAATCGCCCTTGCCGCAGCAAGTCCTGCGGCAGCTGCATCCGGCCTTTTCTCACCATAAGTTGAATCGGAGAAAATAGCCATCCGTTGCGTTTCATCTATTGCAACCGCCCAGGGAGAAGCTTCAGCCTCTGTGGCAATAAGTACGATGCTGCCTATCGATTCTGGATTTAACGCAGCCCATTCCAGGGCCTGAAATCCTCCCACAGAGGCACCGATTATTGAAAAAACCTTTTTGATTCCAAGGTGTTCGGCAAGAAGATGATGAGCCCTTACGACATCCCTGACAGTCACGCGCGGAAACTCATCATACCAAGGATTACCGTCGGCAGGATTTACTGAGAGTGGACCTGTGGAACCATAGCATGACCCGATGATATTGGCGCAGACTATGAAATACTTGTCAGGATCCAGAAACAAACCTTTCTCTACTGTGTGGGGCCACCAGTCTGCTACATCGCTGTTTGCCGTTAGCGCATGACAGACCCATATACAGTTATCCCGTGCTGAATTCAGTGTCCCGTAGGTATGATAGGCTATTTCAAGCGAAGGAAGAGTTACCCCGCTTTCGAGCGTAAATGATTGTCGGTAGTTGAAAGTGTTCAAAATGCTAAGACCCCTTTCAAATTAATAGGCCGAAAGGGATTTATAGTGCAAAATTACCACTAAAAGGGGATTTTTACAAAACAAAGTGAAGTCAAATCACTGTCAGAACCCTCAACAGCAGGTTCCGGGTGGTTTCTCCGAACCTTACCTTGTAAGATTTAGCTGAGGCATCATACGCTTCAATTATCCCTTCACCAAAAATTTTATGACTGACCCTTGTTCCGTTTTTTAACGGCTTATCAGCATTTTCCCCTAATTCTTCACGAAGCATTGCCACCATATTTGCCGTGCCCTCCTTGAGTGCAGGATCAAGCACCCCTTCAAGCTTCAGCATCCAGTCGGGCACCTCCGACAAAAATCTTGATGGATATTTCAGCGCCCCGTTATCGTTCATATATCCCTCCGATTCGCAAAGCCAAAGCATCTTTTCCGCCCTGGTGACGGCCACATACATCAGCCTGCGTTCCTCCTCTTCTCCATCATCCCTGCGTTCGCGAATCGAACGATGGTTAGGAAAAATCCCTTCGGTAAGTCCGATTACAAATACTTCGGGAAATTCAAGACCTTTTGACTGATGGATGGTCATCAGTCTTACTTTTTCTGATTCAACAGAACGGTCTACATTTGTATAAAGGGAAACCTCCTGAAGATATGAGATAAGATCTGCATCCCCTTCATCGATCCTTCCGGCCTCAAATTCTTTCATGGAATTAATCAGCTCCGCTATATTTTCCAGCCTCTCTTCCTCTTCGTCGTTACGGTAAACATCACCCAGGCCGCTTTCCTTCATCAGCCAGTCGGCTATGTCGGAAACCCGCATTAAGGGGATTCTGTGTCGTCCTTCATCAATAATATTTATGAAGCTCACCAGAGAGGGTTTGGCAAATGCCTTGTCATTTATATGATTACGCAAGGCTTCCATGAGGGAAACATTTTCCCCCTCTGCAATCTTAAGAAGATTTTTCATGGATGTTTCTCCAAATTTTCTTGCCGGAAGATTTATTATCCTTCTGAAAGCCAGATCATCATTATCAGTGGCCACCAGTCTCAGATAGGAGAGAACATCTTTAATTTCCTTTCTTTCAAAGAATCTTACTCCACCCCATACCGTATAGGGAATTTTGCGTCGCAGGAGTGCTTGTTCCACCTGCCGCGATAGAAAAGAACTCCTATAAAGCACGGCAAACTGATTAGGAGTCATGCCATCCTTAATACCTTCCTCTATTCTATTGGCAATGAAGTCAGCTTCCTCCTTTTCAGATTTCGAATGAAGATGAACGGGCTGCCGTTCATTCAGTTTCACGGTAAAGAGGTCTTTGGGAACCCGGTTCTTATTATTCTCGATTATCCTGTTGGCCACATCAAGAATGTCGGGAGTGGAACGGTAATTTTCATTGAGAATAATATCGGTCTTAGCCTTGAAATCCACAAAAATCTTGGGATTGGCTCCTCTCCATTCATAGATGGCCTGATCAGGGTCGCCCACTATAAAAAGATTTCCATGATGCTGGGTGAGAGCGTGCAATAATTTCCAGTCGTCTCCGGTGCAGTCCTGCACCTCATCCACCATCAGATAATTTAGTTTCTCTGTCCAGTATTTGCGGGCATCGGGAAACTGGTTTAGAATATACAACGTGAAATATAGCAGATCGTCGTAGTCCAGGGCGAAATGCTTGAGTTGCAGACGAAGATATCTGACGGTTGCATCTGGAGCGAAAGAGGAGGAATTAGGCAAAAGATGTTTCTGAATATAATGAGTGGGTTCATATCCTTTCAAGGCAGCCACCCCTTTGAGAAATCTCTCTGCAGTTGTCCTTTTCCGGTCGATGTCAAACTCTATCATTGCCTGTTTTGCAAGTTGTTTGGCATCATCTTCGTCGATTATCGTGAAATTCTTGGGATATCCTATCCTGTAAATCTCTTTACGGAGAAACTTGGCACAGAAACTGTGGATTGTACAGATAAAATCGTTCACACTACCGCGGTCGACCATTGTAGAAATACGCCTTTTCATTTCCTGTGCCGCCTTATTGGTAAAGGTGAGACAGAGAATGTTACCCGGGCTGATTCCGACATCATTAACAAGAAAAGCGTAGCGGTGAGCGATAACGCGGGTCTTGCCGGAGCCTGCTCCCGCAACAACGCGTACGCGCCCTTCCGTGGCTTCCACGGCTTTCTGCTGCTGTTTGTTAAGGTTCATATTAATTCCCTTTCCCCCGACTTTTATTATTCTTTTGTAAGAAGGGCCACAGCCATGGCGGCAATACCTTCTTTCCTTCCTGTAAACCCTAAGTGTTCGGTCGTGGTGGCTTTGACAGAAACTCTGTCAGTGTCGGTTGCCATGACCTCCGCAAGGGTGGTGCGCATGATTTCTATGTAATCCTTGAATTTTGGAGCCTGTGCGATTATCGTAATATCTACATTGCCAATTTCCCAACCCTTTTCCCTGATAAGCTTCACCACATGAAACAGCAATTTTTTACTGTCAGCTCCTTTATATTCCGGGTCGGTATCAGGGAAATGATAGCCGATATCCCTCAGAGCGAGAGCCCCGAGCAAAGCATCGCAGAGAGCATGGATAGCTACATCGGCATCGCTGTGGCCGTCAAGCCCGTGGGTATGAGGTATCTTTATTCCACAGATCCATAGTTCACGGTTCTCCGTCAGCTTATGAACATCGTAACCTTGACCTATTCTTATCATTACTTCGTCAATTAGTAAAGTTCAAAGAAGGGTTTTTGAAAGCATCAACGGCGTTTTTTGCCGAGAAGGTCTTGCAAACCTTCCATATCGAAAGTAAGAGTGAAACGAAGTGTCTGGTCAAGAGGAGAACTTTGAGCTGTTGCAAGCATATAGGAAGCATCGAGCCTTAGGACATTTAAAGAGAAACCTGCTCCAAAAGTGAAATAACTTCTACCTCCTTTTGAGGCAGCTTCATAATTATATCCGAGCCTTCCGAAGAATTGCTGATTATATGCATACTCTGCACCGACAGATACGGTTATTTCCTTTAATTCCTCGCTGAAACCACCGGGAGCATCAGAGAAACTCTTGAATATACCGGTGATAGGAGACATGGTTTCCCATTTCTCTTTAGCCTCCTCATATTCCATCTGGCCTTCAATGGTGTTCATGTCATAGTCTTTCTGACGAGGCATTGTCGGCACTAACAGCTTGTTCAGGTCAAGTCCGATGGCCAGTGTGTTGTAATCGGCAAGCGGGAACATGAACTGAGTCCCGAGACGAAGATTGGTCGGGAGGAATGCATAATTTGCACCATGGTCATAGCTCACTTTTGTACCGATATTGGAGATGTCAAACCCCCAGGCGAACTGGCATTCGTTGCGTCCAATCATAGGATAGGTGACATAATAACCTGACAAATCCACTGAGAAGGCGCTGGCTGCGGTGTTGGTCTCTCCCGAATAAGTGTCTTCATAAGATAGGTCGGAAAGTATATATCTCAGAACCACACCCATTGAGAATTTTTCGGAAAGTTTTCTTGAATATCCTATATCGAAAGCGAATTCATAAGGATTGATTGTCTGCACCGCCTCAGTCCCGCTATCCCAGTCGCCCATAGTCACTTCTCCAAGTGAAAAATAACGGAAAGAAGCGCTTAAGGCCTGATTGTCATTGCTGCCTAACTTCCAGTAGCCCGTAAGATCTGCAAGGAATATATCGTTTACTATTTTACGAAGCCAGGGTGTATAGGAAATGGCAAGCCCACCCTTGCTATAGGCAAAAGCGTATTTCGAAGGATTCCAGAACTGCGAATTCATATCCGGATCTGTGGCAGCACCAAGATTACCCATACCGGATCCTCTCGCATCGGGAGTGATGCTCAGGGTGGTGACTCCGGTATTTACAGGGTTAAAATCTTCATCCTTGATATCATTCTGGGCATTTGCCGAAAATGCGAAAATCAAGGCTGCTAAGATGCACGGGAATGTAACAATATGTCTTGTGCCGGATGACAATTTCATGTGTTATTGTTTGGTTTAATGATATCGGGAGGGTTTTCCGGTGAATTTCCCGACATAATTATAAAACTGAAAAAGAGCCTAAATATTGCACCGGTTGTTATTTCACTTTAACTGCCAGGTTCCCGACAGAACCCATGATCACATCGAGTCGGTCTCCTATCTTTACAGGTGTGAACCCGCAAATGACAGGTATTAGAAAGTCTCCCATTTTAATCGTATTGGTTTTTGATATGCGTGAAATAATATGATTAATATCAACCTTCATCGCCGGGTAATTCCAGAGGGCTACTGTTTCACCATTCAGCTTCAGCTCCATTTCCGGATGGTCGGGAAGTGATTCCATTGATACAAATGAACCGACAATCAATGAACGGTCAAAAGAAACTGACGGGTCGGGCGACAATCCTTGACGAAGAAGCTCATCCCTTAACGACGGGAGTCGGAAATGAAGGGCCGGAGCAATTTCAGAATAATATCTCCGTGCAAACTTTTCAGATATGGATTTGCCCAGACGGTTAAATCTTATCACCGGGGCTAAGGACACCGTGACATCTCCGGTTTCTTCCGGGATATAAAAGGGTTTTCCGGCATTAGTCCACGCTGAATCGGAGATCTGATACCATCCGATCAGGGCCCCCTCGTCTTTAACGCAGTTATTTTCTATTACGGTCACCTTCATCAGATGTCGAGATTTAGCCTATTATAGATGAGGGCGAGATGAGCATAGATTGAGGTATTCGCCATGACTATTCCTTCTGCCACCTTGACCCGGTAAGGAGTGAAATTCCATATTGCCCTTATCCCCTCTCCAATAGCAATGTCGGCCGTTTCCTGAGCTTTGTCGGCCGGAACGCAGAGGATTCCGATGGTGGCCTTCTCTTCCTCCATCACGTCAGCCAGCGAATCGATATGGTAAATTTCTACATCTCCAATC
>JAFLTN010000048.1 GCA_022510445.1 Muribaculaceae bacterium | reverse complement strand
AATCAAGGCTGAAAAGGAAGTTCCTGTTTCAACTAAAAAAGAAAGGAACTATATCACAAAAGGAAATGAACTTTTCAATGAAGGGAAATATCATGAAGCAATAAATAAATATCAAGAGGCTTTAAAAGAGAATCCCATGTCAGTAGTGGGACGATATAATATGGGGCTTTCAGAAATTAAAATAGGAACTAATCCTAATGATACAACTGAATCCGCTAAAAAGATTTTGGAATCAGGTTGTAAAAATATGGAAATAGTAGCCAATTTGGGTAAAACTCGTCCGGATCTTGCCTCCAAAGCAAATTATAACTTAGGAAATGTGGCTTTTAACTCAAATGAATTCCAAAAAGCCATTAATTATTATAAGCAGGCCCTCCGTTTTAATCCTGATGATAACGATGCTCGCAGGAATCTTAGGATTGCTCAGTTAAAATTGCAGAATGAAGAGCAAAATGAGGATCAGAATCAAGATCAAGAACAAAACCAGGATCAGCAAGATCAACAAGAAGAAAATAAAGATCAGAATCAGGATCAAGATCAAGAACAAAACCAGGATCAAGACCAAAATCAGGATCAAAATGAAGAGCAACAACAAGATCAGCAACCTGACATAAGCCAACAAAATGCAGAACAGATTCTAAATGCAATTGAGAATAAAGAAAACCAGACAAGAGCACGAGTTGCCGGTCAAAATGCAGAGAAAAGCAGGCAACGAAACCGGAACAAGCGTAATTGGTGATATTTTCTGAATTAAAAGTTTAGAATTCAATATAACCCAGATTTATATTTTGGAATGAAAGGTAAATTAAAATATCTGATTATTTCTCTCTTTCTCCTTGTCACGGTTTTGGACAGCTTTGGGGCTCCTTCTTCCAATTCTTCTGTTACATTATCGGTTTCTCCGGGAAGAGGACGCCGGGAAATATCAAAAGGTGACCTTTTTTATATCACTATAGAAATTAAAGACATAGAAAATCCTCCGGAGAAACCTTCTTCAGTGCCAGGGGCAAAAGTGGTTTATTTTGACAGAACGGGGCAATGGTCAACTTTTACTAATATTAACGGAAAAACATCCCAAAGCATAAGCAACACCTATACCGTCACTTTAAGAGCGGAAACAGAAGGGGAATATAAATTCGGACCAATTTCAGTTGGAGGAGTCACCAGTAATACAATTTCCTATGCCATAGGTGCTCCCATGCCGGATCAAACACCTGCTCGATCTCAAGGACCTAATAATTACCGTCAATCTTCAAGTAATGGACCTACTTATATCGGGAAAGGTGACGGAAATCTCTTTTTAAGAGCTGAGGTCTCCCAATCTTCTGCATATGTGCAGCAAGCTATAATTTATACTGTCAAACTCTATTCTACATATGAAGCAATCAAATTCATAGGAGCTACTGCTTCGCCTAAATTTGATGGTTTTGTTGTGGAAGAATCAAAAGATATATCAACTTCGCTTGAATTTGAAACCTATAACGGGAAAACTTATGCCACAGCCATCATTGCCCGTTATATAATTTTCCCTCAAATGGAGGGTTCCCTGAAAATCACCGGAAATACCTATACAGTAAGTGTCGATGAAAGAGAGTACTACCATGATCCATTTTATGGAAATTTGTCAGTTGCAAAACCACTTCAATTGAATGTTACTCCTAACGAACTTACAGTTTCCATTAAAGGCCTTCCAAAACCCATACCCGCTGATTTTTCAGGAGGAGTAGGACAATTTAGTTTATCTTCTTCACTTCAGGATCAGTCATTCATCACAAATCAGGCATCATCAATTATATATTCAATAGAAGGGAAAGGTAATTTAAAATATATAACATTACCGGATTTGCAGAAAATATATCCTCCGGAACTTGAGGTTTATACTCCTTCATCTGATGTAAACATTAAAGTAGGAAGGTCGGATGTTTCAGGGAATGTTAAATTTGATTATTCTTTCATGCCTTTGGAATCAGGTAACTTTAAAATTCCTGAAGTAAGCATTGTTTATTTTAATCCCACCACGCAAAAATATGAACGTTCAGTGGCGGAAGGTTATGATATTCATGTGAAAAAAGGTCATGGTTCTGAAAAGTCACAAACTAAAGCATCCCTTCATTTTAACCCAGATTTATTACCTGTAAATTCAAAACTCTCATTCGAGCATAGGCCAGTTGTTTATTCCTTTTTCTATTGGTTATTTTATCTAATACCTATTGTTCTTATTTTGGGATCTTATTTCTTTTATCAGTCTTATTTGGAAACCAATGCTGATATTTTGTCTGTTAAAAGTAAAAAGGCCAACAAAATGGCAAGAAAACGCCTTAAAAAGGCATACACATATATGGTTGCCTCCGACCGGGAATCTTTTTATGATGAAATAATCCGTTCACTTTGGGGTTATATCGGTGACAAACTTAAAATCCCAACTTCAGAATTAAGCCGTGATAATATTAATGGTAAACTTGCAATGAGGGAAATACCGGATGATGAGATAAATAATCTTATAACTCTTATTGATGATGTAGAATTTGAAAAATATTCACCTCAACAGGGAGAGTCGGAAATGCAAGCAATCTATGACCGCACCATTTCAATGATGAATAGCCTTGAAGAGGCATTTAAGAAAACCAAGACATTATGAAAAATTATATATTTATATTAATGTTATTTTTTCTTCCTCTATTCAAAGTAAAGGGAGAGAATGTAATAGCCCAGGCTGACTCCGCTTACAACCGGGGAGATTATAAGGCTGCAATCGCTTTTTATGAGAAGATTGCTGAGGAGCAAGGAACTTCAGCCGCATTGCTATACAATCTTGGGAATGCCTATCTGCAAAGCGAAGATTATGGCCAGGCAATGGTATGTTATGAGCGAGCCCATAAATTAGATCCTTCAAATAAAGAAATTAATACCAATTTGAATTACCTTAGCGAAAAGGTAGAAGATGCCAATAAAGCGGAACAGAGAGGGAAGAAATTAAAAGTAACAGAAGATGACCCTAATTTTTTTCGAGGTGTTCAAAAATCAATTTCAGAAAATACATTATCCAATACGTGGGCTATATGGGGAATTGTTTGTTTCCTTATTTTCTCCGGTTGTGCCGTAATGTATCTTTTCTCCAATGCTGTTTTAGTTAGGAAAGCAGGTTTCTTTGGGGGCTTTATTTTCTTAGGTATAAGCATGATATGTGTAATCTTTGCCTATATGGGAGCTGCGTATGGTGAAGAACAGGATTATGGTATTATTACTGGATATAAGGTGACGTTGCAAACAGAACCTGTAAAAACTTCCAATGATAAGGGGGGAGAGGTGTTGACCAGAGGAACCAAAATAAGAATCATTTCTGAAGAGACAGATGCAGAAGGAAAAGTTATATGGTATAAGGTTCGTTTAAATTCAGATTATAATGGATGGATTCCCGCCGAAAATCTATCTGTGATTTGAACATTTTTATTTTAACTACTATTTGTCAGTTCCAAAATATTGGTTAAATTAGCAATCAATTAAAATAAAATTTGAAAAATTAAAATTTAAATAAAACTGCCATGAGCAAGACAATCACTTTCAATGAACTCCGTAGGCTTAAAGACAGCCTACCTGATGGTGCCACCCATCGTATTGCAGATGAACTGAATTTAACTGTTCAAACAGTCCGCAATTATTTTGGGGGCGTTAATTATCAGTTTGGCAAAAATGTCGGTATGCATATCGAGCCGGGTCCCGACGGAGGAATTGTCGTGCTTGATGACACTACAATCTACGATATGGCGATCAAAATTCTTGAAGAAAAGAATAATAAAGATTAATATCTCTTTTACAACACTTTGAATAGATTCTGTTTAAGGGTTTAAGAAAGCAAAAGAACCGGCGTCCCAGGTATCTGAGACGCCGATTGTCAATTAAATGATTTAGAGTCCTTTAAATTTCTCTTGATATGGAGGAAAAATTCATCACCTTGGCTATCCATACTCCTGAACATGCATTGGCCATGAGTCGGCTATTGGAGAATCATGGAATAACAGTCCGTCTTCAGAAACTCGTTATCACCGGGGCTCCTATTGCCATGGGTGTGCGGGTAAGGATTAAGGAAACGGATCTACCGATGGCTTTAAAAATAACAGAAAGTTTAGAACAATTTTCAATTACACCGACTGATAGCATTTTATCAGGACATCAGGGGGATATTTTAATTCCTATTGATTTTAATTCCTATAAAATGCTTGCAATTAAAACAGGTTTTGATCTTGCCGTTAGACTCCAGCTACGTCCGGTTTTGCTCCATGGTTATCCTACACCATATTTTAATTCTTCATTTTCTATTGATGATAGTTTTAACGGAGGAATTGATCCTAATATCGAAGAAGAGATAACTGAAGTTGAAGTCGGCAATGATTTAAGAAATCAGGGAGTCCGTCAGATGAGAGAGCTCGTAAAAGAAATAGAAAAACAACAAAATGAAAATTTAATTCCAAAGCTAAAATATAAAACTTTGTTAGAAGCCGGAGTGGCTGAAGATGTTATTAAACAATATTGTAGGATGTCACCCCCGGGTCTTGTTGTCATGGTCACGCGGGGAAAAGAAAAAAAAGATGAGCAATTAATAGGGAGTGTTACTGCCGAGGTGCTTGATGATTGCAGAGTTCCGGTTTTCTCAATACCGGAGAATGGTCATTTTACAAGTATTGACAAAATAAAGCGTGTAGTTTTCTTTTGTAATCTTGATCAACATGACCTTATTTCTGTCGACACCTTCATGAGAATGTTTGAATATCCGGAAGTGGATATAACTTTAATCCCGATGACAGGTAAATCCGATAAATCAATAAAAATTAAGATAGATAACTTAAAAGATTATTTTAACAAAACCTATCCTGCAGCTCATTTTAAATCTGTCATTTTCCCTTCGAAGACATTTATGCTTGATTTTACAAACTATGAAAGTCAAGCCAATATTGAAATGCTGGTGGTTCCCAACAGGAAGAAAAACGCATTTATGCGTATATTTAATCCTGGTATTGCACATCGTCTTCTTTTTGAAAGGGATCTTCCTCTTTTGGCCCTTCCGGTTTAGAAACAGTCATTATGATATATCCTAAAGATTTTGAAGGAAGAATTGGTTTCCTTCCAATTCGAAATGCCATTATAGAAAAATGCGAAACCAGATTGGGCAAGGAAGCAGCGGCTTCTATGTCATTTTCTGCAAACCGTCACTCTATTATAAAAGAATTGAATTGTGTTTCAGAAATGAAACAGATTTTATCTTCTTTATATACTTTACCACCTGAGACTGTTTATGATATATTACCTTACATAAAAGGGTGCATGATGGAAGGTTCATTCATTAATGCAGAACAATTGCATGAATGTGCCTTAACATTTGCAGCAATGAGGGGATATAATGATTTCTTTAGTCAAAAAGATGATTCTGGAAATGATTTTCCATATTTAAAAAATGATTTTTCCAGCATTCCTTCCTTCATCGAACTTGAAAATGAAATAAATAGATGCATTGATAAAAACGGTGAAATAAAGGATTCCGCTTCTCCTGAGCTTTATGAAATCAGAAGATCAATAGAATCAGCATCAAAATCAGTTCATAGAATTATGATGAAGGTGATTGAAGATTCAGCAAAAAACGGTTTAGTTGAACCGGATGTAACCCCGGCTCTTCGAGACGGTCACCTGGTAATCCCCGTTTCTGCGGCAAAGCGTAAAGGGATCTCCGGAATACTACATGATACTAGCGCCACCGGTAAAACTGTTTTCATAGAACCTGCTGAAGTAGTTCAGACCGGTAATAGACTCAGGGAACTAAAAGCGGAAGAAGAACGGGAGATTATAAAGATTCTTATCAGAATAACGAATTTGGTAAGACCCAATTCTCTTGAAATCGAACAGGGTTGCAGACAACTTGCACAAATAGATTTTATAAAAGCAAAAGCTAATTTTGCCCTTGAAACAGACGGACAGTTGCCAACGATAGAAAATGAACCGGAGATAGACTGGTTTCATGCAATCCATCCAGCTTTGTTTCTCACTTTAAAGAAACATGGCAAGGATGTGGTTCCATTAAATCTTAACTTAAGTAAAAAACATAGAATTCTTCTGATATCAGGTCCGAACGCAGGAGGTAAGTCCGTGACCTTGAAAACTGTGGGAGTTGTACAATATATGATGCAATGCGGAATTCTTCCCACCCTTTATTATAATTCCCACATGGGAATTTTTTCCAATATTTTTATCGATATAGGTGATGAACAATCAATGGAAAACGACTTAAGTACCTATTCATCACACTT
Organism: Muribaculaceae bacterium; assembly: GCA_022510445.1. Taxonomy (GTDB): domain Bacteria; phylum Bacteroidota; class Bacteroidia; order Bacteroidales; family Muribaculaceae; genus Lepagella. Next base: position 12,117 of record JAFLTN010000048.1, on the reverse strand, counting down.
ATCAAACATGAAGTTTTTCCTTCAACATTCATCAGATAAAACCTTATTGCTTGCAGATGAGATGGGATCCGGGACTGAACCTCAAATAGGAGCTTCTCTGGCTCAAGCCATTTTGGCAGAATTCTGTAAAAGCGGATGTTTCGGAATCATAACAACCCACTATCAGAATCTTAAAGTTTTTGCGGAAAATCAAGAAGGTTTAATTAATGGGGCCATGCTTTATGATCGCCAGCATTTTCGGCCTACTTTTCAGTTATCAGTGGGACATCCAGGAAGCTCGTTCGCCATTGAAATAGCTCGTAATATAGGTCTCCCTTCATCTGTGATTGAACTGGCTAAAGAACTTGTTGGTTCGGACTATGTAAATTCAGAAAAATTCCTTTTAGACATTCAAAGAGATAGAAGGTATTGGAATAATAAACGGCAGGACATTAAAGAAAAAGAACACCGTATTAACAAACTGCTGGAAGAATATGAAAACTCTGTTTCTGAATTGAAATCACAGAGATCTTCAATCCTAAAATCAGCAAAAATAGAAGCAAAAGAAATTATTGAAGGCGCAAATGCCAAGATTGAACGTTCAATTCATGAAATAAGGAAAAGCCAAGCTGATAAAGAACGTGCAAAACAAATAAGGAAAGAGATTGAAGACTATAAACAATCTTTAGAAAAAGAAACAAATGAGGATTCTCTTCCGCAAACTTCAAGACTGTTAAAACATAGGAATAAAAAAAAGACAGCTGATTCCCATAATTTTAAGAATAAAATAGAAAATGAATTAAAATCTGAATTTGCCATTGGAGATTATGTAAGGATGAAGAATGGTGGCGTAACCGGGCGAATCATATCGATTGAAGGGAAGAAAACAGAAGTTGCTTTTGGAAATTTAAGAACAAAAGTCGATTCTTCGAATCTTGAGAAGACATCAAAACCAAAAGAAACGATAAAAGAAAATGTGGCAATAACATCATCGTCAAGTCAAAATTCAGCAAGCCGGGAGAGACAGCTTAATTTCAAAACAGACATAGATGTCAGAGGTATGAGGGCAGATGAGGCACTTCAGGCTATTACTTATTTTATCGATGATGCCATTCAATTTAATGCATATAGAGTCCGGATTCTTCACGGGACAGGTCATGGCATTCTTAAAACACTTATAAGGGAACAATTACAAGCGAATCCTATGATTACTTCTTTTCGTGATGAAGATGTAAGATTTGGAGGAGCCGGAATTACTGTAGTAGATATTTCCTGACTCCTCCATAATTGAAATTTTTCTAAACGCTCATTCCAAAGCACTCTTAAGTGGTTAGGAATGAGTTTTTTATTTATTTAGGTTCAATTCCTAAGTTATAATAAATGAACGAATATGTATCGGCTGCTTCATCTATTCTTTTTGACATTGGCTTTCCGCCTCCATGGCCAGCCTTAGAATCAATCCTAATTAGTTTCGGTGCGTCACCGGTGTCGGAAGCCTGCAATTGGGCAGCATATTTAAAAGAATGAGCCGGAACAACGCGATCGTCATGATCGGCAGTGGTAATCAAAATAGCCGGATAAGGAGTTCCATCATTTTTAATATTATGGAGAGGTGAATAAGAATAGAGATATTCCGCCATTTCCTGTGAGTCATCACTTCTTCCATAATCAGGAGCCCAGTTCCATCCAATAGTGAATAAATGATATCTCATCATATCCATGACTCCTACCTGAGGAATAGCAACCTTAAAAAGATCGGGGCGCATGTTTGTGGTTGCTCCCACCAGAAGACCACCGTTGCTTCCGCCTACAATAGTCAGATAATCAGGAGATGTATATTCATTGGCAATTAAATATTCAGCAGCAGAAATAAAATCATTAAAAACATTCAGCTTATTCATTTTTGTTCCTGCCTGATGCCATTCTTCTCCATATTCAGATCCTCCTCTTAAATTAGCCTGAGCATATATACCTCCGTTTTCCAGCCACAGCAATCTGTTGGGATTAAAGCTGGGAGGCAATGATACGTTAAAGCCTCCATATCCATATAGATAAACCGGATTCTGCCCATTCTTCTCAAGTCCTTTCTTATAAGTAAGAAACATAGGAATTTTTGTCCCGTCAGAGGATGGGTAGAATACTTGTTCAGTTACATAGTCATCAAAGTTAAAGCCGTCAATTTCAGGGGTCTCAAGAAGTGTACTTTCTCCGGTTTTTTGATTATATGAGTATATTGCAGAGGGGAACGTAAAAGAAGAGAAAGAATAATAAATTTCATCACTGTTTTTGTCGGAAGAAACATAGACAGTACCAAATGTGGGAAGTGAAATTTCTCTTATAAGCAGGCCGTCTCTGTCATATTCATAAAGATGATCGGAAGCATCTTTTTCAAATTTTACGATAAGACGGTCACCTGCAAGATCAACCCCACTTAGAACTCCATCACCTTCCGGAATCAGCTCTTTCCAATTGTCTTTGCCCGGTTTTTTCAGATCAATTTCCACAAGCCGGTTTTTTTGTGCCTTATAATTAGTAATAGCCAAAGCTTTGTCTCCCTCCACATCAAAGATTGAAATATCATAATCCTGGCTCGGTTCTAAGGTAATCCAGCCTTCATCTTTTATTAGATTCTTAAACACTACAGACTGGCCGTTACCCTGTCCTGAAGCAATGACAAATAGATATTCTTCATCCTCCGGGATATAGGCGCTGTGAAAATGAAGCGGATGGTCTTTGTCTTCATATATGAGTTTGTCATCACTCTGCGGAGTACCTATTTTATGAAAATAGATCTGATGATTTTCATTTGCATTGGAAAATTCTTTTCCTGCCTCGGGAATTGGATATGAGCTGTAATAGAAACCGTCACCTGCCCATGAAGCGTCAGTAAATTTTGCCCATTCAATATGATCATCAAGCAAACGTCCCGTTTGTGTTTCCAATACATAGATTTCATTCCAATCAGATCCACTTCGAGAGATGATATAAGCGGTATATTTACCATCATTACTCATAGATACACCCTGAAGAGCCACAGTTCCGTCTTCTGAAAGGGTATTAGGATCCAGGAAAACTTCTCCCGGATCACCAGGTTTATCCGATCTATACAGGACACTTTGGTTTTTCAAACCATCATTTTCAAAATAATAGTACTTACCGTCTTTTTTCTTTGAAGGCAAACCGGTCTTTTTATAATTGTTAAGATTAGTGAGCCGTTGTTTTATCGCGTCTCTATAAGGTATTTTGTTCAGATAAGACTCTGTAACGGCGTTTTCAGCCTTAACCCAATCCAGAGTTTCCGGAGCTGTATCATTTTCCAACGGACGATAGGGATCCTTTACAGTAATATTAAAATAGGTGTCTGTGACTGTAGGATCTGAAGGTGCCTTAGGATACTCAAGCTTGTTGCCTGAACCACACCCTCCGATAAGTGAGGTGAGCACTGGCATGGTCATTAGATAAAATTTTCGATTGTTTTTCATTATAATATAGATTTATGTGTTTTCAAAGGTAATAAAAAATAAGTTACTAAAAGTAAAATAAATTACTAAATTACTTTTCTTATGAAATTAAAATTAAGGTAGCGGAGATTCCGAAGATAAGAGTTGCCGTTTCTCCAATTGTTTAATGTGGCTCGATTGAAGATGCTAGGTCAAAATGGCATTGTAATTAAAATACGTTTTAAGAAGGCATTTTTTATGAGCAAAATATAGGAATAATAAGAAATTTTCTTAACTTTGTGTACTAACTCAAACTGACCTATGGCCGATAGAGAAAAAATTTATCAAGCTTTAAAGAAAAATTTTGGATTCGATAGTTTTAAGGGTAATCAATTAGAGATTATAGAAAGCTTGTTAGATGGCCATGATGTTTTTGTGTTAATGCCTACAGGAGGGGGAAAATCTTTATGTTATCAATTGCCGGCATTGATTTCCGAAGGGACAGCTATAATTATATCACCTTTGATTGCCTTGATGAAAAATCAGGTTGATGCAATGCGGCATTATGGAGAAGAAGATGGAATTGCTCATTTCATTAATTCTTCCTTATCTAAAGCCATGATTGAAAAAGTGAAATCTGACATAAAAGCAGGCATAACAAAACTTCTGTATGTGGCTCCAGAATCTTTTACCAAAGAGGATAATATGACATTCATCAAACAAATGAAAGTTTCCTTTTATGCTGTAGATGAAGCCCATTGCATTTCTGAATGGGGTCATGATTTCCGACCTGAATATCGGAGGATAAGGACTATAATAAATGAAATTGGAACCAGACCTGTTGTGGCTTTGACAGCAACTGCCACTCCCAAGGTTCAACACGATATCCAAAAAAATTTGGCCATGGTTCAGGCGAGAGTTTTTAAATCAAGTTTTAATCGACCTAACCTATATTATGAAGTGCGTCCTAAAACAAAAGAAATAGACAGGGACATAGTGCGTTTCATTAAAAATAATCCCGGAAAATCCGGAATAATTTATTGTTTGAGCCGAAAAAAAGTTGAAGAACTTTCTGAAACCTTGCGGATCAATGAAATAAAAGTTCTTCCATATCATGCGGGGATGGATTCTGCAACGAGATCTAATAACCAAGATGCTTTTCTGCATGAAGAAGTTCAAGTTATTGTGGCCACAATTGCATTCGGAATGGGTATTGACAAACCCGATGTGAGATTCGTTATTCACTATGACATCCCTAAAAGCCTTGAAGGTTATTATCAGGAAACCGGGAGAGCCGGTCGGGACGGGGGTGAAGGAAAATGCATAGCATTCTATACTTATAAGGATCTTCAAAAATTAGAGAAATTGATGCAGACCAAGACTCCGGTGGAACAAGAGATCGGCCGACATCTCCTTGCAGAAACAGCATCTTATGCTGAATCAAGTATTTGCAGGCGTCTTATATTGCTGCATTATTTCGGAGAAGACCGAAATGAAGAAGAATGTGGCAATTGTGATAATTGTCTTCATCCCAGAGAAAGGATAGAAGCTTCAGATGACTTATGTGCGGCTTTAGAGTTAAGAATGGCAGTTTCAAACAAGATAACGGCAGAATACCTTTCAAACCTATTGATAGGAAGGCCGACAGATGAAGTAAAATCTTATGGGCATGAAAATATTGAAGGTTTCGGAGCTTTATCCCACAGAGAAGACAAATTTGTTGCAAGTGTCATTCGACAGGCATATATTCAAGGTTATTTTGAAAAAGATTTTGAAAACTACGGTTATTTAAACATTTCTGAAAAAGGGAAGGGATTCTTGGCATGTCCCCAGTCTTTTTTCGTAGTAGAAGATAGAGAATTTATTGACGTAGATAATGATTTTTCTCCAAAATCAGGAGGAGGAGCTGTTGATCAGGAATTATTTTCCATGTTGAAGGATTTAAGGAAAGTTATCGCAAAAAAATTAAATTTGCCTCCTTATGTTATATTTCAGGAAACATCTTTGGAATATATGTCTACAATGTATCCAATAACACTTCAGGAATTGGGAAATATTCCGGGAGTCGGAGAAGGCAAAGCAAAACGATATGGTCGCCCTTTTATAGATTTAATTTGCAAACATGTAGATGAAAATGAAATTGAAAGGCCGGAAGATATTAGAGTCAAATCTGTAGCAAACAAAAGTTTACTCAAAGTGGCTATAATTCATTGCATTGATCGCAAAATAGACCTTCAGGAAGTGGCTGAAAGTAAAGGACTCGAATTTAATGAACTTTTAGATGAACTTGAGGCCATAGTGGAATCGGGCACTAAAATTAATATTGATTATTTTATAGAAGAGATGGTAGACCCTGATCATCAATTCGATATTTTAGATGTGCTAAGAGAGATGGAAGAAGACAATCTGGAGGAAGTTTTAAATGAATTGGGAGAGGAGTATTCTGAGGAAGAAGTAAGGCTCGTGAGAGTAAAATTTTTATCGGAAATGGGGATTTAACAGAAACAAAACATTATTTTTTATTACAAAGGACTCTTTTTTTATAATTTTGTTTTAATGATGTCGTTTTATTAAAAGATGTGTCCCAATAAAGAAGAGAACGGACCACATTAATAAATAATCATTGATAATAAATGAAAACAAACATTATTGTAGCACTTGCAATTTTATCTTCTTCCGTGATTCAAGCAAAAAAGACTGATCCGGTTTTAATGACAGTAAACGGAGAGGATATCCCGGTTTCGGAATTTAAATATCTTTATAACAAAAATCGGCAACAGCAACTCGAACCTCAAACTATAGAAGATTATCTTCAGATGTTTGAGATATATAGATTAAAGGTAGCGGATGCAAAGGCCGAAGGTAAGGATACAACGGCGGCTTTCCGAAGAGAAATGGCTCAATACATGAAAGAATTGATGCAACCCTATTTAGCTGATTCTGCTTTTATATACACATTGATAGACACAGCGTTTGCCCGAGAAAATGAAGAAGTTGAGGCAAGTCATATTATGCTGTTAAAAACCAGAGATATAGGTGCTAATTTAAGAAGCCGTCAAATTTTAGATAGCTTAAGAACCGAGATTAAAAACGGAGCAGATTTTAAAGAGCTGGCTTCAAAATATTCACAAGATAGAAGTGTTATAAATAATTCAGGATATTTGGGATTTATCGCCTCCGGGCGTTTCCCATATTCCTTCGAAAATGCTGTCTATGAAACTCCGGAAGGAGAAGTTTCTGAAATTATAGAAAGTCCTGTAGGCTATCATCTTGTAATTCCGGGTAAAAGAAGACCTTCCAAAGGGAAAGTTGAAGTAGCTCATATAATGAAAATGATAGCTAAAAATTCTACCCCAGACATAGAAGAAAAACAGAAATCGGCCATTGACAGTATTTATAGATTGGTAATAGCAGAACCTGATAGATTTGGAGAGTTGGCAAGAACTTTATCTGATGACAAAGGTTCAGCAAGATCAGACGGAAAACTTCCGGAGTTTGGTGCTGGTGAAATGGTTCCGGAATTTGAAGAGGCTTCCTTCAATTTGGCAGTAGGAGAAATTAGTCAGCCTATAAAAAGCCAATTTGGTTGGCATATCATAAAGAAATATGGAGAAAAGCCATCCAGGTCTTATGATGAAGTTAAACAAGATGTAATTAAGAAAATTTCAAATCCTCAGGATGTCAGGAATGAAATGATCAACAACAATATACGGGAAAATTTAAGAAAAAAATATAAAGTAGCCCGCAATCAGTCATCAATTGACAAAATGAAGGAAATTTCAGGAGGAAGAATTGATTCTTTGATTTATACGAACTGGACACAAATGCCTCAATCAGTAGCTACAGTGGCCGATAAAGAAATACCGATATCACGAGTGGCTTCACGGCTGTCAAAAGTAGTTGAATCACGACCTGAAGTTACCGATAAACTTATCGATGATGCAATTAATTCAGAAATAGAAGTTTCTTTAACAGAAGCTGAAGAAGAATGGCAATATGATAACAACGAAGAATATCGCAACTTGATTAGGGAATATACTGATGGAAGCATGCTTTATGAAATAAGCGTAGAGAAAGTTTGGGATAAAGCAGCAAAAGATCAGGACGGCCTTGAAAATTACTTTATTACACATAAAGGTAAATATAATTGGGATCAACCCTATGCCAAAGGACTTTTGGTGCAGGTAGCCAATGATTCTATAGCAGGTCTTATTAAAAATGATGTAGAAGGGTTACCAACCGACAAAAAGATTGAACTAATTAAAAGCAAATATCCGGGAAAAGCTCAGGTTGAAAAATTCATAGTTCCCCAAGGAGTTAATGCCATGGTTGATAATGCTATGTTTGGTGGTAATCCAGCAAAGCCAAAATTAAAAAATTATGAAACCTTTATAATTCTGGAAGGACGATTACTACAAACTCCTGAAGAATGGAGCGATGTAAGAGGGGTTGTCACTTCTGATTATCAAGAAGCATTAGAATCAGAATGGATTTCAGAATTAAAAAACAGGTATCTGATTATAGTGAATGAAAAGGAATTTAAGAAACTAAAAAAATCTATAGGAGAAGGTAAGTAATATCCTTCCAAGCATAGGATTGGATACAGCTGTCAGGAAAATAACAAAATTTACATTATTAATGTGGCTCTATATTATAGGGGCCACATTTTCCACATCCTGCACCAAGCAAGAAAAGGAGAATAAAGACGTTTTATTTAAAATTAATGGAGAATCTCTTTGCCTTAATGAAAACATAGAAAAGATTCCAATAGGACTTAATCCTTCAGACAGTGTTGCTCTTTTTAAAGCCGTAATAGATGACTGGGTTAAAAATAAGATTTTAGTCGATTTTGCAGAAGCCAGATTATTTGATGTCGCCAATATCGAAAAAATGGTAAAAGATTATCAAAACAAACTGATTATTTTGGAATATCTTCAAAGAATGAGAGAGTCTTTTAAACCGGTCATTGAAGAAGAAGAAATTAATAAATACTATGAATATCACAAAAATGAACTTATTTTGGAGCAACCATTGATAAAAGGTGTTTTCATGGTAGTAAATTCTAATTCTAAAGGAAAGAATGAAATCAAAAAACTTCTTTCATCCGAGTCAGAAAATAATATAGATATACTTGAGAAAAACTGGTTTGATCAGTCAGTAAGATATGAATATTTTAAAGATAAATGGGTGGATTGGGAATCTATTGCAGATCTGATTCCTTTCAGGTTTAATGATCCGGATCAATTCCTAAATGAGACCCAATATTTTGAAATTGAAAAAGACGGTTTGTCATATTTTTTGCAAATATGCGATCTCTTACCGTCAGGATCAGTTCAACCGTATGAATATGCAGCCTCCTGGATAAGTGATATAATTTCTTATGGTGAATTAGCTGAATATGAAAAAAATTTGGTGGAATCTCTTATAAAAAAATCGGTTGAAGAAAAGAAACTTGAAATTATCGGTTATGACCCCATTTCTCATGAGATGACTGCTTCTTTTTAAATAAATAAGAAATAGATATGAAAATTAATAACATAAAACTTCTTGTTGGAGCCGGCTTAACTTTGTTGATTTTTCCCCTTTTGGCTCAGAATCAAAAAAACATTGTTGATGAAGTGGCCTGGGTAGTAGGAGACGAAGCTATTTTCCGATCAGATATTGAAGAACAATACAAACAATTAAGATCAGAAGGAGCCAGTATACCCGGTGACCCATATTGTTTTATTCCTGAACAGATAGCAGTTGAAAAATTATATCTTCATCAAGCTAAAATGGATACCATTGAGGTTCCTGAATCAAACGTAAGATCAGCGGTAGAACAAAGAATTAATTTTTTTGTGAATCAACTTGGATCGAAAGAGAAAGTAGAAGAATATTTTCATAAGTCTTTACCGGTATTAAGGGAAAACCTTGTGGAAATGATGAGGAATAATGCAATAGTGGGACAGGTTCAACGGAATCTAACTGAAAATGTGACAGCTACTCCAAATGAAGTAAGAAAATTTTTTGATTCTTTACCAACCGACAGTATTCCTTATGTACCAATGCAGGTCGAAGCACAGATCATCACTATCAATCCTAATATACCTCGTCAGGAAATTGAGGATGTTAAGGCGCGTCTCAGAGAATATGCCGACCGAGTTAACAGAGGTGAGATAGATTTTTCTACATTGGCTATTATGTATAGTGAAGATGGGAGTGCCATGCAAGGAGGAGAACTGGGATTTAACGGGAGAGCTGCCTGGGTACCTGAATTTGCCAATGTGGCTTTCAACCTTAGCGATCCTAAAAAAGTATCAAGAATTGTTGAGACTGAATATGGATATCATATACTTCAGTTGATCGCAAAGAGGGGAGATCAGGTAAACGTGCGTCATATACTTCTAACTCCGAAGGTTAGTTCAAAAGATCTTACAGACGCTACTAATCGCCTTGATTCAATCCGTAAAGAGATTGTTGGTGGAGCATTTACTTTTGAAGAAGCTGCAGGATATCTTTCGCAGGATAAAGACACAAGGAATAATCGGGGTGTTATGACAAATAATAATGAATACAGTAATCTTTATAGGAGCAGTAAGTTTGAAATGCAAGACCTTCCCATAGAGATTTCACGTCAAATCGATAAGATGAACCCGGGAGATGTAAGTGAAGCTTTCATAATGAAAAACAATAGCCATAAAGATGTGGCTGCAATTGTTAAATTAACGGATAGAATACCGGGACACAGAGCCAATCTTTCAGATGATTATAATCTTATAAAGAAAATGTATGAAAATCATAAGAAGGAGCTGATTTTAAAAGAATGGCTTGAAAAAAAGATAAAGGAAACCTATGTGAGGATAGAGCCCGGATGGCAAAACTGTGAGTTCAAATATGAAGGATGGGTAAAATAATTTAATAATAAGTTTCTTTCAAATATTTATGCATTCTTTTAAAGGGAGGAGGCAAAGTAAAATAATAGCCACATTGATAAGTGTGGCCGTTATCTTATTTTTAGCAGACACCGGATTGAAAGCCTATGCACAGGCGCAAAAAAAAATTGAAGAAAAGAAAGAACAGGAATCCTTTTCACGTCCGGCTCCCACACGTCCCATAAAACCTGAAATACCGTCTGCAAACCGATATCGTCAGGACAAGGTATTTCTTGAATATGCCGACTCCCTTTATAAAGTAAGATCAAGGGACACAGTGGAGCGACAGATTCTTAAAGGTAATGTTAAATTCAGACAGTCGGGAATGTGGATGTTTTGTGACTCCGCTTATTATTATCCTAATCTAAATTCTCTTGATGCATTCAGTAATGTCAGAATGGAGCAGGGAGATACTTTATTTGTCTATGCAGATAAGTTGTTTTATAATGGAGATATCCGGATGGCATATCTGAAGAACGGCCCAACTCAAAAGAAGGTTGTTTTGATTAATAATGATGTGACCCTGACAACCGACAGTCTGGATTATGATTTAGGAATCGACTTGGGTTGGTATTCAAAATGGGGAACTATAGATGATAAAGTCAATGTTTTGACTTCTTTATACGGAGAATATTCTCCAAAAACAAAACAAGCTGATTTCTATCATGATGTTGTCCTTGTGAACAATCGTGACGGTTTTAGAATGCTTACTGATACACTCCATTACAATACTGCCACACATATTGCTGATATTGAGACAAAAACTGAAATTCAAAGTGATAATGACACAATTATAACAAACAACGCAGTTTATTATACCGACTCAGGTAATGCCGATCTGCTTTCAAGATCTTTAATAATCCATAAAGATTCCACCGGCAACATCATTACCCTTGAAGGCGATTCAATAATTTATGATAATGCCACAAGAATAAGCCGAGCCTATATGTATCGGGATCCCGAAAAAAAGAGTAGTCCCATGGTGCTGACAGATACGGCACAAAGAATGACATTAATAGGAGGATATGGAATTTATAACGATTCCACCCGAGAGGCTCTTGCAACGATTTATCCACTTTTAATGGAATATTCTCAGGGCGATACACTCTTCCTAAGAGCCGATACTATAAAGACTTTTATAATAACTGAGATGATTCCGGTAAAGAAAAGAAGATGGACAAAATCAGGATTCCCGGAATTTAATGAAATTCCAATTATTAAGAAAGATTCGTTAACAGGTTCATTATGGATAGATACAGTTTATTTTCGAGTGTCCGCTCCTATGGAAGATCTGCCCGTTAAAATGATTAATTCAGAAATTCCGGAAGATGCTCCTGTGTTTTTCTTCAATAAAAATGAGGAACAGGAAGATTCTCTGTCTGACATTCAGATCGAGATGGATATTGACCAATTGAGGGATTCTTTGTCAGATGATGAGAGGATTCATGATTTAATTTCCGATACAATCACGGCCGGATTAATCGGGAAAGAAATATTGCCGGATTCCATAGGTAAAGAAATAGAGATAAATCTTGAAAATAACGATGTCCTTGAAAAATCTAAAGTTCTGGAAATTTCAGCGGATAGTATTGTGACTGAATATATTTCCGGGAGGGTAATAAATGAAGAACACAATAATTTTACAATTCCCATTTTACAGGCTGAAAATGATACCGTTGAAATTTTCAATGATAGTATTGTCTTTGAAAATACTAATATATTGGACATTCCGTTAGATAGTGTATTTGCAGATAGTATTAAATTCCAACAAAGTGTTTCCGATA
>JAFLTN010000047.1 GCA_022510445.1 Muribaculaceae bacterium | reverse complement strand
CTTGTTTCCCTGCTTGATGAAAAAGGTTCTCCCATGATGGTTGAAAGAGCAAAAATACTTTTCCCCTTAAGCCGTATTGGAGCCATAACATCTGATCAGAGGGCAGAAATCATAAGAAAATCCCGTTTATATGGACGTTATGACAACGCTATCGACAGAGAAAGCGCCTTTGAAGTGCTTTTAAAACGAGCTGAAGAGGCAGCCAAAGCCGAACAGCTTGAAAATGAGAGGAAGGAGAGTGAAAAAGAGAATAAGAAATCAAAGGATTCCAAGAAATCCGGAGGTTTAGGCAGTAAAATCCTTGGTGCTATCGCCACTGCAGTAGCAGCCAGTGTTGCAAGAAGTGTCGGCAATGCTGTGGGAAATGCCATCTCCGGAAAAGGAGCCGGCTCTACAAAAACGGCTGCCGGCAAAGCTGCAAGCTCGGCTGCTAAAGCTGCCACGAATACCGTCACAAAGGAATTAACAAGAAGTATTCTCGGAAACCTTATCAAATAAGCGTCCGGAAAGTTAAAGCAAAGTGATGCCGGCTTTCGCGCACAGATCTATCTGTTCGGAGGGCCAAAGGCTTGCCTGAACCTCGCCAATGTGTGCTTTTTGCAGAAGATACATGCAAAGACGGCTCTGGCCTATACCCCCTCCGATAGAATAGGGCAGCTCTCCTTCGATCAGTGCCTTGTGGAATTGCAGATTCTTCCTGGTTTCCTGTCCGCAGATAGAGAGCTGCTTCTCCAGACTTTCAGGGCTTACCCTTATACCCATTGATGAAAGTTCAAATGGAACGTCAAGAATGGAATCGTAAAGGATTATATCGCCGTTAAGACCTGTTTTGCCGTCGGAATTTATTGTGATCCAGTCATCATAATCCGGAGCTCTGCCGTCATGAGGTTTTCCGTCGCTCAATTTGCTCCCGATTCCTATGAGAAAAATCGCTCCATATTCTTTCACCGCCTCTTTCTCCCTTTCTTTAGGAGAAAGATCGGGATAACGGTCAAGTAGATCCTGGGAATGAATAAAAGTGATTTCCTCGGGAAGGCGAGGCGTGATATGGGGGAAGTTGTCATAAACGGCCCGCTCTGTCTCTTTTACCGCCTTATAAATCTTCCTTACTGTTTTCTTAAGATAGTCAAGAGTCCGGTCTTCTTCTCTGATTGTCTGTTCCCAGTCCCATTGATCCACATAAATGGAATGTAGATTGTCGAGTTTGTCATCTGGACGAATCGCATTCATATCGGTGTATAATCCGAAACCGGGATCAATTCCGTAGGAGCCGAGTTTCATCCTTTTCCATTTGGCAAGGGAATGAACCACTTCGGCCTCTCTGTCGTCCATCTCTTTTACCTTAAAGGTTACAGGTCTTTCTATTCCGTTTAAATCGTCGTTTAACCCGGTTCCTTTCAGCACAAACAAAGGAGCCGTCACTCTTCTTAGATTTAAGGCCTGCGATAAACGTTTCTGAAAATCTTCTTTTATCATCTTTATTGCCACCTCTGTAGTTTCCGGTAATAATTTCAATTTGTATCTTTGAGGAATTATAACTGCCATTTTGTAAATGATTTGATGATTCAGATTGCAAAATTAATATAATTATTTAAATTAACAAACAAAATGTAATATTAATTTCCGGAATAAATATCATCTTTCTGATTTAAAAAAGCTTTGAATTTATGGTTTTAACTATTCTTTATCATCCTTTTTAACTAATTTTGCGTATTATTGAAAAGAATATGGCAAACCAGGAATTAAACGAACAGGAATTAGGCCGCAGAAACAGTATGCAGGCTTTACGAGACAGGGGCATTGAGCCTTATCCCGCAGCAGAATATCCCGTGACCGGTTATTCTAAGGAAATAAAAGAAAATTTCAAAGATGAGGAAGAATCTCATCGCGAAGTATCAGTGGCCGGCAGAATCATGAGCCGCAGGATTATGGGGAAAGCCTCTTTCATGGAACTTCAAGACAGCGAAGGCCGGATACAGGTTTATGTCAGCCGAGACGATATCTGTCCGGGAGAAGACAAAGACCTTTATAACGTAGTCTTCAAAAAACTTCTGGATATAGGTGATTTCATTGGAGTGAAGGGATATGTGTTCCGCACTCAGATGGGAGAAATTTCTATCCATGCACAACAACTGAATGTGCTCTCCAAAAGTCTCCGTCCGCTTCCTATTGTCAAGATGAAAGATGGGAAAGCATATGATGCTTTCACAGATCCGGAACAACGCTACCGCCAACGTTATGTAGACCTTGTTGTCAATCCGGGTATCAAAGATATATTCCTAAAACGCACAAGGATGTTCAACTCTATGAGGGAATATTTCAATTCCCATGGCTACATAGAGGTAGAAACCCCTATACTTCAGTCGATTCCAGGAGGAGCGGCAGCCCGGCCTTTCATCACTCATCACAATGCACTTGACATTCCCTTATATCTCAGGATTGCCGATGAACTTTATCTGAAAAGACTTATCGTTGGCGGTTTTGAGGGAGTATATGAATTTTCAAAGAATTTCAGGAACGAGGGAATGGACCGCACCCATAATCCTGAATTCACATGCATGGAAATCTATGTGGCCTATAAGGACTATAACTGGATGATGAGCTTCACCGAAAAGATGCTTGAAAAAATCTGTATTGATGTAAACGGGACAACAGAAGTGCAGGTGGGTGATAACATGATATCATTCAAGGCACCTTATCCGCGGATAACAATGGCACAGGCTATTCTTGAAAAGACCGGTTTCGACATCACGGGAAAATCCGAAGAAGAGTTGCGCGATTTTTGCAAGAAAAACGGCATTGAAGTCGACCAATCTTTTGGCAAAGGCAAACTGATAGATGAAATTTTCGGCGAAAAATGCGAAGGTTTATATATCCAGCCCACTTTCATAATCGATTACCCGATAGAAATGTCACCTCTGACCAAGCGCCACAGAGACAATCCTGAACTTACAGAACGTTTTGAGCTGATGGTGAATGGCAAGGAGCTGGCGAATGCCTATTCAGAGCTCAATGACCCGATAGATCAATATGAAAGATTTGTGGAACAGATGAAACTTGCCGACAAGGGCGATGACGAAGCCATGATAATTGATCACGACTTCGTCAGGGCACTCGAATACGGTATGCCACCCACTTCCGGCATGGGAATAGGAATGGATCGTCTCGCCATGTTGATGACCGGGCAGTCTGCTATCCAGGAAGTGCTACTGTTCCCGCAAATGCGCCCGGAAAAGAAACAATCTCAGGAAAATCGGGAAGAAAAAACAGAAGAATAATGGATAAACTGGGGAAAATTGCTGTCATTGGATCCGGGAGCTGGGCTACTGCGCTTGCCAAACTCTTGCTTAACAACAATGCAAGGATAAACTGGTATGTCAGACGCCCCGACAGAATTGCAGATTTCATAAAAAACCACAGGAATCCGGTTTACCTGAGTGATGTTACTTTCGACACACATCGCATTGATTTCCATTCCGACATAAACAGTGCTGTGGCCGGAGCCCAGACACTGGTCATAGCAGTGCCTTCACCCTATGTGAAGGAGGAAGCCGAAAAGATCAACATACCTATCACAGACCGCAATATTGTTTCCGCAGTCAAGGGTATTGTTCCTGACACTAATCAAATTGTGACCGACTGGTTTATTTCAAGATTCGGCTGCCTGGATTCCAATATGCTTGTGATAGGAGGACCATGTCATGCCGAAGAAGTGGCGCTTGACCATCTCAGTTATCTCACAATCGGATGTCACGATCCCATCAAGGGAGCAAATTTTGCAAGATCCATAGCCGGTTCAAGATTAAAGACAATCCTTTCGAGAGATGTGGCCGGAATTGAATATGCTGCAGTATTAAAGAATGTCTATGCCATTGCAGCCGGCATCGTGGGAGGCATGAAAGGCGGAGATAATTTCAAGGCCATGCTCGTCTGCAATGCAATCAGGGAAATGAGGCGGTTTATTGATGAGGCTGCTCCTATTGATTGCCACAGAGACATAGACCTTTCAGCCTATTTAGGAGACCTCCTGGTGACAGCCTATAGCATTTTCTCCAGGAATCACAACTTCGGAGCCATGATAGGAAAAGGCTATAGTGTTAAGAGCGCAAAAATGGAGATGGAAATGGTGGCCGAAGGTTATTATGGCACAAAATGTATGCATGAGCTCAACGTAAGAAACTATCATGTAGACATGCCGATTCTGACTTGCGTCTACAGGATTCTCTATGAAGGGAAATCTCCAAGGCAGGCATTAGCAGCAATTGCCGACACATTTTCATAAAATAGAAGACTCAATGCAAAAGTTAAAATGCAAGCGAGACATTTCTAAACAAATTACTTTTTGAACCTTATTTGTCTAAACAACGTTTAAACAAAAGGGATTGCCCAAATTTATAATATAAAAACATAAGAATTATGAAATCAATTGAATTGAACATTCAAGACGCAGTGTTTTTCGCTGAAAAACAATACAATGCAAATCGGGATGCAGCAGTCGACGCCATGACCAGACTTAACAACGGCACCGGTGAAGGAGCCGATTTCTTAGGATGGCTCAATCTTCCTTCTGAAACTCCCAAGCAACTTCTTGACAAGATTAATAAAACTGCTGAACGGCTGCGTAACAACTGCGAATACGTTGTTTGCATCGGTATAGGGGGCAGTTATCTGGGAGCTAAAGCGGTTATCTCCGCCCTTTCAGACAACTTTGCGGATTTCTATGGTCCGAAACCCCAAAATCCAAAGATCCTTTATGCCGGACAAAATATTAGCGAGGAATATACAGCCGAACTTGAAAAACTTCTGCAAGGCAAGAAATTCGGTATAATAGTTATTTCAAAATCAGGCACCACCACCGAACCTGCAATTGCTTTCCGCATCTTCAAGGAACTTCTTGAAAAGCAATCCGGTAAAGAAGCTGCCAAAGATCTCATAGTGGCTATCACCGATGAAAAGAAGGGAGCGCTTCGCACTCTTGCCACTCAGGAAGGTTATGAGACTTATATAATTCCCGACAATGTCGGAGGCCGTTTCTCCGTGCTTACTCCGGTCGGTTTGCTTCCTATAGCATGTGCCGGATTCGATATCGAAAAATTAATTGCAGGAGCCGCCGAAATGGAAGAAACCACTAAGCATCCCGGCGCTGAAAATCCATGCGAAATTTATGCCCGTCTGCGCAACGCTCTTTATCAAAGCGGCAAGAAGATTGAAATTCTTGTGAATTATAATCCTAAGCTTCACTATTTTGCCGAATGGTGGAAACAGCTCTATGGAGAAAGCGAAGGTAAAGACGGGAAAGGCATATTCCCGGCCTCAGTGGATCTGACCACAGACCTTCACTCGATGGGACAATGGATTCAGGAAGGAGAACGATCAATTTTTGAAACCGTCTTATCAGTTAAGAAACCTGCCATCACACGCCGGATTCCTCAGGACGCGGCTAATCTTGACGGCATCAACTATCTCGCTGGAAAGAATATTGATGAAGTGAACAAAATGGCTGAATTAGGCACTAAGATCGCACATGTCGACGGAGGTGTACCTGTCATTAAGATCGAACTTAACAAACTCGAAGAGAACACTCTGGGGCAGCTCATCTATTTCTTTGAAAAAGCATGTGGTGTCAGCGGATATATGTTAGGTGTCAATCCTTTCAACCAGCCCGGTGTCGAAGCATATAAGAAAAATATGTTTGCTTTGCTTGAAAAGCCCGGATATGAAAAGGAGACTGAAGCTATCAAAGCTAAAATGAAATAATATTGTCTTATAGAATTTGTTGAAGAAGGTGTTCATCAGGACACCTTCTTTTGTTTTTAAGACTCCGGAACATTATGGGCACAACCAGGTTGTATGGTCGGCCAAACGGCATCTAATTATCACCGGTAAAAAGGTTATAGGTAGCAACTGATCGGGATTAGAATAAACTCAATATCCTGTTAAAAAGGAGACAATGCCGGGTAATCCAGACATTGTCTCCTTTTTAAGTAAGAATGTTTTATAATAACAGATGGTATATTATTTGTCGCGCATGAAGATCTGAATCGGAGTGCCTTTAAAATCCCATTTCTCCCTGATCTTGTTTTCGAGGAATCTTCTGTAGGGCTCTTTCACCCATTGAGGCAGATTGCAGAAAAATACAAAAGTTGGGATCACTGCATCCTTAAGCATGGTGACGTATTTTATCTTCACGAACTTGCCCTTGTTGCTGGGTGGCGGAGTCTGTGCAATCTGTTCAAGCATATAAGTGTTAAGTTGAGATGTCGGCACTATCCTCTTCCGGTTTTCAAACACTTCTATGGCAGTTTCGAGCACTTTGAAAATTCTTTGTTTCGTCAGAGCAGAAGTAAATAGAATTGGGAAATCCGTGAAAGGTGCAAAACGGCTCCTGATGGCTTCTTCATATCGTTTCTGCACAGTTGCGGAACGGTCTTCAATCAGATCCCATTTGTTTACACAGACCACAAGGCCCTTCTTGTTTCTCTGAATTAAAGAGAAGATATTAGCATCCTGAGCCTCTATTCCTCTTGTTGCGTCAATCATAAGTATACAGACATCGCTCGCTTCAATTGCCCGTATGGACCGAATCACGCTATAATATTCAATATCTTCATTCACCTTCTGTTTCTTTCTGATACCGGCAGTATCAACAAGATAGAAATCAAAACCGAACTTATTATAACGGTGATATATGGAATCGCGGGTTGTTCCGGCGATATCGGTGACTATGTGTCTCTCCTCTCCGATAAAAGCATTTATCAAGGAGGATTTACCGGCATTCGGGCGACCTACAATAGCAAATTTCGCCACGTTATCTTCCGGTCTGTCATCCTCTTTCGGTTCAGGCATATCTGCAATTATCCTGTCAAGAAGATCACCTGTTCCGCTGCCGTTGGCTGAAGAGACTTCCACCGGATCTCCAAGTCCCAGGGAATAAAATTCAGGTATATTGAACCGTGCGTCTCCTTTATCCTCCTTATTTGCCACAAGTATAACCGGTTTACCTGAGCGTCTTAGTATCTGTGCCACCTTGTCATCAAGATCTGTCACTCCGTTTGATGCATCCACCACAAAGAGGATTACATCAGCCTCATCTATGGCTATTTCAACCTGTTTGTTAATCTCAGTTTCAAAAACGTCATCCGAGTTTACAACCCAGCCGCCCGTATCGACTATTGAGAATTCCTGTCCACACCAGTCTACTTTCCCATATTGACGGTCGCGGGTGGTGCCGGCTGTGTCATCAACTATAGCCTGACGGGTTTGTGTCAGCCTGTTAAACAGGGTAGATTTCCCTACATTAGGGCGT
This sequence comes from Muribaculaceae bacterium, assembly GCA_022510445.1. Lineage (GTDB taxonomy): Bacteria > Bacteroidota > Bacteroidia > Bacteroidales > Muribaculaceae > Lepagella. The sequence goes on along the minus strand of JAFLTN010000047.1, from coordinate 11,112 downwards.
CCTACTATTGCTACTAACCTTCCCATACTATATTTATTTTTTCTTAATGGCAGAAACCTTCAGGGTGAGCTTTCGTTAACCCCGGTTTCTAATCTCATTTATAACTTAACAACCCAACAATTTATCCAAGAGTTCTATCATTCCAGATAACCGAATGCCCGCAGTTTATTTTCGCGGTTTCTCCAATCTTTTTCTACTTTTACGAAAATTTCAAGATATACCCTCTTTCCAAAGAATCTCTCTATATCCTGCCGGGCCTCTATCCCTACTTTTTTAATCTTCTCGCCTCCTTTACCGATAAGGATACCCTTTTGAGAGTCGCGTTCCACATAAATGACACTCATTATATGAATCGCACTTTCCGATTCCTCAAATTTTTCTACGATAACCTCAGTGCTATAAGGAATCTCCTTATCGTAATTTAGAAGGAGTTTTTCGCGAATTATTTCTGTGACAAAGAATCTGGCCGGCTTATCTGTCAAGGCATCCTTTCCGAAGAAAGGAGGAGACACCGGAAGCAGTTCTACAATTCTCGCCTTCAGGTTGTCGATATTGAAATGCTCTGTCGCGCTTGTCGGAAATATTTCTGCTTTAGGCAAGCGTTCATGCCATTTATCAACAAGTTGCTGAAGCTCGGTATCCCCTTTGAGTAAATCAATTTTATTAATCACCAGAAGCACAGGCACTGACTCTGCAGCCACCCTATCAAGGAATTCTTTGTTCTTTTCAGGATCTTCCACCACATCTGTCACATAGAGAAGTATATCTGCGTCAGTCAAGGCTCCTTCCGAGAAGCCTAACATTGATTCCTGAAGCTTATACTTAGGTTTTAGCACCCCGGGAGTGTCGGAATATACGATCTGATACTCGGGAGTGTTTACAATGCCCATAATTCGGTGGCGGGTAGTCTGGGCTTTCGAGGTTATAATCGAGATCCTTTCCCCCACCAGATCATTCATCAAAGTGGACTTTCCCACGTTGGGATTACCCACGATATTTACGAATCCGGCCTTATGTTCGGTAGGCAAAACCTTAATTTCTTCTTCCATAATTAATTTCAGATTTATGTATTTAATATAATATTTAAACGTCTGAAATTACAACAGGGTTCAAAAAAATAGCGGCTGAAATCATTCAGTCGCCTTATTTTCCGTTCCTTTATTTTCTTTTTCTTTCTCCTTTTCGACCTTCTCACGCTCCTTACGTTCCTTTTCGCGGCGTTTCTCCTCGTCTTTATCACGCTTGATCTGTTCTTTCGTAGGTTTTGTGTCAAAAGCCCAGATCAGATACATAGCGCCCCATGTGAAACCGGCTCCGAAGGCTGTAAGAAGTATTTTATCACCTTTTTTCAGGCGATATTTATAATCGTCGAGACAAAGAGGGATGGATGCGGCCGAGGTATTTCCATAACTCTGTATATCAACAAGAACCTTTCTCTCGTCAATTTTGGTTCTACCGGCCACAGCTTCTATTATCCTGAGATTAGCCTGATGAGGCACAAGCCAGTCAATCTCCTCCACGCTCAGATTATTTCTCTTCATCACTGAAAGAGTTGAACCAAGCATATCTCTAACGGCATTTTTATAGACTACTCTCCCTTCCTGATAGACAAAATGCTCGCGATTTGCAACTGTCTCGAGGCTTGCCGGCCTTGCAGAACCACCGGCCTTCATAAGAAGATGAGGCAATCCGCTGCCGTCTATATGGAATTCACCGTCGATGACACCTACGGGTTCCTCCGTTGGTTCCATCAATACCGCTGCAGCTGCATCCCCGAAAAGGGGGCAGGTTGCACGGTCCTGATAGTCTACCATACTGGTCATTTTCTCAGCGCAAACCACTATTACCTTCTTATATAACCCGGCACTGATATATGCCCTTGCTGCCTGAAGCGATACGATAAATCCTGCACATGCAGCCTGAATATCGTAAGCATAGCATTTCGTAAGACCACAATCATGGGCTATGATTGAAGCCGTCGACGGGAAACGATAGTCCGGATTGGATGTGCCGCAGATGAGAAGTTCTATCTCTTCAGGCGACGTCCCGGTTTCAGAAAGAAGTTTCTCAACTGCCTTTGCCCCCAGGAAACTTGAACCTTTGCTCTCATCTTTCAGTACACGCCTTTCCTTGATCCCCACACGAGTTGTTATCCATTCGTCGTTGGTATCAACCATCTTCGACAACATTTCATTGTCGAGGATATCATCAGGCACATAAGATGCGATGCCACTTATCTTTGCGTTATACATGAAAGAATTTCTTTTTATAGAAGAACAGAGCCGACCCCGCCGTTGTTCACCGGAAAGATCAGCTTTTTTATTTTTTTTTGAGCTCAGGTTTTTGTTTTCAGGCTTTTACCTTTTCCAATACCTGCTTGCCACGGTAATAACCACACTCACCGCAGATTGTGTGCCATACATGCCATGCTCCGCAGTTGGGGCATATAGCGATTGTAGGAATCAGAGCCTTGTCATGCGTACGGCGTTTGGCTGTACGGGTATGTGATTGTCTTCGTTTAGGATGTGCCATTTTATTCTATAATTTTAAGTTTTTATTTCTTTTATTTCCGGATTTTGGTCTCAAAGGCTTTTACTCCTCGTCGCCAGGACCTCCGTTTTCATATTCTGAATCCACTTCATCAAGAGCTGCCTCCACTTCGTCATCACCTGTGTTGCGGTGTTTATGCAGAGCCGCAACCATAGCACGGTTACATTTGCCCATTGGGTGAACATGACGCAACGGAATTGTCAACACGATTGTGTCATAAAGCATATAGGCCACATTCAATGCGGTGTCGCTGAACGGGATTACCAAAACATCGTCCGACTCATCGTTATAATCCTCACCATATTTCACTGTTATATGATATACAGTGTCAACTTCATGGTCTATCGGGTCTAAACAGCGGTCGCAAGGTATCTTGAGAATACCTTTACAGGTAAAAGTACAGTCATATGTGTCAGCTTTCTTAACCAACTCCATATGCACTTTTACATCAGAGGTGATAATGTCGGGGTTCTCCATATTTTTGAAGAACTCCGTTCCGCATTCGAAATCCTGCTCGTGTTTACCGTCGGATATCGACGCAAGCTGGATCTTATAAGGCGCAAATTTTCCCACTTTTGAGAAGTCTTTCGTTAATTGTACCTCCGAGGAGAATCGAACTCCTATCTAAAGTTTAGGAAACTTCTATTCTATCCGTTGAACTACAGAGGCATCCTTGCGTCACTTCATCCACTTTACAGCGGCCATAAAGTTAGCGGTGCAAAATTAGATAAAAAATTGTTTTCTTGCAAAATTATTTAATGTCGACACCTCGATTGACAGCCCAAATCTACAATGGAAAACTTTCACACCGGTTTTCATTATTAATGAAGTCATTTTAATTTCACTACAGTGCCGGGGGTTGATTTGACCGACTTATTTATGGATTTAAGTTTTTTCAGTTTAATCCCATAGCGTTGGGCAAGGTCCCTCATGGTTTCCCCCTCTCCTATCATGGCCGTTTCCTGCTCCCCTGTTGCCATATCGTTCTTTTCTTCAAGATAGATCTCCTCCCAGGGTTTTATTATGGTATTTTTATCTGCATCGTTATATTTCATCAACTTCTTTACATTCATTCCAAGCTCTTTAGCTATGGATTCATAAGTGTCGTCCGGGAGAGCCACTATATAATGTAAACCGTTAGTTTTTCTAACCCTGTGGGTGGCTCCTAATGTTGACTTTATAAACATGACGGTTTCATCTGCATCTCCCAAGGGAGAGTCAAAGGTAAAAAGACCGTATCTTTCAATGATAGTGATAAGGCGGTCGGCATAATTGGGATCTGTGGCATAACCGCATTTCTTCAGGCCCAGAGCCCAGCCTTTATAGTCAGTGGGGTCAAGCTCGAAAAGCGGTTTATATCTGTCTCTTTTCAAGAACAGGGAGTGGTCTCTGTAACTTTCCTCGGGAGAATGATAAACCCGGAAACATTCATTCGGGGCATCGTCATCCTGCCGCATGCTCGATCCTTTCCAGTCTTTATGACACTTTATCCCGAAATGGTTGTTTCCTTTGGTTGCAAGTCTGCTTCTCCCCGCAGAACTTTCAAGTATCCCTTGTGCCAAAGTCACCGATGCCGGTATGCCGAACTCCTCCTGCTGCTCTATAGCCAGCTGAGAAAAAAGACTGATATAATCTTCATAAACATCAGCCTTAATTTCCGTTTGGCAAATAAATCCGATCAAAAAAATCAGTATCGGGAAGATTAGATTCTTCCCTGAGCAAGATTTTTTACAGCTGACACCCACGGGTATCACTTTTATACATTAAAGCGGAAATGCATTATATCTCCGTCACAGACCACATATTCCTTTCCTTCCACACCCATTTTTCCGGCCTCCTTCACTGCTGCCTCTGAACCAAGATTGACATAATCGGCATATTTGATGACTTCAGCCCTTATGAAGCCTTTTTCAAAATCTGTGTGTATTATCCCGGCTGCCTGCGGTGCCTTTGTACCTCTCAGAAAGGTCCAAGCCCTGACTTCATCCGGACCGGCTGTGAAATATGTCTGAAGGTCAAGCAATGAATATGCAGCCCGGATAAGCCTGCTCACTCCGCTCTCTTCAAGACCAATTTCCTGAAGGAACTCTGCCCTCTCCTCCGGTGTCTCCAGTTCGGCGATATCACTTTCTGTAGCGGCTGCAACCACCATCAGCTCGGCATTCTCTCCTTCTATGGCTTTCCTCACAGCTTCCACATAAGAATTACCATTTACAGCCGATGAATCATCAACATTACAAACATATAGCACAGGCTTGTTTGTCAACAGGAACAGTTCTTTGGCAAATTTTTCTTCGTCGGCAGTCTCAAATTTCACCGAACGGGCGGCCTTCCCCTGCTCAAGAGCCTCTTTGTAGGCCGTAAGCACTCCAAGCTGAAGCCTGGCATTTTTATCTCCGCCACTTTTTGCAGCTTTCTCTGTTTTGGCTAACCTTGACTCGATGGTCTCCAGATCTTTGAGCTGAAGCTCATAGTTTATGATCTCCATATCTCTCACCGGATCTACCGAACCGTCTACATGAGTTATATTGTCATCATCAAAACAACGCAAAACATGAAGGATGGCATCTGTCTCCCTGATATTGGCAAGAAACTTATTTCCCAGGCCCTCACCCTTTGAGGCTCCTTTCACAAGACCTGCAATGTCTACGATCTCCACAGTGGCGGGAACTATGCTTTTGGGATTACACATCTCCACAAGCTTATTCAGCCTTTCGTCAGGAACCGTTATCATACCCACATTTGGTTCTATGGTGCAGAATGGGAAATTTGCCGACTGAGCCTTGGCGCTGCTCAAACAGTTGAAAAGAGTGGATTTCCCTACATTAGGCAATCCAACTATACCGCATTTTAATGACATCTTCTGGTTATATTATGATAATCTATGCAAATTTACATAAAAAGAATCAGATTCTTGATGCATGCGCTTTCTCCGCATAAAAATGGCCGCCATCACCTCTATGGCAATGGCAGCCTACTGATATCTTAATAATCAACCGAAAGTTATTCAACTTTCCACATCATCATAGGGAGCGTTATTGTTCAATTCAAAGCCTTCACGCTGAATCTGCACCTGTCTTTTTACCGATTTCAACAGTTCTTCGATTCCAACAAGGGCAAGATTGGGATAACCTAAGTCACCGTCAGATTCCTCTATTTGAAGGGGCACAACCTCTTCATATCCGTCTGTGGGGAATTGAGCCTTCAGATAATCATCAACCCGGTCTTTAATACTTTGAAGTTTATCAGATTTCCTGAAATCAGATATTGAGCCGTCGTAGGAAACCATATACTTGTCCGAGTCGCCGAAACTTATAACATACCTTCTCATAATTCCTGTTTTTTTAGATGGGTTATATATTTGAATTTAAAATAGTAACGTTTAAATAAGAGTATGGTTCATCGGGCAAGGAAACTTATCAAAATTTGAGAATTTTATCAATCTTTGCGCGTCCCGGTCTTACAACACTTGGAACTATTTTCAAAATATTCTTTAAATTTGTAGACTGAAAAGAAGCGATAACTTGAAATGGAGGAGGATAAAAATATAGCCGCTATTGATAAAACCCCGGTTGTAAGGCCGGAAGTAATTACATTTGACGACGTCATAAAAGTGGCGCCGGGTCTGGCGAAACACCCTAAACTTGTAGAACGGCTTTTCAAGCTGCTCGCCATAGACAAGGTAAACCATGTGCATGGCAAATATGCCTACACCACGGGAGTGCCTTTTGCTGGTCTTCTTGTTAATGAAGAATACAAATGGAAGATTAAGATAGATAACTACGATATTCTTCAGCGATTTAAGGAGGACCCCTTTATAACTGTAAGCAATCACCCCATAGGAAGCTATGATGGAATTATTCTCCTTCATTTAGTAGGCAGCGTAAGGCCTGATTATAAGGTAATGGTTAATCTAATTCTCAACCAGCTTCAGGCTATGCGGCCCAGTTTCATAGCAGTGGATCCACAGAAAAGCGACGACCCGGAAAAGAAGAAAATCACCATGCAGGGAATGAGGGAGGCTATAAAGCATGTCAAAGAGGGGCATCCTCTCGGATTCTTCCCGGCCGGTGCAATATCAAATGTAGATTGGAAACTGAATATTTCCGACCGTCCGTGGCAGCCTGTCATCATCCGTCTCATCAAGCAGTTGCAGGTGCCTGTAATTCCCATCTATTTCCATTGCAAGAATTCCACATTCTGTAATATCCTTGCCAGGATCGACTGGCGTCTGCGCACGGCATGGCTGCCTCGCGAGCTTTTCTCCACCTATGGTAAGGAAGTAAGGGTCTCAATCGGCGAGCCCATACCTGTGGATGAACAGAATAAACATGAATCACTTGAAGACCTGGGGAAATTCCTCCGTGAAAAAACTTACGCACTAAAAGATAGCTGACTTTATTATGGACGAAATTTCAAAAGTAAAACAAAGATTTTCTATAATAGGCAATTCCCCGGCACTTCTTGAAGCCATAGGAAGAGCTGTCAAGGTGGCTCCGATAGACCTGTCGGTACTGGTGACGGGAGAAAGCGGCAGCGGCAAGGAATTCTTCCCAAAGATCATCCATGCCTATGGCGCAAGGAAACATAAGAAATATATAGCCGTAAACTGTGGGGCTATCCCTGAAGGCACTATCGACAGTGAACTCTTCGGCCACGAGAAGGGGTCATTCACCGGCGCCATCAGCACCCGTAAAGGTTACTTCGAAGAGGCCGACGGAGGTACTATTTTCCTTGATGAAGTGGCTGAACTTCCCCTCACCACCCAGGCCCGTCTCCTCAGGGTGCTCGAGACAGGCGAATTCCTGAAGGTAGGCTCATCTGTAGTGCAGAAGACTGATATCCGCATTGTTGCGGCCACAAATGTCAACCTTCTCAAGGCAGTGGAAAAGGGCAAGTTTCGCGAAGACCTCTATTATCGTCTATCCACAGTAGTGATTAATGTCCCGCCTCTTCATGACCGGGGTGAAGACGTAGTGCTGCTTGCACGTAAATTCGCCGCCGATTTCGCGGAGAAATATATGACTCCCGTCATAACTTTCTCGGAAGAAACCCGGAGAGCCATGCTGCTTTACCGCTGGCCCGGAAATGTAAGGCAACTTAAAAATATTGTTGAACAGCTTGCGCTTTTCAATGCCGGCGAGGTTATCGAACGGGAAACCTTGCTTCATCTTCTACCCATGGATTATTCCGGCAAGGCATCTCTTGTAGCCAGCAAACGTGAAAAGAGTTATGAGACTGAACGTGAAATGCTTCTCCAGCTGGTCTACGGACTCAGAAACGAGCTCAATGCGCTCAGCCGGAAAGTGGAAGAAATGGAGGCTGCCACAACCTCATATCCGAGAAACGACACACTTCAGTCTCTAATTAAATATGAAGGTCCCTTGAAGGATACAATCGCTACTCCGGTAGACACTATTATCACTGGCGCTGCCACTCTCGAAGATGCTGAAAAGGAAACAATCATTTCCGCCCTTCGGAGAAACAATGGCAATAAAAAACTAACCGCCGAACAGCTTAACATATCTCAACGCACTCTTTACAGGAAAATCCATGAATTCGGCATAGACCTTACCTCTGAGTCAAAAGAGTCAAACCCTGCATCATGAATATAATCGAAAAAATAAGTTCAAATATAGGAAGAAAGACACTGCTCACACTTGTAACCATCCCTCTGTTATTGCTGACGGGATGCATCCCTTCATATAAATTCAACGGGTCTGCCCTCAATTATGATATTTACAAGACGATTGACATAACCGAATTCCCCATTCGCGCAGCATTGGTATATCCTCCTCTTCAACAGACTTTTGAGAACAAATTGCTGGATACAGTCACCCGTCAGACCCGGCTCCAGGAAGTCGACGGCAATTCAGATCTTGAAATGACCGGAGAAATCACAGGGTATAGTCTTTCCCCTCAGTCAGTGGGTGAGGATGCATATGCCACCGAAACTCGACTCACCATTACCGTAAGGGTTAAATACACCGACACCAAGAACCCTTCGAACGATATCGACCAAAGTTTTTCGGCCTACCGTCAGTTTTCAAGCACTTTGATGCTTACCGACGTACAGGATGATCTTTGTAATGAAATCTGCGACGAACTTGTAAATCTTATCTTTAACGCTACACTTGGAAACTGGTAATCTTAAATATCCCTATTTTGTAGGTCCACTGATCGAGGAATACAGAAAACTTGACCCGGATAGTCCCGAGGCCATAAAGCTTCGTAAGCTGATAGCCGTCAACATCGGAGATGCAACCACCGTTTGCCTGATTCTCGGAGTCGATTCCAATGAACTCATTACACTTTACCCCGGTATGGGTAAGCCGGTATCGTCAACTATGGAAACGATCGATTCTTTTCTGGATAAATTCGGGGGCAAAGCCGACACGATGCCGGGAGTCTATATTCCGGAAGGTTATTCGGAAGAAGAGCGGCTTGATCTACAGGAAGAGGAATCAAGCGACTCTCAGGAAGACGGAATGAAAGTCTCTCCGGCCAAAGAAACACCTAAGGATAAGTCGTTTACATTGCTTCAGTCTCTCCTTAAAGAGCAGCGTTATGAAGAGGCTTTAGGAATTATTGAGGCTCAAAATTTGATTAATACGGAGAAAAACATTTATTTTGCAGACCAAATTCGCTTCATTAAGAAGCTCATAAAAATTAAAAACAATAAAAATAAACCTCAGGGCTGACGTGTTCAGTCTCGAAAAAGCACAACATCATGTATATTTTCCTAAGCATTCTTATCGTTTTAGCATGCGTATTGTTAATCGGTGCCGTCCTCATTCAAAAGTCTAAAGGTGGTGGTCTTGCTTCCGATTATTCACAAGGCAACCAATATCTTGGTTACCGTAAAACCACCGATTTCATTGAAAAGGCAACTTGGAGCCTTGCAGTCTTCATCTGCGTGATAAGCATCCTTGCTTCTTTCACCATCAAGACTCCGGTGAACCGTTCCAATATCAACCCGACACCGGCAGAAACAACTATGCCTGCTCCGGCACCGGCCAATGCACCGGCACCGGCCCCCGCTAATTAATCCATTAGGCAGCCCCCTCAATGGGATTCCGGTAGTCTCTGCCTCCGATTCTCCGGCTTAAAATCCCGAAGAGACTTAAGATATTTTAACCCCAGACAATTGAAGTAAGTCTGGGGTTTTCTGTCTTCACCGTGTGCAGCCGACCAGCGGCTGCATGGTGAAGTTATATCATTTAAAAAGCATCGGCACAAACTCCGTCAGATATATTCTCCAGTTTTTCCATATATGTCCGTCGGGACTTTCATAATAGACATATGGGAAACCGTTTTTATCCAACAACTTACGGAACTTCACATTATCCTCATAAAGAAAGTCCTTATCCCCTATTGCAATCCAGTATAGCTCAGGCTTCATTTCAAACTGATTTCTCAGCTTGCCCGTCATATCCTCATAAACGGACGACTGAGCACCTTGTGGCGGGAATATGGCAGCAGAAAAAAGTCCGATATAGTCAAAAAGATCAGGATATTGCTTTGAGATATGCAAAGAATGGAATCCTCCCATCGACAAACCGGCAATGGCCCTGTGATGCTTGTCTGCCTTTGTTCTGTAATGAGTGTCGACATAATTGACAACATCCGGGAAGGATGCTTCGAATTCTCCTCGGTTCATTCTTGAGACATCCATCTTCGGCACAGTGAAGCCCTCAGCCGATTCACCGGGCGCGGCGCTTTGCACTGCATTACCATTTGTCATGACCACTATCATGGGTTCGGCCTTACCTTCTGCAATAAGATTGTCCAGAATCTGTGCCGTCCTTCCTAATGCAATCCATGCTTCCTCGTCCCCTCCGGCTCCATGAAGCAAATAGAACACGGGATAGGAATCTTTGCTGTCTTCATAGCCAGGCGGGGTATAGATAGTCATCCGTCTTTTCTTTCCGAGACCCGGACTGTCATACCAGACCCTCGAGACACTTCCATGCGGCACGTCGTTAACCTTATAATAATGCGCTCTTGAACCTTCTCCATCAATCAGGAATACGTTTGTGACAGTAGCCACATCCCTGATCATATACACATTTGAAGGATCCATCATTTTCAGGCCGTCTACTAAAAAAGAGTATCCGTAAAGTTCCGGAGAAAGAGGTGAAGGTGTGGTAAAACTCCAGACACCGTTATCATCTTTCGTGAGATCGGCAACTCCCGGCTCCTCTACTTCTCCGAGTCCGGGCACCTGTTTTTTCTGCATCGGCAGAAAGTCACCGGTAACCTGAACTTTCTTAGCGTTCGGTGCGAAAAGACGGAATGTGACGGTATTGTCAGGATTAATCTCAGGCGACACTATCTGCGATCCGCCCCATAAAGCCTGTTGGGCATTCCCGACTGTCCATAACAGCAGGAAAAGAAACAATAAAGAGCTCTTTTTCATAATAATTAGAATTATGTTCAAATTTACTGATTAGAAATCTACAAAACAAGGTAAAGTGCTTATTTCTCCGAATTAGCTATGCTAAGCTCCTGCTTGATACCCGCAAATCACCTGTTGACGTCAGTAGGGAACGATTGAGTGTC